>CAIYEN010000213.1 GCA_903925205.1 uncultured Opitutia bacterium | reverse complement strand
TGGGCCAAGATGCCCGGGTATGAGACCGCCAACGGCCTCGGGCACACGCTCTCGCTCCCGTCCTGGTTCTGGACGGGTAAGGTGAAGATGAACTGTATGCGGCACTCTGTCGGGCAGTCGCTCGACACCGCCTACGCGCACCATATTCAGCGCTTGATGGTCATCGGCTCATTCTGCCTGACCGCGGGGGTGGATCCCGCCGAGGTCGAGCGATGGTATCTCGGCGTCTACATTGATGCCTTCCAGTGGGTCGAGCTACCGAACGTCGTTGGCATGAGCCAGCATGCGGATGGTGGGTTCCTCGCGAGCAAACCCTACTGCTGCGCCGCGAGCTACGTCTCCAAGATGTCGAACTACTGCGGAGGTTGCCCCTATGACCCCAAGGATCGCACCGGACAGTTGGCGTGTCCGCTCAACGCCCTCTACTGGGATTTTTGGCTCCGCCATCAGGACCGCTTCCTGAATAATCCGCGCATCGGCATGGCCGTGCGCCAGGCCGCGAATATGTCGCCCGCCGAGCAAGCGGCCGTAAGGAAGAAGGCCGCGGAGCTGCGCGAGGGCATCGAAGAATTGTAAAAGGTAGGGGCGCCACTGTGTGGCGTCCGTTCGCGTCGTGAGGTGCGAATCAGTGCCACTTAACTATTCTCAGCGACTCCGGCCGACGGACGCGACGCAGTCGCGCCCCTACCTCGAGACCCTTTACCGTTTCACTGGTACAATGTATTCTAGGTAGCCGACCATCATCTCGTCGTAAGTCTGCTGGCCCCATTTGACGGTCTTGGAGGGGTCGGGATTGGCACGGTTGCCCGTACTGTTATCAAAGACGGCGGTGAGGCGTAAGGTGCTGCCCTTGGGGAATACTTTGGGTTCCTTGAAGTCGTAGCGCAGCTGCCAGTTGAAGTCATAGCGGGGGATATCAAGCAGAGTCTCTACGTGGGTGTCGGGGTAGATGAGCTCATATTTGAAGGCCTTGCCGCGCACATGCATGTGGGCGAGCAGGTTGGTCACCGTGAGGTCGGCCGGTACCCGTTGGAGCTTGGTCTCGATATGATTCGCCTCGTTGGGTGGAATCGAGAGGAGCGGATGAGCGACGCCCACGGTTTTAATCTCAAGTCGCGGGGCTTCCTTGGCAAAGGTGAGACCCATGCGCATGCGGTCCTGAACGGCCTTGCCGCTCGGGGTGTAATGAATCTGGAAGCTGATACGTGCTCCGGCGGGGAGTTTACGAGCGACCCCTTCGGCGTAGACGCGGGCACTATTACCTGGCACATAAATGGCCCAGTAGTTCTCGGCTCCGCCGCCAACAAGTTTTTCGCCAGGCGCATGGACCATCACGATGACGTGGTGCACGACCTCGCGCGCGGTGGGGATGATCTCGTAGGCCTTGATCCATTTGTCTTCCGTGAAGGTAGTCGTGACGATGTCGGTCTGGTACGGCATGACTCCCGTGGCCTTGATGGCGTAAGTTTTGCTGAGGGAGATAACGGTATCGGGTTTTCCGATACTCCATTCACCGTCGAACGTCAGTTTGGCCGGGGCGTCGGCTGGATTACCCAGCGGACGTCCCGGGGAATCAATCCACGCGAGCAAGTCAGCCTTATCCTTGGTCGAGAGCGAGCAGTCGTTCGCCCAAGGGCTGGGGCCGCCCTCTTTAGGCGGCGCGGCGAACCACGGTGGCATGGTGCCTTCGCTTAAGACCCGCTTGATGGTCTTCGTATGGTCGCGCACGGAGGCGAGTTCATCCAAGGCAAAGGGCGCCAGGCCGGCGGCATGGTGGCAGCGCACGCAGTTCTGTTGAAGGATGCGGGCGACGTCGCGGTGGTAGGTGATCGGCGTCGCTGGGCCTAAGTGCGGCTGGATGTCGAGTTCGCAGCCGGGTGCGGTGGTAGCACCAATGAGCACTGGCTGATTCTTGAGCACGGCGTCGAGGGCATCGGCGAGGTAGCGGTGCTCCGGCTGCTCACGATTGTAGCCGACACCATATTGGTCATCGAGGGCACCGCGGTAGCGAAGCGTAAGTTTATGATCGATCAGGAAAACTTCGGCGGTCGTGCGCGCCCCGAGGGCTCGCACGATGGTGCCGTCTTTGTCGTGCACGTAGGCGCACTTCAAGCCGCTCTCCGTGAGTTGGGCTTTGATGTCCGCAGGGTTTTCCGCGGACATAGCGTTGACGACGAGGAGCGTCTGCCCCTTGGCGGCGAGGCTCTTTTCGAGTTGTACCAGTGTCGGCAGGTAGCGCTTACTGATCGGACAAGTCGTGCTCGACATGGCGATGACCAGTCCCTGGGTCTGGCGGATTTCGGAAAGGTGGTGCGTGGCCCCGCTGACCTCCGTGAAGGTGAAATCAGGTATCATCCGTCCCACGCCCAGGTCCCCAGGTTTATCGAGTAGCGGGCCGGCGGTGCGCGTGATGGGGGCGCTAACGGCACCACTCATCGCGATGAGCAGGGTGAGTAATGACGTCAGCTTTCGCACCGGTTACTTCGCCGACTTCTTCTTGCCCTTGCCTGCGTTGGTCGGAGCCGGGTCCACGCCGATGAGCGGGAAGTGGGGGTCAGGTACGCGGGCCGCCGCCATCTTGGCTTCGAGCTCTTTCACCACCTCGGGGAATTTATCCGCAAGGTCGATGGCCTCATTCGGGTCGGCATCGAGGTCGTAGAGTTCAAGATGAATCGGGGTCTTGGCTTGGAGGGCCTTGGCCATGTCGGTGCGGATGGCTTTCCATTTGCCGTCCCAGATGGCTTGCTGAGAGCCATAACCTGGGAATTCGCGATAGAGCGGGGCGGCGCGCGGGGTGTCGGTGCCGCGGAGTGCGCGCACGAGGCTTTCGCTGCTCATATTGGCAGAGGGTTCCATGCGAACACCCGCCAGCTCGGCGAAAGTCAGCAGCCAGTCTTCGAAGCCGGAGATGCGGTTCGAGCGGCTGCCAGCCTTGATGCCTGCGGGCCAGCGGACGACGGTAGGTTCACGGACGCCGCCTTCATGGAGCGACCCCTTGAGCCCTTTGAGGCCACCCGCGGAATTGAAATAGCCTGTGTCGACGCCGCCGGCGTCATGGGTCGCACCATTGTCGCCACTGAAGACGATAATCGTGTTGTCGGCGAGGCCCGCTTTCTCGAGCGAAGCGAGGATGCGGCCGACTTCCTTATCGAGACGTGTGATCATCGCTGCATAGGTGGCCCGCGGGGTGCGATTCGGCACGTAGCCACTTTTGTTCGGGAGGTAGGGCGCTGCTTCGGTAATCACGCCGTCGTACACTTTGAGGTCATCGGCGGGGATTTGGAGTGAGACGTGCGGTAGGGGCGAAGCGTAGTAGAGGAAGAAGGGTTTATTCTTTGGCTGCTGGGCAATGAAAGCTTCCGCGCCGGCGATGGTGCGATCGCTGGAAAAATCTTTACCGATAAAGGCCGCATAGGCCGCAGGGTCTTTGGGGTCGGCACCTTCGGGGAACTTGGCGTGGCCGGGCACGCCCTTCGGGCCGTTGTCGAGCGGGATTAACTTTCCATCATCTTGGATGAAAGCCGGATAGTGGCTATGGGCGACGCGCTGACTCGTCAGGCCGAGGAAATGGTCGAAGCCTTGCTTCAGCGGATTGCCCGTCGAATTGAAACCGCCCATGCCCCATTTCCCAAAAGCGGCCGTGGTGTAGCCCGCTTGCTTGAGGGTGGCGGGCAGGGTGGTGATGCCCGCGGGTAATGGGGTCTGTTCGCCTTCGCCGACATCCATGTTGTCGCGCACCGGGGCGTGGCCGGGATTCATGCCGGTCATGAGCACGGTGCGTGAAGGAGCGCAGACGGCGTTGCCACAATAGTGACGCGTGAGAATCATGCCCTCGCGAGCGAGGCGATCGACGTTGGGCGTGCGGATGATTTTTTGTCCGTTGTAGCCGACTTCACCGTAGCCGAGGTCATCGGCTAAGATGAAAACAATGTTTGGTCGGGACTCCGCAAGGAGCCCAGCACTGCACAGCATCAGGAGCATCCAGGGGTATCGGCTCATATTGATTTACTAGGGTTAAGCGTGGGATAAGTCCAGAAACCAAGGGGCTGGCTTTGTCGGATTGACAACCCCGCCTCGCTGGGGCTTAACCCACTCTTTCCTCTCTCGGGCTGTAGCGTAGTCTGGTAGCGCGCTTGCATGGGGTGCAAGAGGTCGTGAGTTCGAATCTCACCAGCCCGACCAGAGGAAAAGTCGCCGAAAGGCCCACCAAGGGCCCGCGGCACCTCGTTTAGCGGGCCAGCTCGGTGACTTCGCTGTCGGCGAGGCCGCTACGGTAGGCGACGGCTTTCAGCTGGATGCCCGGCTGGACGCTAATAATCCCGTTATAAATATAACCCGTGGTGCGCGTCGGGGTGGTGCCATCGAGCGTGTACCGGAAGAACGCACCCGGGGTAGCGGAGGTTAGGGCGATCCGCTTGCCGTCATGGCTGATGGCGGGCTGGGCGCAAGGCTGGGTGCCGGCCTCGTAGAGTCCGCAGTCCGGGTAGTTGCGGACGACTTCCCAGGCGAGGCTTTGGATGACCCGGGCTTGGGCGGCATTCAGGCTCGTGCCAATGGGGAGCATCTTGCCTTCGGGTGATTCGCGATGCAGGGCGGCATACCAAGTGCAGGCGACGAGGTAGCAGCCAGCTGGGTTTACATGCACACTGTCTTCGAAGAAGAGGCTATAGAAATTCGCTTCACCCGGAGCGACGTCAGGGAACTTGCCTTCATCAATCAATGATCGGGCGAGACCGAGCGCGTGCGCGGTGGGGATGATGCGCACGGGTTTGCCTTCGTGGTAGCCGGCGAGGATGCGGTGCTGGACTTCTTCATTGTAGAGCAACATGGCAGCCATGGATTCCTGCCAGGTGAGTGCCGGAAAAGTTTTCTTCATCTGGAAGGTCGGGACGAGACCCTTGTCGGTCGGGCGGCCACGGTTCATCTCAACCCATTCGACGTAGAGCCACGGTTGGACGTCCGGAGATTTCTCGCGGATGAGTTTGATGAAGCGCGTGGCATGATCCGTCTCCTGGTCGACGTTGAAATCGCGCGGCTGCATGGTGAAGGTGTCGAGCGGGTGCTCGGCCTTGGCGTAGGTTTCGTCCCAGCGTTTCTTGTCGGGGCCTTGGGATTCATTCCACAGCTTCACGGTGAGAGACCCGCCGATGAGGTAAGCGGGGAACCTGTCTTCGCCGCCAGCGGTGCGGATGAAACTGGCGTAGCGGCTGGCATTACCCGTCAGGCTGTTGCCGACGTGGAAGGAGTGGGAGGGCGCCTGGCTGGGCTTGCCGACCCAGAGGGTGGTGGTGCTGGGCGGGCTTGCGGCGAGGCCGTCTTTAAAGGCTACGGCTACCAGGGTGGTGTTCTTCTCAAGGGTGAGTGGACCCGTGTAGGCGACGCCGCTGTTCGGTCCCGGAGCCGTGCCATCTAAAGTGTAGCGAATCGTCGCCCCCGGGGTGCGGCTCGAAAGTTTAACTTCGATGGGCTTCTCGAAATTACCGCCGCCGGGATTGAAGTCTGGCTGCCAAGTGGAAGCCAAGTTGCCGAGGTCGAGGCCGACGGCTTGTCCGTCGGCGAGTTCGGCGTTGAAACTCGTTTCTGGTTTGCCGTCGAGGGCGGCCTTCCAGCGTCCACCTGAGCCGAAGCCTTGGCCGCGGATTTTATTTTCACCGGCGTAGAATTCGAGCTCGGCGATATTGGCATGCGAGCCAGCTGGGGCTTCGTACCGGACCCAGCGATACGGTTGGGTGTTCGTAAACTTAATTTCTAGCCACTCACCTTTAGCGGGCTTCGTCTTGATTTCAGCCAGCGTCACGAACCCTTCGGAGGCGGAGACATTGGAGCCGCTGATCTTACCGCCAATCGTGACCTCTTCGCGTCCGGCGGCGGTGAGCAGGCGAGCCCGGTCAACGATGGTTGGCCAGGTCAGCTTAGGTGCAGCTTTGGTGGGCGCAGGGGCTTGCGCTCGGATGGCATGAGGGACTGAGGTCGCGATGACTACGACCAGCAGGGAGGCGAGGAGGGGGCGCATAAAGATTCCGACGCGAAGCCGGTCGGCCATTCTCCTCGCACGTTCAGCATAATCAATGCGACAGACGCGTTGCCCCCACGCTTATCTCAGCCCTGCCGTCATTGGCGGCTGATAACGACGGAGTTTAGTGGGATTGCGTCAGCCGGCTCCGCCGCGCTGAATTATTTCGCCAAGCGTAGGGAACTGGGGGCGTCTTTCGGCGGCTCACCCAGCGTGAAATCGGCGGGTTGTCCTTTGCGTTGACGGGCGAGCCAGTTGAGCGCGGCGACCGGTTCGGAGTCATGCCCTCCTTCAAAGATGGTGATGCGAGCGGCACCGGCGATGCGGCGGAAGAGCACGGCCTTATGGCGTTCTGGGTCGGTCTGTTTTTCGGCCGCCAAGGAGTCGGGGATTTTCTGCTCCCGCGTGATGAAGTCGATATCGGCTTCGGTGAGTTGCTGCTGAGGTTGGCCGTTGGCCGCGGCCAGAACATTGAAAGCATGCAGCGATTGGCTGACGGGCACGGAACCCGTGTGGCCATCGTGGATACCGGTATTAATATCGAGCGGTAGGCTTTTAGCAGCGGCGAGATGGAAGAGGGGCGAGCGATAGCGGTATTCCGCTGCCGTGGCCGGGCCGGGCTTTCCGCCGCAACACTGCTCGATCATCTTGGCGTAGTTATTTTTACGTGCCGTACTCTCGGCGTGCCAAGCGGTGAGATCCGAGATTGGTACCCAGGCACTGACGCCGGCCCAGAGTTGCGGTGCACGTTCGGCCATGACGAGGGACATGTGTCCGCCACCCGAGCCGCCGA
>CAIYEN010000212.1 GCA_903925205.1 uncultured Opitutia bacterium | reverse complement strand
CATGGGTGTGTTCATCGCGTCAACCACTCGGCGCGGAGCACCAAGGAGCGCCCCATCTGCGGGTATCTCATCAACTTCGACGGGAAGTACGGGGGCCAGGGCCAGTTCAGCAACTGCAACCCCTTCGTTATGGACGAGAACGCCGACGAGGGGCACTTCATCGCGGAGATCATGCCTGGGATCGACATGGGGACCTTGTTCTGCCAGTATGATTAAAAGAGATAATAAATGTCTCTTCCTGAAATGTCTCTTCGCGCGCGTTTTTAGTTTTAAAATTAGAAACACGCGTCGATTCGATTCGAATTAGTTTTAATTTTGCTATAAGTAGTCTGGCCAAATCTTGAAACCAGAAAAACCACAAAAAAGCCACGCGCCAAATGTCACAGAACTCTCGTACCGCGTTTGAGCTTGGAGAGTGGGTGAAGTACTATGACGACTTGGATGATACCTGGCAAGAGGTCGTGGGCCTTGAAGCCGATAGTGCCCTTTTCGATGGCACGGCCGATGACGGACTCCTGGAGGAAGCCGTCGGCCATGGCCGGGAAGAGGGTGAGTAGGTCGATGCGGATGGCCACGGCGATGTCTGTCCATCCAACGGGAGAAAGCCGTCCGAGGGCAAGCCTCGGTAACAGGGCTTACTTTTGCTTCCGCAAATTCATGCGGGTCTCGGGCTCGGCCGGGACCGGCTTGCCGACTTCATCGACTGGGGAAGTGAACAGGTAGCGCCAGACGTCATCCTGCAGCGGCACACCCTTGGCGTCCTTGGGCGGGTTCTTGCCGACTTGGACGAAGCCGTGCGCCTTGTTGGCGTCGCCTTTGACGTCGTACTTCGTGATCAGGCGGCGCGAATTTCCGTAAGGGGCCTTCGCTTCGTCGGTGTTCACGATGGGGCCGAACTTATTCAGGCCCATGAGCAGCCAAGAGCGCGGGTAATGGTCACCGCTCCAACCACCATCCAGGACGTGGCTGTAGCCGAAGAAGCGATTGGCCGGCGTCGCCGAGGGCAGCGCCTGCCAGTCGTCGAGCTGATCGCGTGGACCGCAGAACATGACGATGCGTGCGCACTTCTGGGCGATGCCAAAGCGTGCCGAAGAGGTCGCCCCGTGCGAGGCGCCGGAGACAATCACTTTTTCCCAATCGAGGGCTTTGCCGTCCTTGGTGAGGAAGAATTCCCAGTGGCCCTGCGGGTTGGACTTCGCCAGGGCCTTCACGAGTTGGTACGCGCGTTCCTTCATGCTGTCGGGCACAGGGATGTCGATCGACTTAGACGCATCCATACCCGTGAGGGCCTCGAGGCGGATGTTGCCGAGGTGCTGCGAATCATCGAGCGGCTCGGTGTTGAGTTTGCCGAACCACTCGCGCGCGTAGGCGACTTGGATGTAGTGCAGGCCGTAGCTATTCACCTTCTCCGCCAGCGGTTGGCTGTGGCCCATGAGCCAGATGACGAGCTGGCCGCGGGGCGCGACGCGCGTATCGACATTGGCGTGTTCGGTGTCGGTAGGTTTACCGGCAGCCTCGAGCACGAAGCCAACTTCGGGATGGGACTTGCAGCGCGGGTCGATTTCACTGGCACGGAGCGTCAGGCTGTAGGCCTGCGGCTTGGGGTCGGCGAACTTCAGCGGAGCTTCCGCGGGGGCGGCGAAGCCCGTGAGGGCAAGGAGGAGGGGCAGCAGGGACTTCATGGGGATAGGACACCCAAGCCCGCTCCCGCGTTCCCTGCAAACTTTCTCAGCACGGCCGCTCCCTTTACTTGGGTAATTTGCCGTCCACTTCGTTCAACGCTAGCTCGACGATTTCCTTCGGGGCCCACTGGTGGCCGCCTTCGAATTCGAAGATTTCGATGCGCGCCCCGAAGGCCTTCTTCAATTTGGCGGCGTTGCCGTAATTCATGTCTTTTTTACCGAAGGTGCCGGCGAGGGCCTTCACCTTGATGTCCTTCACGATGTAGGAACCGTCGGGGTTCAAGTCGCTACAGCCGGCGCCTTGGAAGATGAGGCCGCCGAAGCCAGGGGCGAGCGTCACGAAGAGTGAACTCGCGCGCGCGCCACCTGAAAAGCCGGCGGCGACTTTCTTGCCTTCGGCGACGCGCATCCGCTTCACGACGTCTTCATGCGCTGCGAGAAAGTTACCGATGGTCGGTTCCCACGGGCCGTTCTTGGATTCCTCCAGCATCACCGCGATATAGCCATGCGTCTTAATCCAGTCACCCATCGCGCCTAGCTTGGCCTTGCCGTTGGGGTCAGCGATGAAGATTGTTTTCCAGGTTTTCTTCGGGTCAGCGGCGTAGCCTTCGGGAACCCAGAGTTTATAATGGTAGGTGCCGGACATCGCCGCGAGTTTACCAGAACCTTTGTAGGCGCAGGTGATGCGCGTTTCCGTGCCGTCCTTGAGGGGTTCGCTCAAGGGCGTGGGGGTTTCCTCCGCGCCTTTCGGGGCGGCCTTGGGCTCGGTCTTCGGCTCGGGCTTGGGCGGGGTGACTTTGGCGCCCGTGGTGGCGGTGCTGGCCGTGCCGCCCCCTGCGGCCACCGCAGTCGCAGTGGCTTGGGCTTTTTCGGCGTTAGAAGCGCCACTCGCAACCTGCGGAGCGCAGATCAAAGTAGCGAAGGTGAGGAGGATGGCGGTGGATTTAATTGGGTTGAAACTTAGGTCAACGGCGGCGCGACTTCTTGCCTTTTATGGCGTCAATCTTGGCTTTGACCTTGAGGCCGACGATGGCGAGCGAGATGGCCGCGAAGCCCGCAAAGAGAATATTGCTCAGCTGGAAGCCGCTGAAGCCTTCGTCGGTTTCGCCGTCAGCTGCCCCCAAGACGGGCCGCAGGGGAGAGTCATTCTTGAGGGCTTCCTTGGGGGCGGTGGAGTTGACCACGGGCTCGCTTGTCTTGAGCAAGGAGTAGTAGGCACCCTCGAATTTAGCGGCGCCGCTGAACGTGCCTTGGATACTGAATTTCTGCCCCAAGGTGTGTCCGCTGCCTTGGATGACGACGGGGGTGGGAATCGCGGCGTCGAGGACCATCACGAGTTCTAGGCCGTCCAGTTCCGTGTGGATCAGTTGTACAAGCAAGGGCTTGCTCGCCGGAATATCCGTTTGGCGGGCCTTGATTTGGGAGCGCAAGGTGTCGAACTCCGCTTGGTCTTCCTGGCTCATGCCGCCTTTCCCGGGGGTTGGTTTGGCGGCGGCTTCGGGCTTGGTGCTGTCGGCCTGCATCTTCTGCCGCAGTTGTTCGAGCTCGGCGAGGTCGTCTTTCGAAATCGGCGCTGGCGCGGACGGCTCCGCCGCCCCGAGGGCAAGGCACAGGCCAAGGAGGAGTGGGGTTGCCCAGCGCATCTATTTCTAATAAGCAGACCTCGGGGCGGAGGGCAAGGCCGGGCGTACCTGCTTTGTGACTTGGAAGCCGGAGCGAGGTCAGCCTAATGAAGCTAGCCCATGAACCCGCCGCTTCCGCCCGTCCTTGAGGTCGCCCGCCTGCGCATCGCCCGCGAAGGTAAGGTTATCCTTAAAGGTATCGATTGGACGGTGCGTGCGGGCGAGCATTGGGTACTTCTCGGCCCCAATGGCTCGGGCAAATCTTCCCTCTTGGCGGCCTTGACGGGTTATTTCGCGCCCACGTCTGGCCGTGTCTCCGTCCTCGGGGAAACGTTTGGGCGTAGCGACTGGCGGGAACTGCGTCGCCGTATCGGCTTGGCGGGTCCGTCCGTCGCAGCGATGGTCCAGCCGGCCGAACCCGCCTTACACGTCGTCGCCGGCGGTGTGGATGGCGTCATCAACCTTTGGCGGCGTCCGTCCGCAGCGGTGCTGGCACGGGCCCGCCGGATGTTGCGACAGCTTAAGGTCGGGGCCTTGGCCCAGCGTCCTTACGGTCACCTTTCCCAAGGCGAACGCCAACGGGTGCTCATCGCCCGGGCGTTGATCGGTCGGCCCGCCTTGCTGATTCTGGACGAGCCTTGTGCTGGGCTCGACCCCGCCGCCCGCGCAGATTTCCTAGCCCTTCTCCAGCAGTTGCCGACGGTCGCCAAGGGCACGTCCGTCGTCTTGGTGACGCATCATGTCGAGGAGATCGTCCCCGTCTTTACGCACGCCTTGTTGCTGCGGAATGGCTCGAAATTGGCCGCCGGCCCGGTCGCCGCGACGCTCCGTCGTCCGCAGTTGGCGAAGTTATTCGGTCGGCCGGTGGTGCTGACCAAGGCTCGCTCCGGCTGGAGCCTCCGGACCCGCTAAGGCCCGCCTTCAAGCGGGTTTCGGCTTTGCCTTCCGCCCGTTTCCTTCTTCCTGTCCCTCTCCGATGCCTTCGCCTTTCGAAAACCTGCTCCCCCGCTACGACGCCGTCGTCATTGGTGCCGGTCTCGGCGGGATGACAGCCGCGAACAACCTCGCGAAGTTCGGCCGCAAGGTTCTCCTGCTGGAGCACCATTACCAGCTCGGCGGGTTAGCGACTTTCTTTAAGCGCGCCGGGGGCCACGTCTTCGACATCTCCTTGCACGGCTTCCCGCATGGGATGATCAAGTCGACCCGCCGCTACTGGACGAAAGAGATTTCCGACCGCATCCACCAGTTGCATGATGTGCGGTTCATTAATCCGGACTTCGACGTCCGCACGACCTTCGACCGTGCGGACTTCACGCGGATCATGATCGAGCAGTTCCGTATCCCCGCCGAGACCGTGGAGGCGTTCTTCGCGCACCTCCGCTCGATGAACTACTACGACAACGACCCGCGCACCACCCGCGAGCTCTTCGAGCAGTTTTTTCCAGGGCGCCCTGATATCCAGCGCCTGCTGCTTGAGCCCATCGCCTACGCGAACGGTTCGACCCTCGACGACCCAGCGATTACCTTCGGTATCGTCTTCTCGAACTTCATGTCGAAGGGGGTGTTCATCTTCCAAGGCGGCACGGATACGATGATTAACCTCATGACCGCGGAGATGAAGGCCAACGGGGTCGACATCCGCCGAAATGTGCTCGTTGAAAAGGTGCTCGTCGAAAAAGACTCCTCCGGGCGTCGCCGCGTGGTGGGCGTCAAGCTCCGCGGGACGCGCCTTGGCGAAGAGGCCGAAGTCGCCTGTGCCACGGTCGTCTCTAACGCCAACATCAAGGACACGGTCCTCAAGTTAACGGACGCCACCGCCTTCGATGGCGCCTTCCTCGAGCAAGCCCGCCAGGTGCGCGTCAACACGTCATCTTGCCAGGTCTACATGGGGGTGCGCACCGGCGAAAGCATTCCGCACATCGGCGACCTCGTCTTCACTTCTGAGGCGAAGCCTTTTTCCAGCCGCGAGCTCATCGACTTTCACACGACCTCGCGGACCTACTCGGTGTATTATCCCGATACCCGTCCGCACACGAAGGTCCCGCGCTACGCGATCGTCACTTCGGTGAACCAAAAGTATGAGGATTGGGCGAGCCTCTCCGAGGCCGATTACCAGACGCATAAGGCCCGTGTCATCGAGGAGTCCTTCCGCGGTCTCGAGAAGTTCATCCCGGATATCCGCTCCAAGGTCGACCACGCCGAGGCGGCCACCCCGCGCACGGTCAATCGCTATGTCCGCCATGTCGGCGGCACTTCGTTCGGTACGAAGTTCGAAGGCCTCAAGGTGTCGATGGGGCTGCCCGAGCAAGTGGGCGGGCTATACCATGCCGGCAGCGTCGGCATCATCATGTCGGGCTGGTTGGGGACGATTAATTACGGGGTGATTGTTTCCGCCAAGGCGGATGCCTACCTGCGGGATCCGGATGCCGGCCCGCTCGGGGAAGCGGCCGCCAGTGCCGGAATCTGAGCCGCGGGCTTGACGGAGGCCGCCGCCGCCTAAGGATGGGCCGCATGGAAAAGCCGCCTGCGGATAAGCCAATCGCCGAACGCCTCGAGCATGGCTTGGAGTACTTCATCTTTGCCAGCCGCTGGGTGCAGGCGCCGATTTACGTCGCCCTGATTTTTGCCGCCATCGCCTACGCCTGGAAGAGCGTGCAGGAACTGATTCACCTGCTGGGCGGATTCGCCACCGCGACGGAGAGCTCCATCATGCTGGGCATCCTTTCCTTGGTGGATATCTCCATGGTCGCCAACCTCGTGAACATGGTCGTGGTCGGCGGTTACGTGACATTTGTCAGCCGCATCGACTTCGGCGATAATGGCGACCGCCCCGATTGGCTCGACCACATTAATGCCAATACGCTGAAGGTGAAGCT
>CAIYEN010000211.1 GCA_903925205.1 uncultured Opitutia bacterium | reverse complement strand
GTTGAGCTTGATGCCCATGAGTCCGGCCTTCTCGCGGTTGATATTCACCTCAAGCGCCGGCGCATCGAGGGTCTGGGCGAACTGGATGTCGCGAAGTTCGGGGATCTTGGCCAGCTCGGCGCGGATGGCTTCGGCGTGGGCCCGATTATCAGCCATGGCGGGACCGCTCACGGCAATCTCGATCGGGGTCGGCGCTCCGAAGCTCATGACGCGGCTCACGATGTCGGCGGGTTCGAACGAAAGACGGACATCCGGCAGCGCGATGCCGAGCTTACGCCGGAGGTTCTCCTTGGCGGCGTCGAGGTCGACCTTGGCGCCAGCCTTGAGCTGGACCTGCAGGGTGGCTTCGTCGGTGCCGCTATTCCAGGCATGGATCAGGTTGACGGGGTAGTTGGGCGCATGGACGCCGACGAGCCCGAGCGTGGTACCGACGTTTTCGGCGCCGAGTTCGGCCTTGATGATGCCGAGGGCCTGCAGGGCGATCTGCTCGGTCTTGTCGAGCTTGGTGCCCGCGGGCGCACGCAGGCGCACCTGCAGCTGGCCGTTGTTGGCGCTGGGGAAGATCTCCCGGCCAAGCTTGGGGCCGAGTAGGGCGACGAGCGCGAGGCCGCCGATGAGTCCGGCGAGGACGATGGTCTTCTTGCGCGCGAGAACGCCGTCAAGCAGGGCGGCATAGCGGGCCTTGAGGCTGTCGAAGAAGCCGACCTGATGCGTGGAGCTGTCCTTGAGGAGCCAGATGGCGAGCACGGGCAATAGCGTCGACGAGAGAACGTACGAGGCGATCATGCTGAAACCGACGGCCAGCGAGAGCGGGAGGAAGAGCGCGCGGGCCGAGCCTTCCATGAAGAGCGAGGGTATGAAGACAGCGACGACGCACGCCATGGCGAGGAAACGCGGTCCGGCAGTCGCACGGATGGCGTCGCGGACGGCGAGGGCGACCGGACGGCCTTTCTCGCGTTCCTGTTGGATGGCTTCGATGGCCACGGTGGCCTCGTCGACGAGGATGCCGACAGCCAAGGCGAGTCCGCCCAAGGTCATGAGGTTGATGGTCTGTCCGCAGGTCCACAGCCCGAGCACGGCGATGAGCAAGGCGAGCGGGATGTTGATGACGACGACGAGAGTGCTGCGTGCATCGCGCAGGAAGACGAAGACCATGAGGCCGGTGAGCACGGCACCGAGCAGGGCTTCGAGGAAGAGGTCGTTAATGGCACGGCTGACGATGGGGCTCTGGTCCATCTCGTAGCTGACCTTGATGTCAGCGGGCACGGCGGCCTGGAAGACGCCGAGGTTCTCCTTCACGAGGCCGACCACGGAAAGCGTGGAGGCGTCGGAACGCTTGGTGACCGGGATGTAGACGGTGCGGCGACCGTCGACCAAGGCGTAGCTGGTCACGGCGTCGGCGCCGTCGATGACTTGGGCGACGTCGCGAATCAAGATCGCGGGGTTCTGGCCGGGACGAATCGAGACGTTCTCGAGGTCCTTGATGTTCTTGACGGTGGAGTTGACGGGGACGAGTAGGTTTTGGTCGCCGAGCGTGAGATTGCCGGCCGGGGTGATGACGTTCGCGCCGGCCAGGGCGGCGGCGACTTCCTCGGGCGTGACGCCGGTGCTCCGGAGGCGGTCGGGGATGAGGTTGACGAGGATGCTGCGGGCGCTGCCGCCGAAGGGCGGGGGCGCGGAGACTCCGGGCAAGGTGGCGAAGAGCGGACGGACGGTGTTGAGCGCGGCGTCCTGCAGCTGGGCGACGGTGCGGGTCTCGCTCGCGAAGACGAGCTGGCCGATCGGCACGCTGCCGGCGTCGAAACGCATCACGAACGGCGGCACGGTGCCGGG
>CAIYEN010000210.1 GCA_903925205.1 uncultured Opitutia bacterium | reverse complement strand
GGGTTTCGTGATGAAGAACGTCCCGATCTGCGCATGCTCGACGGGCTTGCCGCGGCGGACCTGAGCTTTGCGGAGTGTCACGTTGCCGGCATCGCCGTTGGCGCGCTTCCAATAGATCATCAGGTCGCGCTTATCGCCCGCGCCGGCTTTATCGAGGTCTTCGAGCGAGCGCACCGCCATGATCTGTTCGCGGCCGTCAACCTTGTCGATGATCGTACCCACGCGCAGGACATCGGTGAGCGCCGGATCTTCGGGCGAGACTCCGAGTACCATTAGTTGGTCGCGTTCGGCCGCTGGGTCTTTTGTCAGCAGGTCGTGTGTGACGGGCAGCACGATGAGCGAATGGATCTTCTTGTCGCCGTAAGCGATGACGCTGACCGGATTGACGGTGGTGTTGAGTTGGGGTGTGATGGAGACCTTGGCGGTGACGCCCCCTTCGCGTTCGACCAAGAGCATGCGGGGTTTGGCCCCTCCTTTGCGAAGGATTTCGCGGAATTCGATGGTGTTGTTGAGTGGCGTTCCGTCGATGGACAGGACGCGATCGCCGGCGTGGAGGCCGGCTTTCTCGGCGGGTGAATCCTTAGCAGGTTCGCCGATAATGACGTCGGTGTGGGGCTGGATGCCCGCGACGCGCACGCGATCTCCCGAATGCGAATTGAGTTCGACGCGGGCGGGCTGGACGACGATTTCGAGGGTTTTGCCTTCGCGCTCAACCTTGAAGGTGGCCGTCGGATTGCCCTGTGAGTCCTTGCGATTGCCGAGCATGACTGCCTCGCTGATCTGATTGAAGTTGGTGACCGTGTTGTCGTCGACCGCCAGAACTTTGTCCCCCGAGCGCAAGCCAGCCTTGAAGCTGGGGCCGGGAACGGTCTGTCCGAGGCCGAGTTCGGCGAGGTGGCCGGCGCTGGTGACGACCTGTTCGGGCACGTAACCGATGACGGTGCTGGAGCTTCCTTCCGCGACCGGCATGCCGCTGACCCAGAGGATGCAGGCGAGGCCAAAGGCGAAGATGACGTTGAAGACCGCGCCCATGACCGAGACGATCATCTTGTCGGTGTAGGAAATCTTCGGAAGTTTCTCCGCTTCTTCGCTGCTCGCGCCTTCGATGCCTTCCATCTCGGCGAGTTGGGGTAGGGCGACGTAGCCACCGAGCGGGATGATGGACACGCGGTAATCGACGCCGTCCTTACCCGTCCAGCCGAAGAGGCGCGGGCCGAAGCCGATGGAGAAGCGTTCGATCTTCAGGCCGCGCTTGCGGGCGGCGAGGAAGTGGCCGAGCTCGTGGACAAAGATCGAGCCGCCGAAGAAGATGGCCACGAGCGCGATGCCCTTGAGGGAGCTGAGCAGGTCGCCGAAAGAGAGATTATCCATGAGGGAGGGGAAGAGGGGAAAGGGTTTATCTCAACGGTCGAGCGCCAGGGCGAGCCTGGACGCAGCCGTGCGGGCCTCGGCGTCGGCGGAGAGCACGTCTTCCAGCGAACCTGGTTCGCGCGCACCGCAGCTCGCGAGGGTTTGGCCGACGAGTTCGGCGATGCCGGTGAAGGCCAGCTGGCCTTTGACGAAGGCGGCCACGGCCACTTCGTTGGCGGCGTTGAAAATCGCGGGGGCGGTCCCGCCGGTCGTGGCGGC
>CAIYEN010000209.1 GCA_903925205.1 uncultured Opitutia bacterium | reverse complement strand
GGCGCCAAGCCACCGAAGGCTCCGCCCGGCAAGAAAGCCTACAAGCCGTTGGCCGAGAGTTTCACGCGTGGAACGCTGGAGGAAATCCATGAAGTCGGCGGCATCTGCATGGATCAATCCCACTTCGGGGCGACCGCCGCCCGCGCCTACGGCATCCCGGCGGCGTCCGTCGGTGGCGACGGCAACCGCGGCGGGCATGCCTGGTTCGCCTACATGATGCCCACGCACCAATGGAACATGGGCAACAGCTTCCACCCTTTCAGCGAACCGCGGAATCTTCCCGGCACCGGCCGCTACGCCGACGGCTACGCCAATGGCCACACCAAGGACCCGCAAACCGGCAAGGGCATCGGTGAATTCGAAGTCCAACTCATGGGCGACCCCGAGCGCCGCATGTCGGAACACTACCCCAAGAGCCTCCGCCTCCGCTTCGCCGCCAAGGTCTTCCAAGGCAACAAGGACCAGGAGGGCCAATTGGAATGCCTCCAGTTCTCGACCGATGTCGCCAAGATGTCCCTCGATGCGTGGCTCGAGACCGCCACCTGCCTGGAGGCCATGGGCGCGAAGATTTCCTACGACCGTTGGCGCGAATTCGTGAAGTCATGGCGCTCCGCCTTCCATGTCTCCGACGAAGACAAGCGCTGGCCGGACATGATCAAGTACGCCGATGACCTCGCCGAAAAGCACGTCTGGACGGACCCGAAGATGACGCCCGAGCAGGTCTACATGGAATGCAAGAATTCCTACAACCAGTTCATGGGCGAGAAGAAGCGCCTGCGGGGGCAGACCTTCGACAAGACGCGTTACGACCTCATCGTGGTCGCCGTCGAACGCACCGCGCGGCAACTCGCGAAGGACAAGTCCGCCAAGGGCCAGGAAAACCTCTTCTTCTTCATGCGGCACGGCCTGAAGGACAACGTCGAACACCTGCCGACCTTCCGGAGCCTGCTCGACAATTTCTACATCGCGGTCAAAGGCAACGCGACCTTGGAACTCAGCTTCCTCCGGGAAATCCGCCGCCTCTACCAGAACGAGATGTCCGACACCGGCAACGACGTCTTCCGCATGAAGACCGTGCTGGGCTTGATTGATACGATGCAGCCTTACTTCGACAAGTGCAACCAGCCCGACATGAAGAAGGAATTCGAACGCGACAAGGCGAAGATCCAGAAGGAACTCGATAAGCTGAAGAAACAATGAGTAGCCGCATCCTGCTAGGCGTTAACATCGACCACGCGGCGACGGTCCGCCAAGCGCGGTACCGCGGCACGCATGGCTCGGTGCATGCCGAACCCAGCCCGCTCGCCTTCACGCGCGAGGCCTTGGCGGGCGGCGCCGACGGCATCACGGTCCATCTCCGCGAAGACCGCCGCCACATTCAAGAAGAGGATGTCTGGGCGATCGCCCAGCTTCCCGGCGTCCGCCTGAACCTCGAGATGGCCTGCACCCCTTGGATGACGGACTTCGCCCGACGCCTCCGCCCCGCGGCCGTCTGCCTGGTGCCGGAATCCCGCGAAGAGGTCACCACCGAAGGTGGCCTGGAGGTGGCCGGGCAACGCGACCGCGTAGCCGCCACCGTCGCCGCCCTCAAGGACGTCGGCATCGAGGTCTCCTTGTTCATCGGCGCGGAGGCGGCCCAAATCGATGCCGCCCACGCCGTCGGCGCGCCCGTCGTCGAACTCCACACGGGGGCTTTTGCGAACGCTTGGCTCAGCCCGACGGCCGACGCGGAACTCGCCCGCCTCCGCGCCGGGTGCGAACGGGCGCACCGCCTTGGCCTCATCGTCAACGCCGGCCATGGCATCAACTACGACAACATCCGCGCCATCCTGACGCTCCCGCACCTGCATGAGCTGAACATCGGCCACACCATCGTCGCCCGCTCGCTGCTGACCGGCGCCCGGGCCGCCGTGGCGGAAATGAAAGCGCACCTGCTCCGCGGCGCATGAACCTCGCCGGCGGCAACGTGATCGGTGTCGGCGTGGACCTCACGGAGGTCGCCCGCATCCGCTCCGCCCACGCGAAACACGGGGCCGCCTTCCTCGACAAAGTCTTCACGCCCGCCGAACAGGCGCTGTGCCTCGCCAAGGCCGACCCCTACCCTTCCCTGGCGGCCCGTTTTGCCGCCAAGGAAGCCGTCAGCAAGGCATTTGGCACTGGCCTGGGCGCCGACCTCCACCTGACAAGCGTGTCGGTTCTCCATGGCCCGCTGGAAGAACCGCTGGTCATGCTCGACGATAAGGCCACCGCGTTGTTGGCCCGCCAAGGCGGCACGCGGGTGCTGGTCTCGCTCACGCACACCGACGACCTCGCCCAAGCCTTCGCGGTGATTGTCCGCTAAGATGCCGCGCGCTACCTTACCGGTCCTCACCTGCGCCGAAGCCGCCCGACGCGAGAAGGCCTTCCTCCGTGGGAGCGAAGCAAAGTCCTTGGCCTTGATGCACCGCGCGGCCGAAGGCATCCGCGCCGAAGTCGTCCAGCATCTGGGTTCCCGTCTTGGCCACATTCTGGTCCTCGCGGGCAAGGGTAACAACGGTGCTGATGCCGTGTTAACCGCCGCGTTGCTGCGCTCGCCACGGACCCGCGTGACCGTGCTTTTCGCCGAAGGCCTCCCAACCACGGGACAGCCCGCCATCATCTGGTCCCAGCACGGCGCAGGGATGCGCGTCGTCGGCCCCCAAGACCTCCCGCGACTCCTCCGCAGAGAGTTTGACGTCATCCTCGACGGGCTGCTCGGGCAAGGCTTCCGCCCGCCGCTCCGCGCACCCTACGCCGCACTCATCCGTGCTTGCGCCAAACTGCGCGGCTTCCGCGTGGCGATCGACCTCCCGAGCGGACTCGGTGACGACGCGACGGGGCCGGCCTTGCGCGCGGACCTCACGGTTTCGATTGGCGCACTTAAGCGACCCTTACTGCAACCCACCGCCGAAGCCGTGCGCGGACGGCTCCGTGTCATCGATATCGGCCTGCCCGGAAAGAGCGGGACCGAAGCATGCGCGACCCCCCACGCGCTCGATGCCCTGCGGAAACTTCGGCCGGCCAATACCGAGAAACGGCAACAAGGCCGCGTGCTCATCGTGGCAGGCTCACAGGCGATGCCCGGAGCCGCCTTGATGAACACCGCCGCGGCCCTGCAAGGCGGGGCCGGACTCGTCACCACGTGCCTACCGCGCGCAATTCAAACGCGCGCGGCCGTCGCCTACCCGGAAGCCATGTGGCGTGGCCTGGAGACCAACGCGGCGGGGACGCTCGCTGAACAACCCAACCCAGCCACCTTAACGAACAAGGATGTGCTGCTCACGGGTTCGGGCATGGGCGCGGAAGCCGTCGCTTACCTGCAAACGCTCCTCGCTGCTTTCATCGGCGACCGCGTCCTCGATGCCGATGCCTTGCGGCCGGAAGTCGTCCAAGCTGTTCGCGCACGCCGGGGCGTCACGGTCCTTCTCCCGCATGCAGGTGAGTTCCTGCGCTTGAGTGGCCAGCCGCTGACCGCCGCCCACGGCCTGGCCTATGCGCGCCGCACGCGTGCCTTGGTCGTCCTCAAAGGGCCGCTCACTGCCGTGACGGATGGCCGCCGGCTGGTGCACATTCCATTCGGCGGCCCCGTCCTCGCCCGCGGCGGTTCCGGGGATCTTTTGGCCGGCGTGGTCGCCGCAGTGCTCGCGCGGCGACGGAGCTTAGGGCTGACGGCGTTCGATGCGGTCGTCGCCGCCGTCACGTGGCACGCGCAAGCTGCGGATCTCCTCAGGCGGCAAAGAGGGGAAGAAGCCATCCGCACCACGGACCTTCTCCCTAGGTTATCGCAGGTCTTGCTCGGACGCTGAACGCACCACGAATCGGCGGGATGCACCCGTTGCCTTCCGACCTGCGCACGCTTCGACTCCTCCTCAATGGGCTCGGGGGCATCGGTCCGGTGTCCGCCCGCCGGCTACAGGAAGCGTTTGGCGGCGACCTGCAGCGGGCGCTCTCGGCGAACGTGAAAGCCCTGCAACAGGTCAAAGGCCTGACGGCCCCGATGGTCGCCAGTCTCCTGCAGCGGGACTTCGACTATGTAGCCGAAATCCGCCGGAGCGAAGCCCTGAACTTTCGTATCCTGCATGAGGCTGATGCGGTCTGGCCGGCGGCCCTCCGCCAGCTCTGGGATGCACCCCTCGTCCTTTACATGGAAGGTGCCGCCATGCCTGACGAACGGGCGGTCGCCATCATTGGCTCGCGGCATTGCACGCCGTATGGGGCGGGCCTCGCGCGCAGTTTGGCGCGAGACCTGGCCAAACTCGGCTGGTGGATTGTCAGCGGCCT
>CAIYEN010000208.1 GCA_903925205.1 uncultured Opitutia bacterium | reverse complement strand
TTGTCGCCTTTGACGACCACGACATTCTCGAACGGCAGCCCAGGCGCCCATTTCTGCAGTTCGGCACCGGCGGAAAGGCAGACCTTGGCGATGTCCCGCTCGCTGGCCTCAAACCCATCCGCCGCGATGCGGATGGCATGGGGCGCGGGTTCGGCGGCCGACAGGAGTGGCGCCAACAGCAACAGGATGAGGGCGGCGGCGCGCATGGCTTACTTGGCTGGGGGCGTCGGGATAAGCGGGAAGGACCACTTCTCGCGCGTCAGGATCTCGTTGTGCAACTTGCAGATAACTTCCTTGCCGCCTTCGGCTAGTTCCGTGGACATGATCGCTGGGGAGGCTGGACCGCTGTTCTTCGGGTAATTGACGGCGAGCCCCTTCACGTCGACGGGCTGGCCGTTGATGCGGGGCATGCCGATGCGTACTTCGAGTTTAGGGAGGTCGGCGATGACGACTTTCTTGCCGCCATAGATTTCGATGAAGGCCGAGTGGCGGCCCCAGAACTTGAGCGTGCGGCCTGGGAACTTCAGCGACGAAATAAAGACCGTCTGGCTGGAGGCTTTCTCGGTCAGGAACGCCCCGACCCACGTCCACTCCTTGCCGTCCTTGTCCTTTTCATAGGTCAGCTTGCGGATGGCGTACGTATAAGTGCCAGCCTTCCAGGGGAAGGGGCGACGGCCGGAGGCGAAGTCGCCCTCGTAGCCCGCGGCCTCGGTGAGGCCATTGAGGGCGGGGCGCACGAAGGAAGTATCGAGGTCCTTATTGCCCCAGCGGGAGAAGATGGCGCCTTTGCCCTTGTGGTAGTCGCCTTGGGGGCTGGCGTCGGAGACCGGGTTGCCGCCGATGTTGGTCTGGATGCCGCCGTAGAAGTTGGTGTCATTGAGCTGACCCAGCCCGATGGGTGCGATGTAGAGGTTGAGTTTGGACGGGTCGACGTCGTCGCTGATGGTCACGTCAATCTCGAGCGACTCGAAATCGGCCGTCTCGGGCATCGTCCACCAGAGGTTCACCATGTGCCACGGCAGCTTGGTCTTTTCGCTCGGTAGCGGGCGTTCTACGGGCGTGGCGGTGATGACCTTGGGCTTGGCTTCATCGGCACCGAAGAGGGCGGTAGCGGCCAGCAGGAGGCAATAGGCGAGGGGGCGCATGGGGATCTGCCCAAACTAGGCAGACCCTTTTAGATGACCAGCCGTATAACTGACCGAAACAAGTCGATTGGCTTGTCCGCCAACGAAAAGGGCCGCCTTACGGCGGCCCTTGGAAGGTCGGAGCGGGGAGGCTTAGTTGAAGTTAACGCCGTCGGCGTCCTTCGTGACCGTGATCATCTCGATGATCGACCAGATCGGGTTGACGATTAAGCCGATGCCGCAAGCGACGAGCAAACCGAGCTTGATGAAGCCGTGCTTCTTGTGGCCAGAATAGAAGTTGTGGATGCCTAAAAAGCCTAGGAACCAGGCGAGGAGGATGTAGGCGATACGGCTCTTGGGAGCGCCGACGGCAGGAGCGGATTCAGTCATGGTATGGTTGGGTTTGGGTTGGAGAGAGGTTTACTTAAAGTCGACGCCGCTGGCGTCCTTAGTGACCGTGATGGCTTCGATGATGGCCCAGATCCAGGTGCCGATGCCGCCAAGGCCGCAGGTTACGATGGTGATGACCAATTGAATCACGCCCCTGCTGGTGTAGCCGGCAAAGAAGTTGTGGATGCCGAGATGGCCGATGAACACGGCGAGGAGGATGTAGGCTACGCGGTCCTTGGCGTTGGAGTTACCTTGGTTGGGCATCTGGTAGGTCGGGACGGCGTTCGGCGGGGTCGGCAGGCCGGCGCCGAGCGAAGACTGTTGCAGGGGTGCCCAGCTGGACATGCCGGTGGTCCAGACCAAGGTGTCGATGGAGATTTGGCCGCTGGCCAGTAGGCCGCGGATCGTCGCTTCGTCGACTGGACCGATTCGGTTGGAGCCTTGCTGGTAATACCACATGGCGTGTACTGTGCTTCGCCTGTTTGATAATACAAAATAAAAAAGGGCCATTACGGCCCTTTTGGGTGACGGTTGGGTGACTGGCCTTAGCCGCGCCAGACGCGGAGCAGGGCATCCGCCATGTCCGAGGGGGTTTCGGCGACCGAGATACCGCACTCGCGGAAGATCTTAATCTTAGCTTCGGCCGTGTCTTCAGCGCCACCGATGACGGCCCCGGCGTGGCCCATGCGACGTCCAGCGGGAGCCGTGGCTCCAGCGATGAAACCGGCGACCGGCTTCTTGCAGTTCGCCTTGATCCAGCGGGCGGCTTCGACCTCGGCATTACCGCCGATTTCGCCGATCATGATGATGGCTTCGGTCTCGGGGTCTTCGTTGAAGAGTTTGATGACGTCGAGGTGGGACGTGCCATTGACGGGGTCGCCGCCGATGCCGACGCAGGTGGACTGGCCGTGGCCCTTACAGGTCAGCTGCCAAACGGCTTCGTAGGTGAGGGTGCCCGAGCGGGAGACGACACCGACTTTACCGCGCTTGTGGATGTAGCCGGGAGCGATGCCGATGCGGCAACCACCGTGGGACTTGTCGCCACGGCCAGGGGTCACGAGACCCGGGCAGTTCGGCCCGATGAGGCGCGTGCGCTTGCCCTGCATGGCACGCTTGGCGCGAATCATGTCACGCACGGGGATGCCTTCGGTGATGGCCACCGCGAGGTCGAGGTCGGCTTCGACGCACTCGAGGATCGCGTCAGCCGCAAAGGGCGGGGGGACGAAGATAGCGGACACTGTGGCGCCCGTTTGCTTGGCCGCGTCGGCCACCGTGTTGAAGATGGGGACCTTAACGCCGTTGTGTTCAAACGTCTGGCCGCCCTTACCGGGGGTGACGCCGGCGACGACTTGGGAGCCGTAGTCGATGGAGAGACGAGCGTGGCGGGCACCGAAGTCGCCGGTGATGCCTTGGACCAGGATACGGGTCTTTTCGTGGACGAGAATGGACATGTGAAAGGAAGGGCTGGGGTTACTTGTTGTTGACGAGCTTGACGATCTTTTGGGCCGCGTCGGCCATCGTGTCGCCCGAGACGATCGTCAGGCCGCTGGCGGCCAGGGTGGCCTTGCCGGCTTCAACGTTGTTGCCTTCGAGGCGGACCACGAGGGGCAGCTTCAGGCCCGTTTCCTTGACGGCTTCCACGATGCCCGTCGCGATGACGTTGCAGTCCATGATGCCGCCAAAGATATTAACCATGATGCCCTTCACGTTGGAGTCACCGAGGATGATCTTAAAGGCTGCGGTGACCTGGTCCTTGGTCGCGCCGCCACCGACGTCGAGGAAGTTGGCCGGGCTGCCGCCGAAGTGCTGAATGATATCCATCGTGGACATCGCCAAGCCAGCGCCGTTGACGAGGCAAGCGATGTTGCCGTCGAGGGCGATGTAGGAGAGGCCGAATTTTGAGGCTTCGATTTCCTTGGGGTCCTCTTCGTTGAGGTCGCGGAGGGCGACGACGTCAGGGTGACGGAAGAGCGCATTGTCATCGAACGACACCTTGGCGTCGAGGGCGAGGAGCTTGCCTTCGGCGGTGACGAGCAGCGGGTTGACTTCGACCATGGCGCAATCCTTCTCCCAGTAGAACTGGTAGAGCTTGGTGACGAGCGTCACGCACTGTTTGAAGAGCTCGCCCGTGAACCCGAGGCTGAAGGCGATTTGACGGGCCTGGAAAGCCTGGAGGCCGACAGCTGGGTCGACGTGAACTTTAAAGATTTTCTCGGGGTTCGCGTGAGCGACATGCTCGATTTCCATGCCGCCTTCGGTCGAGGCGACGATGACGGGCTTCGAGGTGGCGCGGTCGAGGAGGATGGCGAGGTAGTACTCGTCGTCGCGGCCGTCGGGGCGCTTGCCGAGGTTGGCCGCTTCCGTGAAGTAGATGGTCTGGACCTTGCGGCCGGCTTCGCCCGTCTGAGCAGTGACGAGCGTGTTGCCGAGCATCGCCTGGGCGTTTTCGATGGCTTTTTCCTTAGTGGGCGAGAACTTCACGCCGCCCTTGAAGCCGTTGGTGAAGGTGCCCTTGCCGCGACCCCCCGCGTGAATCTGGGACTTCACCATGATGCCGCCCGCAGTATTGAGCTGGGCGATGGCCGTGTCGAACTCGGCGACGGACGAGACCGCGACGCCTTTCGGCACCGCGACACCGAACTTCTCGAAGAGTTGTTTAGCCTGGAATTCGTGAATGTTCATTAAAGCAAAAGCTCAGTCAGGGACAAAGGGCTTAGCCCTTCAGTTCTGCTTCCTTCTTCTTGAGGTGCGTCTCGATGTCGACAATCGCCTTATCGGTGTTCGTCTGGATGTCCTTTTCGGAGCGCTTCAATTCGTCGTCGGTGACGAGCTTGTCTTTGTTGCCCTTCTTGAGGACTTCGAGGACGTCCCGACGGGCGTTGCGGACGCGGACCTTGCCTTCTTCCGCGAGTTGGGTCGCCTTCTTGGCGAGTTCGAGGCGGCGTTCCCCAGACAGGGTGGGGACGGGGCAACGGAGGAAGCTGCCCTGGGAGACCGGGTTGATGCCGATATTAGCGGCCAAGATGGCTTTGCGGATATCGTCGATGGCTGCCTTGTCGAACGGCTGGACCACGATGGATTGGGCATCGGGGGTGGTGATAGCGGCCATATCCTTAAGGCGCTGGGTCATGCCATAGGCCTCGATGTGGACTTGGATGTTCTCGACCATCATCGGCGAGGCCTTGCCCGTGTGGAGCGTGCTGAATTCGTGTTGGGTCCAATCGACGGCCTTCTTCATGTGGGCGGCGCCGTCGGCGATGATGCGTTTAATGTCCATGGGTATGTTGTTTTAGTTGTGTGTAAGGGGGATTAGGCAACGAGCGTGCCGATCGGCTGGCCGAGCACGGCCTTACGGACGGCACCCTTGTCGGCCATCGAGAAGACGATGATCGGGAGCTTGTTGGCTTCGCAGAGTGAGAAAGCTTCGGCATCCATCACGCCGAGACGCTTGGTCAGGGCTTCGGCATGCGAGACCTTCTTGTAGCGTTTGGCGTCCTTGTGCTTCATCGGGTCCTTGTCGTAGACGCCATCGACCTTGGTGGCCTTAAGAATGGCGTCGGCGCCGATTTCGTTCGCGCGCAGGGCGGCGGCGTAGTCGGTCGTGCAGTACGGATTTCCCGTGCCGGCGACGAAGATGACGATGCGTCCGCGGGAGAGGTGGCGGGTGGCGCGGCGCTGGATGAACGGTTCGGCAATGCGGTCCATCGGGATGGCGGTCATGACGCGGACCTCGAGGCCGGCCTTCTCGAGGCGGTCCATGAGGGCGAGGCCATTGATGACTGTGGCGAGCATGCCCATGTTGTCGCCCGTCGTGCGATCGGTACCGTTGGCCTGGGCGCCGGCGAGGCCGCGGAAGATGTTGCCGCCGCCAACCACCACGGCGACTTGGGCCCCGAGGGAGCGGATGGATTTGAGCTCCTCAGCGAGGCGGTCGAGCACATCGCTGTCGATCGATTGGCCGGTCGCGTCGTTCCGGAGGGCCTCGCCGCTGATCTTTAGGACGATACGGCGATACTTCGGCTTTACGGAGGAAGTAGTAGGCATACAGGGGGTGATGAACGAGGACCCCGCTTCCGTCAACCTCGCCTTGTCTCGCTTGACTCCCGTTGGAGAAAATGACTTAACTCGCCCCCTGCAGTCCGATGGTGTAATGGTAGCACAGGAGTTTTTGGTACTCCTTGTCTAGGTTCGAATCCTAGTCGGACTAGCAATTTTATCCGCCCTGCTTGGCAGGGTCGGTCGTGCCTCGTAAACGACGAACCCCGGGGATGCCGGGGTTCGGTGGACGCACTGGCGGGCGGCTTAGGCGCGACCGAGGTATTCCTTGTTCTCGGTGCTGACCTTGATCTTCTCGCCCTGCTTGATGAAGAGCGGGACATTGACCTGGAGGCCGTTTTCGCAGGTGACCGTCTTCT
>CAIYEN010000207.1 GCA_903925205.1 uncultured Opitutia bacterium | reverse complement strand
TCGTCGCTGGCGCCCTGGTGCTCAACGGCAGCTGGCTCTTCGAGTTCGCCCACCTCGCGGGTTGGTTTGATAGCTTCACTTGGCACCAGGCCTTGGTCTACACCGACTTCGCCCCGGCCAACGGTTGGTTCAGCTACGCGCCGCTTTCGGGTACCTTCGGTCAGGCCAACGCCGCCTTGCAGGCGCCGCGCTTCACCGGCGTGGGCACGGACTTCTGGATCATCGGTATCCAAATCCTCGGCATCGCCTCGCTGGCCGCTTCCTTTAACTTCATCTGCACCATCGTGAACCTGCGCGCCAAGGGCATGACCATGATGCGCCTGCCGGTGTTCACCTGGATGACGCTCGTCACCTCGATTCTCATCATCCTCGCCTTCCCGGCTATCACCGTCGCTCTCATTGAGTTGATGTTCGACCGCCAGTTCGGTGCGAATTTCTTTAACGCTTCCGCCGGTGGCCAGCCCGTTCTCTGGCAGCACCTCTTCTGGATCTTCGGTCACCCCGAAGTGTACATTCTCGTTCTCCCGGCGATGGGCATCGTCTCCGAAATCCTGCCGACCTTCACCGGCAAGGCCCTCTTCGGTTACCCCATCATCGTGTTCTCCGGCGCCGTCATCGGTTTCCTCGGCTTCGCCGTCTGGAGCCACCACATGTTCACCACTGGCCTCGGCCCCGTTCCGACGGCGGCGTTCTCGCTCCTGACCATGGCCATCGCCGTGCCGACGGGCGTGAAGATCTTCAACTGGCTCGGGACCATTTGGGGCGGACGTATCCGCTTCACGCCCCCGATGGTGCTCTGTCTTGGGTTCATCTGGATGTTCATGTGCGGCGGCTTCTCTGGCGTGATGCACTCGGCCGCTCCCGCGGATGCCCAGCAGCAGGATAGCTACTTTGTCATCGCGCACTTCCACTACGTCCTCCTCGGTGGCGTGCTCCTCGGCCTCATGGCGGGCCTCTACTTCTGGTTCCCGAAGATCTTCGGTCGCATGCCGAATGCCGGCGTGGCCTACCTCGCTTCGGGCATGGTCATCCTCGGTTTCAACTTAGCCTTCGGCCCGATGCACTACTTGGGCCTCGCGGGTCAACCGCGCCGCACGCACACCTACCACGCCGGCAACGGTTGGGAGACCTGGAACTACGTCGCCACCATCGGTGCTTTCATCCTCGGTCTCGGCGTCTTCTTGGCCTTCGCCAACTTGGTCTACACCGCCTTCAAGGGCACCAAGTGCTCCAATGACCCTTGGAATGGCCGCACGCTCGAGTGGTCCCTGCCTTCCCCGGTGCCGGAATACAATTTCGCCCGCAGCCCCATCATCGCCACCCGCGACGTCTTCTTCGAGCACAAGCATGGCGTGCATAAACTCGCCTATGAGAACGACGGCGGCGAAGCCGGCGTCCACATGCCGAGCCAGTCGTGGTTCCCGCTCCTCGCTGGGTTCGGGTTCCTCATCATCGGCTTCGGGATGCCGCTCATGTCCATGGGCGTCCCACATGCCGGTTGGGTCGTCATCTCCGGCCTCGGCGTCATGTTCCTCGGCGTCTGGCTCTGGGCCCTCGAAGGCCCGGGTGGCTACATGCTCAAGACCCCGTCTGACCCGCTGGGTGCCGCCGCGCAGGCTAAGGCCGAATCTTCGGCCTACTAATCACCCTTTCCGCCACCTCCAACTTTTAGCACCATGTCTCAAGCCGCCGACGCGTCACACGCGCACGCTCCCACCTCCACGGGGATCGACCACAAGAAGCTCATCATGTGGCTGTTCCTGGCCTCGGATTGCATGTTCTTCGGGACGCTCATCTCGACACACCTGCTCTACCGCAAGCTCTACCCGACGGGCTTCACGGACGCCGAAGGCCACCAGCAGTTTGTCCAGAAGCTCTTCAACATCGAGCTGACGTCTTTCTCGACGTTCATCCTGCTGATGTCCTCGTTCCTGATGGCGCTCGCGGTGTCCGCCATGCACAAGGGTCAACTGAAGTCCTTCCAACGCAACGTGCTGGGCGTGATTTTCTTCGGCCTAATCTTCCTCGGCTGTCAGGTCTACGAGTTCACCCACTTCTATCACCAGGGCCTGACGATTCAGAATAGCGTGCTCGGCTCGACGTTCTACGTCCTGACCGGCACGCACGGTACCCACGTCGCTATCGGCGTGCTCTGGCTCATCCTGCTCTACTTCTACAGCTTCACGGGCAAGCTCACCGGCCACATGGCAGGTCTGGACGTCGAAATCGCGGGCCTCTACTGGCACTTCGTCGACATCGTTTGGATTGTCATCTTCACCGCCGTCTACCTCGTCGAGTACCTCGGGCCGAGCGGCTTCTGGGGGACCGGCCTGCCGCTCGCCAAATAACCTCCCAGCCCACCTTACGCCATGTCCGAAGCCGTCGCCCACGACCCTGATTTCCTCGCCGAGGAAGTCCGCCGTTACCACCACTTCATCACGCTCGCCCTCTGGTTGGCCGCCATCACTGGTGCCGAGATCGTCCTGATCTTCGTCCCCGTGCCGATGCCAATCATCCTCACGGCGCTATCGCTGATGTCCGCGATCAAGTTCTTCGCGGTCATCCTCTGGTTCATGCACCTCATCTATGACCACAAGCTCCTCTTCTGGATCTTCATGTGTGGCCTCGTGCTGGCCTTCGCGACCTTCACGGCGTTGCTGGCCTTGTTTGACGTCGGTCGCATCGACACGAAGTGGTTTAGCTAAGCGCAACTGATGCGCCGCCTGAGGCTCTTCTTGTTGGCTTGCCTGTGCGTCTGCGCAGGGTGCCGACGGGAAGAGCCTCCAGCTTTTAAGGGGCTGACGCATGCCGCCTATGTCTGGCGACAGGGTTGGGACGCGGCCGCAGTCGCATCGTTAACGGCGGGTGACCTTCCCGCCGAGGTGCGAGAGCTCAGCGTGCTGGTCGGCGAATGTGGTCTCGGCCAGCCCCCACGGGCCGTCCGTCCGCCCTGGCCGCAACTGCTCGCCACGGGGCGGCCGGTTTCCTTAGCGGTACGCATCGGGACAGGTTCGGCCTTGGGCGGGCCCCAAGAGCCGGACCTCCGTGAAGGAGTCGGGCTGCTAAAAGAGGGACTCGCCGCGGCTCGCGCGGCTGGGCTCGAAGTCACGCAGGTCCAGCTAGATTTCGACTGTCCGGTGCGTTTGCTGTCGGCCTATGCCGAGCGGCTTCGCGAGTTTAAGCAGGCGACCCCTGGCCTCATGGTCACGATCACGGCCTTGCCTTCATGGCTGCAGGCGCCGGGCTGTGCCCAGCTTTTCCAGACCGTGGATGGCTTTACCTTGCAGGTACATGCGAGCCAACGACCCAAGGCGAAAGCGCCGACGCGGCTCGTCACTGCGGTGGAGGCACTCCGTTGGATTGAGCAGACGGAAACCCTTTACCACCGCCCCTTCCGCGTCGCGCTGCCGACCTATGCTTACGTGGCGTGCTATGCCCGTTCCGGTACCTTCTTAGGTGTCCGCGCGGAAAGCCGCGAACTGCCGGCGGGCACGGCCTTCACGCAGCTCATGCCAGCGGAGGCACCGGAGGTCGCTGAAATTGTCGCGGCCCTTAAATCGGGACGCCATCCGTGGGTGCGCGGCGTGGACTGGTTTCGGTTAGCGTTCCCGGGCGATCGCCAGAACTGGACGCGGGCGGGCTTGGAAAAGATGGTCCGCGGGGAGGCGCTCGCCGACCGCTGTCGTGTGGAGCTCCGCTCGCAAGGCGCACTGACGGACCTCACGGTTTATAATCCGACCGAACAGCCCTTGCCCCTCCCGCCGGTGCTGGTCCGTTGGACGGGTGCAGGGTGGGTGGGTACCGATGCGGCGCTGGGTTGGGAGGTAGCGACGCCCGCCGGAAACGCGCTGCGCTTCACGGTCGATCCGCGGGCGGGGTTTCTTGCCCCGGGCGAGCGGCGCGTCTTGGGCTGGCTGCGGCTGACGCAGCCCGGGGAAACCCTGACCGCGGAAATCATCGGCGAAGAACTTTCGCGATAAAAGGTTTCCCGCTTACACGGCTTTTGTTAGAAAGGGTGGGTGCATCGCTGGCGCCCACTGAGTTTATTCCTGCTCGCCTTGGCTGGCACCGTGATGGTCTGGGCCTGTTACGGGCCGTGGAGTGAATCGAGCGCGCTGGAAGTCGGCGATGCGGCCTTGAAGCGCCCGCTTGAATCCAATTGGTCACAAGACTTGACCACCTTGCTCGGTCCGCCGCCGAAGGCTTTACCAATCGCGCAGACCGACCAGGTACTGACCGCAGTCGTCACTTTACTTGATCGTGAGCTCGCACGGAAAAAGAATCCGCGGCGGGAGGAGTTGGTCAGCCTGACGGCCTTGCACCTGTCACTGCTGACGGCGGGAGAGCACGGGCTGATTTACAAGGATAAGCAGGGCATATGGTGTTTTCGCATTGCGTACTTCGAGCGTGGCCAGCCCGAGTTGCCGTTGGGAGCCACCGCAGTACTACGCCCGGTCAAAGTAGTGACCGCGGAAGACTTGCCCAAGCTCTTGCGGGATTTGCCGGAGGAGTTCCGTTTTTATATTCGGTCGCTTTCGTTAGAGCGGGCTGATGCGTTGGCGCTCTGTGAGGCCGTGTTGGCGCTCCCGCCCGCGCAGCGCCGCCACCTCTCCGCCTTGGCGGCCTATCGGCAAGCGCGCCTACGCATGGCGCTGACGGCTGACCTCGATGAGGATGGCGGCGAAGAGCACCTCGCGGACGTCCGTCGCGACCTTAAGCTGGTGAAGCAACTGGTCGCCGAAGGTTACCCAGCGATTGCACACCTCGACCTCGCGGCTGACGGTTGGTTAGCGCATGCTTACCTCTATGGCACTTCCCTAGAGGCCGTATACGACCCCGAGGACCCCGCGGTTGACCCGGCCCGGGCGTTGCAGGCTTACGTGCAGCTTTACCGTCAGGGGGATGCGACGGCTCGCGATTCCATTGAGCACGTCCTGCGGGCGGTCCTTGCTTCGGGCGAGCTGTCCCCGCTGACGAAGGATCCCTTGCACCGCAAGTTGATGACGGCTTACCTGTGTTCCGCCCGCCAGTTGGCGCAGGACGGTTTAGGCGGTTTTGCGACCGAGCTCAACGCCGATAGCGTGGCGTGGCTTGCTGCCTTGCGCGCGGCGAAGGCTGATTTCAGCGAGGATGCCGTGCGGCTGGCCGCACTGCAGTATCGCCTTGGGCAGTGGGATGCATGTGCGCAGACCCTGAAGTCCGCACCAGCAGGAGATGCGACGGCGCAGTTACTAGTCGCCCGCCTGCGCATCCGTGCGGGGGAGCTCGCCGGTGCCAGCCAAGGGCTGCGGTCGTTGGCGGGCCAGCGGTTGCCGGCGCCCGCCCGCGGCACAGGGCCCGAAGATGAATTCCGTGGCCCGCCCTACTTTTCCTTTCACGGCATCGACTACAGCTACGAGTCCGTTGACCTCGGCATTCCAGATTACACCAGCAAGGCGTTCATGACGAGTGAGGATGACACCTATACGTTCGACTTTACGCAGCCCGCCGGTGCCGTCAGCCGCGCCCGGGCCGAACTCGCCATTTTAGAATTACACTTCGGGCACTACGTGCCTGCCATGAACCTTTTTTACAATGAAGGGATGTTGGAAGATGGCGACTACGTCGCCGAGTGCGTCTTGACCACCGATGAACTCAAGGTGGCCGTCGATCGGTCCTGGAAGGTCACGCCCGGCTCGCCCAAACTGGGGGGAGTGCATGACTATGGAATGACGACCGCGGAGCATGTTCGGGCGTTACTGGGTCGGCGCCTCTTCCGCGACGGACGCTGGGAGGCAGCGGTGCCGTACCTGCCGGCGGAGCATCAGAAGACGTTACGAGAGTTCATGGTCCACATGCGGATTGCCCAGGACCCGAAACAGTCGCCGCGTGCCCGGGCCGATGCCTACTGGCGGGCGGCGCTCAATGTGCATGCTAACGGCGAGGATTACCTTTTTTGTGAACTTGGCTTAGAGTGGACGTCTAGTTCGGATGCACGCTGGTACGACCCCCGCGGCCTGCCCGTGCAGCGCATCCGCCCGATTGTCGATGAGCCCGAGAACCTGTTGGCTCCGCCGACCGCCGATGAGGTCAAGCGCGTCGAAGCTTGGGCGGCCCAACACCTGATTCCGGCTGGCTGTGCCTATCGGGATGCCAACTATGAGGCACATCGGCTCTGCTTGGAAGCGGTCAAGCAGCTGCCGGACGACGACCTGGCCGGCGCACAAATCCTCCATTTCGCTGGCATGTTACTAAAGTATCGTGACCCGCCCGCCGCCCAGCCGGCCTACCGTGAGTTAGCCACCCGTTTCCGGGGCACACCGCTCGGCGCCGAAGCCCGGCGGAAACATTGGTTCGCTAAGTTTGCGGGCGAGCCGGATCCCGATTGGGTGGTGAAGTTGAGTCAGCTCAAATGAACGTCCCGCTCCACTGGCATACTGAACCCTTACTCCTCGCCCTCGTGGTCGGAGTCTCGTGGGCCTATGCCTTAGCTGTCGGGCCCTTGCGGGCGCGCTGCGCCCCCGGCTTGCTGGGCTATCCGCGTAGTCATGGTATCTGCTTCCACCTCGGCGTGGCGGTGGCCTACCTCGCCGTCGGTTCGCCCCTCGACCAAATCGGCGAAGCCTTTCTCTTTTCCGCGCACATGGTGCAGCACATGCTGCTCATCTACATCGCCGCCCCGCTCATCGTGCTGGGCCTGCCGCGGGAGTTGACCGACCCGTTTTTGGAGGCCCGCCCATGGCTGCTCAAGGTCGCCCGGTTTTTCGTCCACCCGGTCGTCGCCGGCCTCATCTTTAATTTTATCTTCTCGGTTTGGCACTTTCCGGAGCTGTATGAAGCCGCTTTGCGGGACCGCACCCTGCACATCATCGAGCACTGGCTGATGTTCCTGCCCGCGGTGCTGATGGTTTGGCCGCTCGTCTCGCGCTCCCGCGTTCTCCCCCGCATCAGCTTCGGCGGCGCCATGGTCTACTGTTTCGTCCTGATGATCGCGGACCTCCCGCTGTGGGCCGCGCTGATCTTTGGCGAACACCCGATCTTTGAGACCTATCGGTTGGCCCCGCGTATCTGTTCCTTGACGGCGAGCGCGGACATGGTCTTGGGCGCAGCCCTCATGAAGGGCTTCAATGAAGTCTTCGCCTTGGTCAATATGGCCTTGGCGTTTTTCCTTTGGTACAAGCGCGACCGTTAAGCGCTCAGTGCTTCGAGGCTCGCCGGAGTAGCCCGATGGCCACCGTCACCACGATGACATTCGGTAGCCAAATCAGCAGGTCAGGACGGAAGGCTGGATTCTTCACCCAGGCGGCCGCTGAGCTCAGGATGTAATAGCTTAACGCCACGGCGAGGGCGATGGCGGCGTTGACGAAGGTTTCGGAGCGGCCGACGCGGACGGCGAGCGGGACGGCGAGGAGTGCGAGTGAGAAGATGGAGAACGCCGCAGCGAGGTGCGACATGAGCTGCGTGCGTGGCATCATGAGGCACTCGGCGAGCTTGGCTGGCGTCGCATTCGGTGGTACCTGCCAGCCCTTGTCCATGAGGGCGAGTAATTCGGACGTGGTGTGCCAGCGCAGTTTCTTTTCGTAGCCGCTGCCTTCCTTGAAGACGCCGCTGACCGGGAATTCCATCGGAGCCTGCCCGGCTTCCTTGGTCACGGAGGGAAATTTAAAGCCATCGTCGCCTGGGCGGCGGGTATCGACCTGCGCGGAAACGGCCACCAAGCGTAGCACGGACGAGCCGTCGGGTTTATCGACTTTCGTGAGGCGACCTTCGGCGGTATGGATGGTTTCGAAGAGACGCCCTTGGGCATCGAGGCGCCAAATCCAGAGATCACGGAGGACGGCCCCATCGCGTTCCCGGGCTTGGATAATCATCCCCTTGAACTTACGGTTGATTTCGCCGGGCGTGATGAGGCTAGCCGGATTATCCTTCACCGAGCCCATGAGGATGCGGCGGTATTCGTCATTGGAGCGCGTGGCGACCTCGAGGTTCATCCAGGCCGCAAAGACGGCGAGCCCCGCCGCCAGCCAGAGCGCGGGCGCGGCGATGCGGAGCAGGCTCAGGCCGCTGGCCTTCATCGCGGTGAGCTCGTGCTGGGCGCCCATCCGACCGAAGGCCATGAGCACGCCCGTGAGCATCCCCATGGGGAGCACGTAGGGGATCAGGCCGGGAAAGAGTAGCCCGACGAGTTCGAGTCCTTCAAACGGGGTGACGCGACCCGCGGCGATGGCGCTCGCCACTTGGCTCAGCACATTACCCGCGGCCATGACAAAGACGAAGGCACCCGTGGCCACGCCGCCAGCAACGGCGGTCTCGGTCAAGACATGGCGATCGAGGATGCGCACGGGTTTATCCAAACCCGCGCCACGAAATTGTCCAAGGACAAACCCTTAGGGGGCCAGCTTCTGGTCGAGGTTCGCGGGTAGGCCGCCACCCCAGATGGGCTCCAGTTCGGTCGACTTCACCCAGCCACCCTTGCCGTCCGCGGCCGTGACGTAGGTGTGTCCGTTCAGTTTGCGACCCGTGCGGAGCACGTCACCTTCGGCGGTCCCATTCAAAGCTTCGCCGAGGGCGGTCGGGGTCAGCTTGACGGAAACTTCCGTGCGGCGCACGACCGCACGACTGGCGAGGGTGTAGGCGCCGTAAAGTCCGGGGATACTCAGGGCGAACAAGGTCGCACTGGTAATGAGCACGCGCTGCGTCCAGTCACCCATCGGTTGACGGCGAAGTTTGGGGACGAGGACGGCCAAGAGCGTACCCCAGAAGCCAAGGACCCCGAGGATGAGCCAGAGGTCGGCCCCAAGGAAGGCGGCGTAATTTTCGGACCAAGTCTGGGTGGGGCGATCGGTGCCGCCGGCACCTTGGGCATGCTTGATGCCAGCCAAAGCCACGGGATCACGGGGGCTTAAGAGTAAGGCCCGTTCCCAGCAGACCATCGCACGACCTTTGTGTCCCAGCTTCCACTCGGCGTTACCGATGGCAGAGAGGAGGTCGGCGGTAACGCCGTCTTGGTCGGCTTGGGCGCGCCAGGCTTGGAGGGCACCGACATAGTCGCCGCGCTCATAAGCGGCTTCCCCGACGCCGGCGTGCAAGGTGGCGGTCGCCCCGAGGACCCAGAGGGTCAGTAGTTGGAGGCAGCGGCTCATAGTTGGGCCTCCAAGGTGTTCAGCATCGCTTGGAGTTGGGCGTCCTCCGCGATGGCTTGGTGGGCATCTTTCGCACCGTACTTTTCGCCAGCAGCGACTAAGAAGACGGCGGTTAAGAGGGCGGCATTCGCCGTCGGCAAAGCGCGCAGGATGTCGCTTTGGGTGAGCGCGAGCGGCTCGGCCTGGAGGAGTGGCGCGGCGCCGCAACGGAGGCCGTGCGTCATCGCCCGGGCGTAGGCGACGTAGTCTTGGCGGCGTTGGGCGTCTTGGGCGGTGGCCCGGGCGCGACGGAGTTCAAAGCGGGCGCGGCGTCGGATCAGAATTTCGGGGTGGGCGGCGAGGTAGCCGACGATGCTGATGGCCGCCGTCGCGAGCAGGAGTACCCCCAAGGCTAAACTATTAGAGAACCAGAAAGG
>CAIYEN010000206.1 GCA_903925205.1 uncultured Opitutia bacterium | reverse complement strand
GCGACTTCGTGTCTGAGCAGGGCGTTTTCTTCCCTGAGGGTTTTGAGTTCTTCGAGGATATCTTCGATCAAGTGTTGGATGTTCATTTATTTAAAGGGTTGGGGGTCGTGCGAAGGAGGCCCGCGGCCGCTGCACGAGGCGGCCGGAGGTGGGAAATCCGCGGGCGTAAGGGCGCCCGGCAGGGAGGAGTCGACTGGTGGACTTATCGTGAAATCAACGCGTCTCTCCGCGGGGCGAACATATGTCCGCTCCGGGTTGTAGGCTGCTGTTGCGCGTGGTGATCACGAGGCCGACGACCATCGCCAAGTACGGAAATCCGTCAACGAGATTCTAATATAATCGGTTTTCCTGAGGGAACTAGGGGGTTTCCTTGGGGTCTGCCTTGCTATGTCTTTCCGTCTCCTCGGCCTCAGTGCCGGCCTCACCTTCAGCCTCCTCGCCACCGCGGCGACCGGCCCCAACGACTCGTCCATCGGGCCCGACTATAAGCCGGCCCCGGAGATGGCGGCCAAGCCGGGCGTGCCCAAGGGGACGATCAAGGAATTCGTCATCGAGTCCACGGAGAGCAAATTGTACCCAGGCATCGCCAAGAACAAGCCGGGCGAGGTCGTCCCATATAAGCGTAAAGTCCAAGTCTACATCCCCGCCCAATACGTCGCCGGCAAGCCGGTGCCGTTCATCGTCGTGACCGATGGCCCGTGGTACACCAAGCGCATGGCCACGGCGCTCGATAACCTCATCGCCGAAAAGCGCGTGCCCGTCCAGGTCGCGGTCATGGTCGAGTCCGGCGGCGGCGACAGCAAAGGCAGCCAGCGCGGCCTCGAGTACGACACGATGTCTGGTAAATACGCCGAATTCATCGAGACCGAGATCCTCCCGCGCGTGGCCAAGGACTGCGGTATCGTGTTCAGCAAGAATCCCGACGAACGCGCGGCCATGGGCGGCAGCTCCGGTGCGGCGGCGGCCCTCACGATGGCCTGGTATCACCCCGAGTGGTACCGCCGCGTGTTGAGCTACTCCGGCACCTTCGTCGATCAGCAATTCCCGACGGACCCCAAGACCCCGCACGGCGCGTGGGAGTACCACGAGAACCTGCTCGCGAAGACCGCCAAGAAACCCTTGCGCATCTGGCTGCAGGTCGGCGAGAAGGACAACGGCTGGGATCGCGACGAAGCCTCGCTGCATAACTGGGTCATGGCGAACGAGCGCATGGCCGCCGTCCTCGCAAAGAAAGGGTACGCCTACCAATACGTCTTCTGTAAGAAGGCTGGCCACGTCGACGGCAAGGCCGTCGCCGCCACCCTCCCCGCCGCCCTCGAGTGGCTGTGGAAGTGAGCGCTTAGCGCTTAGCGCTCAGCGGGTATCGGGTTGTGGGTTGAGCGTGTCGGGAAGTGCGACGGCCTTCAGCCGTCCATCCTTCCCGGTCCCCGGTTCCCCTTTTCAGAAGAGAGAGGACTCGTTGGCTCGTTGATTGGTTGAATCGAGGGCAGTCGCTGCGCGCCCGTTGTGCTGCGGCCTGCGGCCGCTGGTGCCCGCCGCTATGCGGCGTTGCCTCTTTCGCGGGCTCCGCTCGCGGGTAGG
>CAIYEN010000205.1 GCA_903925205.1 uncultured Opitutia bacterium | reverse complement strand
CGTTCAACGCCCGCCAACTGGACGCGGGGTTGGCTTGGTTCGGGCTCTTGGCGTACGCCATGCAGTTGTACTACGACTTCAGCGGCTACTCGGATATGGCCGTCGGCCTGGGGCGGATGTTCGGGTTTGAGTTCCCGCGCAACTTCAACGCGCCCTACCTCGCGGAGTCGGTCACCGACTTCTGGCGTCGTTGGCACCTGTCCCTCAGCGCCTTCTTGCGCGACTACCTCTACATCCCGCTGGGCGGGAATCGCCACGGCTTGGCGCGCACGGCCGCGAACCTCCTCGTGGTGATGTTGCTCGGTGGCCTCTGGCATGGCGCGCAATGGACCTACGTGGTCTGGGGATTATGGCATGGGCTCCTGCTGGTCTCGGAGCGGTGGCTCGGTGGCCACGCTTGGTATGCGAGCTTCCCCCGCTTTTTCCGGGTGATGTGCACGTTCGGTCTGATCTTGATCGGCTGGGTCTTCTTCCGGGCGCCGACGCTCGGCGCGGCGTTCGCCTACTTGCGCGCGCTCGTCGACTTTGTTCCCGCGGGCGAGGCGCCTGCGCAATGGCTGGGCGCGGAATTGTTCACGGCTCCGCACTTCGCGATCGTGGGGGTGGCGCTCGGCCTCGCCTGGTCCCGGCGCCGGGCGCATGATTGGTCGATGCAACTGACGGGCCGCCGGGCCCTGCTCTGCGGGGTGTTGTTGCTGCTCTCGTTGGGCGTCTTGGGCGCGCACAAGGCCAACCCCTTCTTATATTTCCAGTTCTGATGTCACCCGTTCGCTCCAAGGTATTCGTGGTCGCCGCGATGCTGGGACTCATCGCCCTGCCGGTCGCGCAGTGGTGGGGTGATCGTGCCGCCGGTCGCCCCGCGGCATGGGTGCAGCTTTTCGAGCGACCGCCGACCGCCGCGCACCTGCGGGCCGTGGAGCAAGCTTGGCAGGAAGCGGCGGCCCGCAACGCTTACCTCCGTGGCTTGGGGGCGGCGCCTGGTTTGGCTTGGTTGCATGGCGCCGCCGCACCGGCCTTGTCGGTCCGCGGCACGGGTAATCAGTCCGGCGAGACCTGGCTTTTCTACCGTCCCGATATCCGCCTGATTTCGCAACGTCCCGCGCTCGGCGTCGAGGGGCGAGCTGAGGCCGCCACGATTCATTGGCGCGATCAGCTGGCGGCGAGAGGCATCCGACTGATTGTAGTCGTGGCGCCCAATAAGGCAGCGGTCCATCGCCCAAGGTCGTTCGAGGTCGAGGAGGTATGGAAGTCTCCGGAGCTTCATCGCTATCAAGCGGCGCTCACGGCGAATCGCGTGGAATTCGTCGACCTCCATGCCGTCTTTGCCGCCGCCCCGGTTGACCTTCGGCGGAAGGCGCCGTTGTACCTGCCACGTGACACGCACTGGTCCAAGGCCGGGTTAGACCTCGCCGCCGCCGCCATCGTTGAGCGGCTGGGCTGGCCGCAGCGCGCGGACGTTTACCGTGGCCGGGAAGTCTCCGTTCCACACGTCGGTGACTTGGAGCGTTGGCTGGGGTCGGCACCGTCGGGTCGCCAAGAGATGGTTTGGAAGGTCACGGATGACCAAGGCAACCCGCCTGCGGCCAAGTCCGGCGGGGCCGAGGTCCTTTTGCTGGGCGACAGCTTTTGCCGAATCTTTGAGGACGGCGCGGTGGTCGGTGGCGGCCTCAAGTCGCAATTGGCTTGGCGCCTCGGTCGACCGGTCGGGCAGTTGCGGCAGGATGGGGGCGGCGCGACGCTCGTGCGCCAAGACCTGGTCCGTCGACCCGAGTGGCTGCAGGGCCTCAAGGTGGTCGTCTGGGAGTTTGCGGAGCGCGACCTGACGTCGCCCGAAACGGAATGGGCTCAGGTGGTGTTGCCGCGTTGAAAGTTGCGGGAACCTGGGGTATGTTCGCGAGACTTACCCTCAACCCCATGCGTTCGTTGTTTTGCGCCTTCTTGTTGGCCGTTGGTTTCGTCCAAGCGGCGGAGCCTGAGTTCCCCTTGGTCGATGCCCAGGAGTGCCGGCCCCGTGCGGGCTTGCCGAACTTCTTGGGTAAAGCCCAAGGGGTCTTCGGGTCGGGCGCTTTGCCCGAGATCAAGGTCGGCTACCTCGGCGGCTCCATCACCGCCCAGCCGGGTTGGCGCGTGAAATCGCTCGCCCATTTCAAGCAGGCCTACCCGAACGCGAAATTCACCGAGATCAACGCGGCCATCGGCGGCACGGGCTCTGACCTCGGCGTCTTCCGCGTCCAGCAGGATGTCCTCTCCAAGCAGCCGGACCTGCTCTTCGTGGAATTCGCCGTGAACGACGGCGGCGCGGCCCCTGAACAGATTATCCGCTGCATGGAAGGCATCGTGCGCCAGACCTGGCGGACTAATCCGAATTGCGATATCTGTTTCGTCTACACGCTCGTCGAGGGCATGGCCCCGGGGATCGCCGCGGGTAAGTTCCCGCGCTCCGCTTCGGCGATGGAGCAGGTCGCCAATCATTACGGTATCCCGACGATTCACTTCGGCCTCGAAGTCTCGCGCCTCAGCCAGGAGGGCAAGGTGCTCTGGAAGGCGCCGCTCCCGAAGACCCCGGAGGAAAAAGCCGCCCTCGCCGATAAGGTCGTCTTCGCCCCCGACAGCGTGCACCCGCATGTGGAGACCGGCCATAAGATGTACCTCGAAGCGATGGTGCGCACCTTGCCCGGCATCAGCCAAGCTTCCGGTAAGCCGATGAAGCACACTCTCCCGGCACCGCTCGTCGCGGATAACTTCGAGCAGGCCAAGCTCGTCTCGATTGCCGCCACCCAGCTCCCCGCCGGCGTCGCCCCGCTCGACCCGACCAAGGATGCCATGGCTAAATCCTACGCGCACCGCCTGCCCGCGCTCATCCGCCTGACCCAGCCCGGCCAAGCCATCGAATTCAAGTTTAAGGGCACCCACTGCGCCGTTTACGACGTCGTCGGTCCGGCCGGCGGCAAGGTCGCGGTCACCCTTGATGGCGGCACGCCTAAGGCCATGACCCGCTTTGATGCCTATTGCACGTACGCGCGCCTCAGCACCTTCACGGTCGGCACCAAACTCACGGATACCGTCCACACCGTGCGCCTCGAGCTCTTGCCGGATGCCTTTGATAAAGCCGCCATCTTGGCCCAGCGGAAAGAGAAGATGGACAAGCCCGAGCGGTTTGCGGACCGCCATTTCTTCCCCGGCGGCCTGCTGATTGTCGGGGAGCTCGTCCCTTAAAACCTTTCTTAGCGAGGCCCAGCCTTGACCGTGCCCAGCCCCGCGGCAAACTCGCCCATCTCCCCAACCACCCTATCCATCCCATGCGTTTCGGCCTCAATACCTTCCTCTATGCGTCTCCGTTCACCAACGAGAGCGTGTCTATGTTCAAGAAGCTCAAAAAGTGGGGCTTCGACACCGTCGAGATCGCCATCGAAGATCCGGCGCACGTCGACCCAGCTTTCCTGAAGGCCGCCGCCGCCAAGGCGGGTATCGCCATCGGTTCCGTCTGCGCCGCCATGGGCCCAGGCCGTGACTTCCGTGGCAGCGCTGCTGACCAGAAGACCGCGCAGCAGTACCTGACGGCTTTGGTCGACCAGGCTGCGGCCATGGGCTGCCCGCGCATCATCGGCCCGCTCTATTCCGTCGTCGGCCTCATCGGCTCGCATGACGACAAGACCAAGGCCCAGCACTTCAAGCTCGTCGTGAAAAACCTCAAGCAGCTCGCCAAGCACGCCGAAAAGAAGGGCGTCCTCCTCTGCGTCGAGCCCCTCAACCGCTTCGAAACCGACTTCTTGAATACCTGCGACCAAGGCCTGCGCCTCGTGAAGGCCGTCAACTCCCCGGCCGTGAAGCTCCACCTCGACACGTTCCACATGAACATCGAGGAGAAGCACCAAGGCGCTGCTATCCTCAAGGCGGGCAAGCACCTCGGCCACTTCCATGCCTGCGGTACCGACCGCGGCGTCCCTGGCGGCGACTCCCTCGACTGGAAGCCCATCGTGGCTGCGCTCAAGAAGATCGGTTACAAGAACGACGTTGTCATCGAGTCCTTCACCACGGACGTGAAGGTCATCGCCCGCGCCGCCGCTATCTGGCGCAAGATGGAGCCGAACCGCGACGATATCCCGGTGAAGGGCCTGAAGAACATGCATCGCCTCTTTGGTCGCACCAAATAATTCCCCGAACATGAAACTACGCACCTCCCTCCTCGCGCTCTTCGCGCTCGCCTCGACGGCTTTCGCCGAGGACAAGAACCTCTTCAACGGCAAGGACCTGACCGGCTGGAAGGGCCTCGACTTCTGGTCCGTGGAAGACGGCTGCATCGTCGGTCGCACGACCAAGGAGAAGCCGACCAAGGGTAATACCTTCCTCGTCTACAAAGATGAGGTCGCTGACTTCGAGCTCACCTTTAAGTACAAGATCGTCGGCGGTAATTCGGGCGTCCAGTACCGCTCCAAGGTCGTCGACGAGAAGGCTTTCGTGGTCGCTGGCTACCAAGCCGACTTCGAAGCTGGTAAGACCTATTCGGGTATCCTCTACGAAGAAAAAGGTCGGGGTATCTTGGCCCAGCGTGGCCAGAAGACCGTGATCAAGGAAGGCGCGGCGCCGAACAAGCCTAAGGTCGAAGTCGCGGGCGAAGTCGGTAAGTCCGCCGAAATCCAGGCCAAGATCAAGTCGGAGGACTGGAACGAATACCGTATCGTCGCCCAGGGCGGCCACCTGCAGCACTTCATCAACGGCGTCCAGACGGTTGACGTTACGGATGAGACGGCGGTCGGTGCCAAGAAGGGCGTCCTCGCCCTCCAGCTCCACGCCGGTCCCGCCATGGTGGTCCAGTTCAAGGACCTCATCCTCAAGGAAACCAAGTAACCCTTACCCCGCGCGGACCTAAGGCCGCAGGATGTATGTCTCGGCGGCCTTTCATTGACCCGAACCGCCCCTGACGAAGACCCACCTTCTCAGCGCGCGCGTCCTTTGCGGCGGACTCGCTAGCGTGTCAGCCGAAGAAAAGAAACACGTCCTCACCATTGCTGGCCGTCCTAGCCACGGGCCTGGCGAGCACGAGCATAACGCCGGGATCCAGTTAT
>CAIYEN010000204.1 GCA_903925205.1 uncultured Opitutia bacterium | reverse complement strand
GTGCCGGGCTCGAAGCCCATGAACGTGTAAGGGAAATTGTTGCCGACGTTGTTGTGCTGGGGCGGGAAGTAGTAGGACTCCGGCTTGCCTTCGAGGCCGAGCAGCTTGGCCTGCTTGGCGTTCTGGTGCATGTGGTGCGGAATCGGACCCATGTTGTCGAAGAACTTGGAGTAGACGGGCCACTTCTTGTACTGCTTCCAGATGGCGGAACCGATCAGCGCGGCGCCGCACTCGGCGACGGCCTGCTTGAGCGTGAAGCGCGTGTCGCCAATGACGACGTAAGAGAGACCTTCGTCGGGGGTACGGTTGTCGTTGGCCGCCTCAGTCGTGGAAGCGAACCAGCGTTCGTCGATGCCACCGCGGCTCAGGCCGAAGGCGTAAAGGTCATCCGGGTGCAGCTTGAGGCGCTTGCCGGGCTGGAGGAAGGAGCGCGGCACCCAGCATGGAGCCAGGCGGAGCAGTCCGCCCGTGCGGGCGATTTCCTTTTCGACGAGAGAGGCGACTTTGGCCTTCTTCGTGGTCAGGTCATGAGTGGTCTGAGGAGCTTTAGACATGAGGTTGGGGGAAAGGGAGGGAGGAAGGATTTAGGGGAGTCCGTGGGGGTGGACAAGGATTAGTCGTCGGGGTTTCAGCGCTTCAAATAGTTCCAATTAAGCGGGACGGTCACGGCTTGGCCGTTTTCGCCCAAAATCCGCACGGACTCGGGGCCGGCGGGGGTAATGGACTGGACCTGGCCGAAGCCGGGGCCGACCGCGGCGGCGGCCTGAATAATGGGCAGACGGACCGGCCGATCCTTACGGAACTCGCGGGAGGTCGGGACGCCCTCGGCGGCCAAACGGTCTTCGCGGGCGATGTCGACGCCATCGCAGAAGTGGGAGCAGACTTCTTCGAGCCCTAGGCGGCCAAGGTGGCGCTTTTCCCAGGGGTGGCCGGGACGCCCACCATTGGAGAGCCAGAAGAGCGTACAGGGGAAGTCAGTGACGTTCTTCAGCTGGTACCAGACGTAGCCTTCGGGGAAGGTGACCGCAGTCCACGCGAAGGGTTGGGCTTCGGTGGCGGGAGTATTGACCAACATGATGAGGTCGTCGTTGCCAGCCCGAGCGGGGTAGCGCGTGAGGTCGGTGGTGGTGCCGTCCTTGCAAGTGACGCTCCGAAGGTCGGAAAAGCGCGAGTTCGGCTTAAGGATGCCGGATTCACCAGCGTCGGGATTAGAGAATTCGGCGTGGTACACCGAGCCTAAGCGAAACGGGCTCGTCGCAATGCGTGCGGTGCCCGCCGGAACGGCCGACAGATTGAGGATTGGGTGGTTGCCGTAGTTCCAGCGCCCCTCGAGCTGGGCAATGACGTGCTCGGCGTAAATCGCATGATGGCCGTCCACCAGCGACATCGTCTTAGTCACGGTGGCACCGGTGTCGGTTCCTTTTTGACGCAACACTAGGGAATGGTTCGTCTGGTTCTGAAATTCCCATTTCGCATTGGCGGTGTCGCCGTGGGGTGGCCCTTTCGCTTGGCCACCGAAGGGCAGGCACATAAAGTCGCCACGCAGGTAGGTGAGTAGGTTGGGGAGGGACTGGTCGATCTCGTGCGGTTGCCAGGGCGAGAGCGAGTACGGGGAGGCCTGCAGGCCGGGCAGGTGAAAGGTCACCGGGCCGAGGTGGCCGGCGGTCTGCGTGACGGCGAGTTCGACCTGGGCGGTCCGGAGGGTGAAGCTGGGGGCGCCGTGGATGGTTTCCATGGGGAAGGGGGTGTGTTTTGTCGTTTGCCCTGCAGGGTGTCAACGCCATGGCGGGAAATAGAAGGGTGGCTTGCCATTGGGCACTGGCTCGGGTTGCGTGGCGGGATGCCACAGCCTTTACCGATTCTTTATGTTAAGCCCGGGTGCCCATGGTGCACGGAAGCCTCAGAATTCTTTGCTGCTCAGGGCGTGCCCGTCGACGTCCGCGATGTCATCGCCGACATGCACCAGATGCGTCAGCTGGTGGCCTTGACCAGTCAGTCGAAGTGCCCGTCGCTTCGCTATGGCGACTTCATCGTGGCGGATTTCTCGGTCGATGAGTTCAAGGCGAAGGCACGTAAGTTCCCGCAGGTCTGCAAGGATCTTGGTTTAAAGATTTAAGTACCCGCAAAGAGGGCTTGGCAACGGGCTTGGTCCGTTCTATTTCACAGGAATGAGGTTAACCCCAACCTTGTGCCTTCTCCTGTGCGCAGCTCTCTTCGGCGCCCAACCGAACGTTGTGCTCATCATGTCCGACGACATGGGCTGGGCTGATCCCGCTTGCTACGGTTCGAAGCAGAACGTGACGCCGAACCTAGATCAGTTAGCCAAGGACGGCACCCGCTTCACGAGTTTCTATGCGACGCAGGCGGTCTGCACCTCTTCGCGGTGCGCGCTCCTCTCCGGCTGCTACCCCAATCGCTTGGGCCTAGGTGGGACGGCACTGCCGCCGAAATCCAAGACGGGACTTAGCCCCACTGAGCAATCCTTAGCCACGCTGTTACGTAACGCCGGCTACCATACGGGCATCGTCGGTAAATGGCACTTGGGGGATAACCCCAAATTCCTGCCCCCGGCGCACGGCTTCGACGAGTCCCTCGTGCTGCCATACTCCAATGACATGTGGCCCAATGGCTATGTGCCTGGGGACGTGACCAAGAACTACCCGCCACTCCCTTGGTTGGCCGACGGGGTCGAGTTCGGCACCGTCCAGGATTGGACGGATATGGATGCCCTGACCACCGTCCAAGGCTACCGAGCGGTCCGGTTTATTCGTCAGAATGCCGGCAAGGGAAAGCCTTTCTTCCTCTACCTCGCCACCTCAATGCCGCACACCCCGCTCGGCGTCTCGACTGCGTTTAAGGGCAAAGGCGTCAATCGCTACGCCGACACCATGGCGGACATCGATGACAAGGTCGGTGGTGTCCTGGCGGCCTTGCGGGAGACGGGCGTAGAAAAGGAAACCATCGTTATTTTCACGAGCGACAATGGGCCGTGGTTGAACTTCGGCCGCCATGCAGGTTCCGCGGGTCCTTTCCGCGAGGGTAAAGGGACCACGTGGGAAGGGGGCGTGCGGGTGCCGTTCATTATCCGCTGGCCCGGCGTGGTCCCAGCGGGCCAGGTAACCGCGGCGCTGGCCGGCAATCTCGATATCCTACCGACCTTGGTCGAAGCGTGCGGTGCCGCTAAGCCCATCTTGCCAATCGACGGCCAATCTTTCCTGGCGGCCGCTAAAGGGACCTCTCAAAAAGCCCGCGAGAACTTTGCCTATTACTACGGTGATAAACTCGAAGCCGTACGTGTCGGTAAGTGGAAGCTACACCTCCCGCACGCCTATCGTAGTTACGAGAACCTCGTGCCGGCGGCCGTTGAGGGCAAGCCCGCCGCCTACAAGCAGGGCAAAGTGGAGTGGGCGCTGTACGACCTAGAGGCGGATGAAGCCGAACGTCAGGACGTCAGCACCGCTCACCCGCAAGTCGTGGCCGAACTGAAGGCCTTTGCGGCCGCAGAACGCCAGCGGATGGATGACGCTAAGCGTCCCGTTGGTCGGGTAGGCAATTAAGCGCCTTTAGCCAGCGCCCAGATTCGGTAGGCCATGATCGCCGTGCCCACTGCGGCAATGAGTAAGCCGAGGACGCGCCGGAGGAGCGTCGGCTCAAGGCGGGCCTTTGATAGCAGGTAGAGCACGCCTGCCGTGACGATAATAATCCCGGCCTGAGCGGCTTCGACGCCGACATTAAAACCGAGGAGTAATTTGCCGAGGTCAGCGGTGCTGATGTCTTGGAACTTGTCCGCCGCGGCCGCGGCAAAGCCGAGCCCATGGATCAGGCCGAAGGCGAGTGGCACCAGCATGAAAGCCATCCGCGCGGGCTTCTGTCGATAAGCCAGGTAGCCACCGAGGGCGATGGTGGCCGCAATCACGGGCTCAATCCAAGGACCGACGGTCGGGAGCAGGCCGGTGACGACGAGGCTGAGCGTGATGGCGTGGCCCAAGGTGAAGATGAGCGAGCGCTTCAGCGCTTCCCCCACAGAGGCCGCGGCCAACATCATGGCCAGCATGAAGAGGCAGTGATCCCAGCCTTCCGGGCAGACATGCGTAAAGCCTTCACGGAGGAAACCACCAAGCGTGAAGTGTATTTCACCAATCTTGAAAGAACCCTTCTCGCCCGGGGCGAGGGTCATCAGGACCTGGGAGTCCATCCCGCGTCGGAGGTTAGTAATGACCGGCCCAAGGGTCGCGGGATAGACGACTTCAATGAGGCCCGTGTCGCGCGGAATTTTGGCCCGAAATCGGGCGGTCAAGATCACCGGGTAGCGATCCGCTTCCCCTTGTTGTTTGGACTGGGCCCGGACCTCTGCGGCCGCGGGGAAGCCCACGAGCTCCAGGGGGATGAGGGCACCATCAGCGTAGACGCGGGTACCGCGGAGAAAATCGTTGGGGGCCGACGCAGCGGCGGCCTCCAGACGACCGGGCGTAAACATCACCGCGTCGAGCTCGGCGATGGTCGCCTCCTTGGGGGGCTTGCCGACGTAGTAGGACGGCGCATCGAATTTCACTTTAAAATCAAAGACATACTCGTCGTCGATCACGCCAATGCAGTAAGCCTCCCGCCACTCCGGGTGGGCTTGCAACGATGCCGACAACAGGACGAAGCCCGCTAGGAATAGTGAACGGACAAAGGACACGGAACGGGTCTAGGTGCGGGCTGAGCCGCAAGCAATTCGCAACCGAGGCTTATTCGCCTTTCGGGGCCGGGGCTGGCCCCTTGCGGGCGGGACGCTTCTCTTCTTCATCGGACGCGCCCGCGGGGCGGGTATAGGTCACGTTCAGGTCAGCGGCGCCGAGAACCTTGCCCTTCATCGCGGGCAGCAACGTTTCGATGGTCACGGGCTGGGTGGCGTCCGCGAGAGTGAGCTTGGATGAAAGCGCGAAGAGCGTGAGGACGTATTTTTTGAGTCCGGGGCCCTTGGAGTGGGGTGGGGCATATTCGACGCGGTTGTGAACGGTGCTCAGGCCCATCTTGCCAAAGTCAGTGGCGTTCTTGGCGACGCTCGTCGTCTTCGGATCGATGTCAGTCATCAGCCAATAAATCTTGGTCTTACCTTCGGGGTCGAGGTGATGCATCACCAAAGCCAGCGAGACGGTGCCTTTGGGAAGATTGGACCACGCCAGGGGCAGGCTGGCACTGGCGCCATCACCCGTAAACTCCGTCGGCAGCGCTGCACCGTCTTTCACGACTGGACTCGTCAGCGTGAAAGTCGGGGTGGGATTATTGGTCGGCTTTGCGGCCGCGACGAGGTCGACGGAACCCTTGGGAGCCTCGGCACCTTTGCCACCCTTGCCACCCTTGCCCTTGGGTTCAGGGCCCTTGCTGTCCTCAGGACCAGCCGCGAACAAAACACTGCAACAAAGGCAGGCGAGGGTAAGACGGAGTAAGCGAGTGATCATCATGAAAGTATACCTGTTCGACCCTTAAAGGAACATTAAGGGCTTACTTCTGCATGCCCTTGCCTTTGCCTGCAGGGCCTTTGCCGGCGCCACCCGCGCCTGGACCCTTGCCGGCCCCGGGGCCGCCGCCGCGCCGCTCCGAAGCCTCGGGCAGTCCCTTCTTGAGGTCATCAAGTTTGGCACCGAGTGCTTTCATGAGTTCGGCTTGTTCGGCGGAGACATCCTTCTCTTCGCCGATATCTTTGGTGAGGTTGAACAGGGAGCGCTTCCCGTCGCTCGTTTCGATGATTTTCCAGTCCCCATCAAAGAAGGCGATATCGTGCGAGGCGATGAGGAACGCCGCACGGGGCAGCGTTTTGCCCGTCGACAGGGCAGGCCACTGATTCGAGCCATCGAGCTTGAGTTCGGTCTGGGCGGTCAGATTCAGCGCCGCGAGAATCGTCGGGAAGAGATCGTTCACCGCGACGGCCTGTTGGCTGACCGCACCGATGGCGACCTTGCCGGGCCAACGGACGATGGCCGGCGTGCGGATGCCGCCTTCGTAGACCGTGTCCTTGCCGTTATTTAAAGGCGTATTCGGGCTAATGCGCCGAGGGGCACCATTGTCAGAGAAGAAGATAACGAGGGTATTATCCCGCAAGCCTTGTTCGTCTAAGGCCGCCAAGATCCGACCAATCCCTTGGTCAAGTCCATCGACCACCGCATTATAAAGACCATCGGCCTTATGCTTGTCCGTGAGGTCCTTGGGCGCGGCCAACGTCGTGTGCGGTGCATTGAAAGCTACCTCCATGAAGAAAGGCTTTTTCGTATCCCGCTTCTTGAGCTGCTTGATGGCCTCGTCCGTGAAAAGCGTCGTGGTGTAGCCTTCTTCTTCAATCGGCTTATTGTCGCGCCACCAATCCGCCTTCCCGCGTTGATCGGTGTGCTTGAAGTAATCGAGCTCAGCACCCGTGAAGCCATAAAAGTGGTCGAAGCCGTACCCCAGGGGGCCCGGATTGGTGCCGAGATGCCACTTGCCGATCAAAGACGTCTGGTAGCCGGCCTTCTGCAGGGTCGAGGCCAAGGTTGGCGTGCCTTTGGGGATGCCTTGTTGGCCCGGGCCGACCACATCATTGACGCCGTAACGCCGCGGCATCATGCCTGAGAGCAGCGCCGAACGGGCGGGACTGCAGACGGGGTAACCGTAGAACCGCTCAAGCTGCACGCCTTCCTTCGCTAGTTTAGCGAGGGCAGGGGTCGTCATCTTTGCATTGTGATAGCTCACCCCATTCCACCCCAAGTCATCGGCAACCAGCACGAGGACATTGGTCGGCCCGGTGGCCTTTTGGGCGAACGCCTCCGGCGTGGCGATTAGGCCGAGGCAAAAGACAAGGAGGAGACGCAGGCGCATGGCAAATTACTTACCCGCCGGAGGACCACCTTTACCGCCGCCAGGAGGGCCTTTCTTGCCGCCACTCTTGCCGCCCTTGCCTTCGCCGCCACCGCCCGGGCCGTTTGAGGTCGCCGTCGCGTCACAATTTTCGAGATCGCCGAGGCCAGCGGTACCGAGCGGGCCCTTGAAGCCACCGACCACGTACGGCCACTTATCGCTGACGTGGTAGTGGTAAGGCAGGCCGTCATGTTCATGCCCATTGATGGAATCGAGATTCTTGGGCTTGCTGCCGTCGGTTTCGGTCGGACCGCGGATGGCGAAGCCGTCGAGGGCGAAGCCGACAATCTTGCCCGACTTGTCCTCGTTCATGACCGAGGGGGCGCGGTGGTAATGGTATTCATGACCAAAGCCCGTGTGGCCGCCTTGGGGGTCCATCGGGGCGATATTATGGAAAGCCGTGATCCGATCGACGGGCTCGGGCGGGAAGAAGCGGATGCCGTTCGTGCTCAACCCGAGGCCCGAGCGCGGCGAGAACTTGGCTTGGCGCAAAGGCGTCACCTTGGCGGTAGCCTTTGGATTCTTCGGAATGAAGATCGTGACGATCTGTTCGAGTGGCTTGAGTTCGATAATCGAGTTCACCACGCCGTTTTCTTTGGCCTGTTCATAGGTCCAGCCACCGAGTTCCTGGCGGGCAACTTTGTCGAACTCCGTTCGGTCCTTGGTGCGATGTACGGTGCCGTCGGCGTTGAACATATCCCAGCCACGCTTGTTCAAGATTTTTAAGTACTCAGCGTCGACGCGGTACATCTTCTTGTCGACGGTGTCTTCCCAGTAGCCCCCTTTATCCTTCAATGTCGCGGGCGCCCATGGGCCCATTTCATGGTCGGGCGGGAGGGAGCGGACGACGATTTTGTAGACGATGGACTTCGAGCCATCCGTGAGGGTGCCTTCGATTTCCGTTATCGGCTTCACGAGGGCCCGCTTATCAAAGAGGGCAATGACGTCAGGGATGCCAGGGGAGTTGGGCGCGGCCGGCTTGGTCGCGGATGGTGGTGGGGTATCAGCCGCAACGAGGCTGAGGCTGTTGCCGAGCAGGCAAAGGATCAGGCGGGTCTTCATGGAGCGTTGTTAACCATAGAAACCCGACCATGCCAGCGAGTTGCAGGGATTATTCGACTATATTTCCGAGGCCTTAATCTCGGCTTAAGGTTCTTGACGCGGCCGCAGGTCAGCCGGGTCGTAAAACACCTTATCCATAAATAAGCCCCGGGCGGGAGCGGTCGGAATTTCTGCGGTAATGACCTTCTCTTCACGGTAGGACAAGAGCCGCTCGGGGGGCATCTTGCCCTCGCCGACGCGAAGCAGTCCACCCACGAGCCGGCGCACCATTTTGTACAAGTAACCGCTGGCTTCCGTGATGATGGTGATACGTCGGCCTTTTTGCCGAATCTCGAGACGCCGGAGGTCTTTGACGGGGTATTCGTTTTCCATCCCTTGGCGATGGGTGGCCCCGAAGGCCCGGAAGTCGTGGCGCCCCAAGAGCAGCTTGGCGCCCTTGCGCATGGCTTTAACATCAAGCGTATCCCAGTTCAACCCAAGGCAATAACGGGCTTCCCACGGCGGCGGGAAGCCGAGGTGGATTTCATAGCGGTAGCGCTTGCCGGTAGCCGAACTACGGCAGTGGAAATCAGCGGCCACGCGCTGAATATGGGTGATCAACAGGCCGGCCTGTTCGCCGGTATTGATGGCATGCATCAGGCGCTTGGCCGGATGCGGCCAAAAGGCATCAAAGTGAAAACATTGCCCGACACTATGGACGCCGCCATCCGTGCGGCCGCTCGCGTGGATGGTGATTGGCGTCTTAAAGATGCGGGAGAGTCGCCCCTCGAGTTCACCTTGAATGGTGCGACCTTCATTCTGAATCTGCCACCCTTTGTAATCAGTGCCATCGTAGGCGACCCGGACGAGGAACCGCTCGGGCGTGAGGTCGGTCTTGGGCTGCTGGGCTGATTTGCGCTTAGCCATGGATGCTCAGGCGCCGAAGCCGCGGCTGTTCAGGAAATCCTGGAGCAAAACCGCGGCGGCCCGGGAATCGCGTTCACCGGACTTCGTTTGGTCTTGGCGCTCTTTGGTGGAGCGAGGCTTGCGTTGACTGGAGAGGCCATCGGCGGCCTGGCTGGTGAGGCCTTCGTCCACGAGTTCGATGGGGAGGCCGAAGCGCTGAGTCAGCTCGGCGGCAAAGGCATCCACTTCCAGGCAGCGCTTGGTCTTGGCGCCCTCCAAGGACAGCGGGTAGCCCAAGACGAGCTGGGTGACTTTGAGGCGGGCGATTTCGCGGCCGATTTGGCTCAGGCGCTCTTCGGCTTCGGGGGCGGTCGCGGCAGCCAAGGGGAAGGCAAAGCCGAGCTCATCGCCGTGGCTGAGGCCGACACGCTTAGAACCATAGTCGATGCCGAGGAAAACGGAGGACACGGCGGGACGCTGTGGAAGGGCGGGGTTATTTTCAATCCCTGCTTTGCGATGGCTGGGGTTTGACAGGGGGCAGGGGGTTGCACTGCATAGGGGCATGTCGTCGGAGGAATGCCTTGGGTCACATGAACGGGAGCTCTACTCCCGGCAGATCCGTCTACCCGGGGTCGGCGAAGCTGGGCAGCTTAAGTTAAAATCGGCCAAAGTCTTAATCCTCGGGGCGGGCGGGCTGGGTTCGCCCGCGGCACTTTATTTGGCGGCCGCTGGGGTGGGGGTACTCGGCATGGCCGACCCCGACAAAGTGGAACTCAGTAACCTGCATCGGCAGGTCTTGCATGGGTTCGATACCTTGGGCCTACCGAAGACGATTTCGGCCGCGGAAGCCTTATCGGAAATCAACCCGGGTCTAAAAATCGCGCTACACCCAGAAGGCTTTACCGTTGAGAACGCCGCCGAGCTGGTGATGCGTTACGACCTCGTCGTCGATGGCACCGACAATTTCGCCACACGTTTCCTGGCGGCAGATGCCTGCGTCTTGGCGGGCAAGCCCCTGATTCATGGCAGTGTCATTCGCAGCGAAGGTCAAGTCGGTGTCTTCCTGCCGAAGGGCGGTTGCTATCGGTGCGTCTATCCCGTCATGCCCGATGCCGCATCGGTGCCGACCTGTGCCGACGCTGGCGTCTGGGGCGCAACGTGCGGGGTGGTGGGCTCTTGGATGGCTTCGGAAGTCATCGCCGTCTTACTGGGCCAACGCACCCATTCTCGCCTACAGCTGATTGACGTCGCGGCCGGCACCGCTCGCGTGGTGCGCTTGACCGCGGACGTTGCTTGTCCCGCTTGCGGTCAGCAGCCGACCATCCTTTCGCTCGCGAAACCTTTTTACCAACCCACCATCTGCCTGACCGCGCCCACCGCTATGTCCGACCATCCCTTGGAAGTTTCCATCGAGGAAGCCGCCCGCTTGCTGGCCTCCGCTCAGCCGCCTTTACTCATCGATGTTCGCGAGCCCTCCGAACACGCGACCTGCTGTATTAGCGCTGCTAAGCTCATTCCCATGGCCTCCGTGCCGGAACGTTTAGCGGAAATCCCGCAGGGTATGCCCATCCTGATTCACTGTCACCACGGCGGCCGGAGCCTCCGGGTCACCCAGTTTTTAAGGGCTAAAGGTTACACCCAGGTCTCCAATGTGCAGGGTGGGATCGACGCCTGGTCCTTGAAGGTCGACCCCAAGGTTCGCCGTTACTAACCGAGTCAAGGCTTGCCGACCCCAGAAAACGCACCTTTTATCCCTCTTAACCATGAAGCGTCTCTCCCTTCTCCTTGTCGCCGCCGGCCTCCTCGTGGGTTGCGGCCCTTCCCGCATGCCTTCGGACTTCAATGCCAACGCTGGCAACGGCTCCAATAACGGCGGCTTTGATACCCGTGCCCCAGGTTTTGGCGCCATGGCTGATGCCATCCGGAACGGCAATATCCCCCCGGAAGCGATTCTGACCACCATCTACTTCGACTTCGACCGCTACACCGTGGACGCCAAAGAACGCGCCAAGTTGGACGGCATCGCCGGTCGCGTGAAGGCCACCAAGGTGATCGTCGCTGGTTACACCGACCACTTCGGCACCGAAGAATACAACCTTGGCCTCTCCGATAAGCGCGCCCAGAACGTGCGCGACTACCTCGTGAAGTCCGGCGCCAATCAGGCCTCGACCGAAGTTCTCGCCCTCGGTTCGCAGCAGGCTGACAAGAGTGCCGCTGGTCGCCAGTCCGCTTCGAAGGACCGCAAGGCTATCGTCGTGGATGCTAATTACTCCGGCCCCATCTCCTCGGGCGCGACCAAGCCAGCCACGACGACCGCTCCGGCCGCGGGCTCCGCGCCTTCGCCGGCTCCGGTGACCGCCCTCTAAGTTTTTACTTAGGATACGAAAGAGGCCCGCCCATCGGCGGGCCTTTTTTATGCCGACAACCGGAGTGGCTGACGACTTAAGGCAGGTACCAGTAAAGGTGGGCGAGGGTGAGCACGTAGAGCAACACGGCGACGGTCTTACCAATCCAGCGTTCGCGGTCGGTACGATGCGGAGCACCCCAGCGCCCCCAGATCCAGCACGCAGTCGCTAAGACGGCCAGGCCCAGCGAGGCGTCGCGCACCCAAGCCCGGTCGTCGACTTGGGTATTAAGGACCCAGAGCAAGTAGAGCGCATAGGCGAAGAGCGGGAAGGCCATCGCTTGCTTGAGCGTCTCCATCCATTCGCCAGGACGGGGCAACAGGTTCGTGAGCTTGGGAAAAACAGATAGCAGGAGGTAGGGGATGGCCATGCCGAGGCCGATCACCACAAAGAATAATAAGGTCTCACCCGAGGAGCGGTCTTTATCGAGGGCAAAACCCAAGGCTGCGCCGAGACCAGGCGCAGTGCAGGGAGTGGCGACGGCGGTGGCCAGCACGCCCGAGAAGAAGGCACCCGAAGCGCCGCCTTGCGGCTCCGCGCTGGCGACGGTTCCCGCCAAACCCGTGCCAATTTCAAAGACCCCGGCGAGGCTCAAGCCCAACGTCACCATCAGCACGCACGTCCCAAGCACAAAACCTGGGGACTGCATCTGAAAGCCCCAACCCACGGAACTACCGCCAGCCTTGATCGCGAGGATGATGCCAGCCAAAACTAGGAAGCTAAGCACCACGCCGAGCGAGTAAAGGAGGCCGTGGCGGACGACGACTCCGCGATCCGCGCCGGCTTCACGGGCAAAACCGAGAACCTTCAGGCCAATCACTGGAAAGACGCACGGCATTAGGTTAAGCAAAGCACCACCGCCAAAGGCCAATAGCAGCCAGACCATGTAGCCGTGGGACTCGTTGGTCGCTCGGTATTCCTTACCGGCGCTGATAGCGCTTAAGGCGCTGAGCACTTCGCCATCGGAGATAACCTCGGACAACAAAGCAGACGGAGCGCCCTGCTTGAGGAAGACATTACAGGGCACGCCGCTACGACCATACTTCGTCAGTTCCGCTGCGATGACCGCATCTTTCTTGGTCCAGTCCGCCTTGAGCAACACCACGCCCTTGGCCGCGAAAGCGGCCGCCACCTCATCGTGCTTGTAGACGCGCTTGTTGATTTGGCAGGTCGCGCACCATTCGGCCGTGAAGTCGACGTAGACGGTCTGCCCAGCGGCGAGAGCCTTAGCTTCGGCCTCGGGGGACCACGGTTGCCAGCCTAAGCCACCCTTAGGACTTTCTTTGGGCGGCGTGTTCCCGGGGGCTGACGTTGTGCCACCCGCGGTCGCGGTTGCTTCGACGCGCTGCCAAGTGCCGCTGGCGTCTTGGGCGACGAAGACCACTGGACCGGCTTCCAGTTTTTCAGGAGCGTCCTTCAAGTTAAAGAACATCGCCGACGCATGGTGTTTCTGGGTGAAGACGCCTTCGGGTGAGAGGAAGCCACGCTCGGGGAACCAGACCTTGGCGAGTTCCAGTTTGGCTTCCGCGGGAACTGTGACGGTCAACGTGCCATCCTTATTGGCGTAATTCGCACGCACCACGGGACGGAGATCGCCGTAGAGTTTCGGGTCATATTTCAGGGCCACATTGCCGGGGCCGACCTTCAGTTTCAGTTCGACGTCCTTATCGAACGGGTAGCACCCCTTGTCATCGCACTCGAGCCATTCGACTTTCGCCTTAAGGTTCAGTTCGCCGGCGGCAGTGGCTGGGACGGTCAATTCGATGAGCAGCAGCGTTTCAAATTCATGGACGAAATTATAGACGCCTTTTTGGTCGAGCATCTTAGGGCCGGGGTAGAGCAAGGCGCCCGGGGCGGTGCCCGCCGCGTCTTTCCATTCGATGGTCGGGCTTTGGCCAGCGTCGCCAGGATTCTTCCAGTAGATATGGTAGTGTTCGTCGCAGACTAGGCGCACCGCGATTAACGCCTTTTGACCAGGACGAATATCGGGCGTCAGGTTGACGAGGTCGACCTTGGTATGGACGGCGGCGTTAGCGGTCAGCCAAAGGCAGCCAAGCAAAAGGAGGGCAAGCAGTCGCTTCATGCCCTCGAAGTTGGCGGATTCCCTGCCAGAGGCAAGGCAACCTCGGTTACCGAGGGATATTAGGCCGTGGGGCTAACCAGCCGACAGGGCAACAAGGCCGCGTCTTTCATGCCGTGGATAATCTTTTTATCCGCGGGGCAGAAGGTCGAAAGCACACCCGAAAGCTCGACCGTATCCCCGTCGACAAAATAGTAGGGGCACAGGCGAACACGTCCGTCCGCGGGGACCACGGAGCCGTCTTCGGCATAAACCGGGTGGCTCAAGCGGGAAGGCTTATGGTATTCTTGCATCACGTGGAACGTGTCGTTCTCGGGATCGAGGGCGCGTTCGATGGCTTCGAGCCATTCCTCGCGAGAGACGTCACTCCCGAGGGTCACGCTACGGGCGCCCCACGCCGTCTCATGGAAGCCGCTCGCCTTGATGATCAGGTTGCGTTCGCGTTGCGACGCCTCCGCTAGCTCCGTCCAGTCGCGGATGGGGCGGCCATTGACCAGCGGTGCGTGCAGCACCGCGGTGGGCGGCAGGTCCGTTTTCTCCATGATCCACGTCTTTGGCACGATGCGGAAGAGTGCCTCATGATGGTCTTCGGGCAGGTTTTCTTTCCAGAACTCCGACAGCATCGGATGGTGGAGGAGGGCGAGGCCAAGTTTCTCTTCTTGGTAGGCCTTCATTGGCGGCGTCAGCGCCACTTGCCCCGCCTCGACGCCGTTAAAGATGCCGTCGGCCCCTTTGACATTGGCGAGGTCGAAGAGCTCGAAGAAACGGTAAATCAGGTCGACCTTACGGGGAGCACCATCAACCGGAATATAGGTCTCCGCACCCATCTGCATGAGCTGCCCGGGATCGACCACGTGCACATCATGACCCAGCGAGCGCAGCTTTTCGCCGAGCCAAAGGAATTCAGGGCGGTAGGTGGCCGCTTCCTCGCTGACCACGATGGCGACTAAAGGAAAACGGTTTTGCGGGGTCAGGCGGCCGAGCGCCGCGAAGAAACGCTCGGGCATAATCGTCCCGCCGACGAGCGTGGTGCAGTCCTCGGCGTAGACCTCGTTAAGGTAGGCGGTGAGACCGACCCCGCCGGGAACGCTGTCCAACTCCGTCATCGTGAACCCTTCGTCGGTGATGAGCAGGTCGGGACGTAAGACGACCGGGCACTGGCCCTTCACCGCGCGATGGCGCCCGTGTTCGATCAGCCCTTGGGGCTTATAGCGGTCGAGGTACGCGGAGACCCACTGGGCATGGACGTCGCGATTGCGAAGGATTTTCTTGTCCGTAAACGAACGGACGTAGAGCCGTTCGAGCGCGCGATGATAACTCAGGCAAGCTGCGCCAATCCGCTTAAGGTCTTTAACCTGCGCTTCGGAGAGTGACCACGGCTCGGGCGAAAGCTTCCAAATCTTGTCCGCGAACAGCGGTTGATCGAGGAGCTTTTGTCGCAGGGTGGCTTGACTGGGCATGGGGACGGCGCAGACGCTTAGTCTTCGATCTTAATGTCCTTGTTGCGCGTGCGTGGGCCACCCGCGCGGAGCCAGCCGTTAATGAACGCGTCGATATCACCATCCATGACGGCTTGAATGTTGCCGGTTTCCACGCCTGTACGGAGGTCCTTTACCATCTGGTAAGGCTGGAAGACGTAGGAACGAATCTGGTTACCCCAGCCGATGTCCCCCTTTTCGCCGTAGTACTTTTCCATCTCGGCACGTTTGTCGTCGAGGGTCTTTTCGTAAATACGGGCGCGGAGGATCTTCATGGCCAAGGCGCGATTCTTAACCTGAGAGCGTTCGCGTTGGCAGGCCACCACGATGCCGGTGGGGATGTGCGTGAGGCGTACGGCCGATTCCGTCTTATTCACGTGCTGGCCGCCCTTACCGCTAGAACGGTAGACGTCGACACGGAGGTCAGCTTCTTGGATTTCGATCTCAATATCATCATCGATTTCGGCGACCACGTCGACCGAAGCGAAAGAAGTGTGGCGCCGGGCGTTGGCGTCGAAAGGGGAGATCCGGACGAGACGATGAACGCCACGTTCGGCCTTAATGTAACCGTAGGCATTGGGCCCTTCGAGGCGGAAGGTCGCTTGGCTGATGCCCGCGCCTTCCCCTTCGGCGACATCTTCGATTTCGACCTTGAACCCGCGGCGTTCCGCCCAGCGCGAATACATTCGGAAAAGCAGGTCAGCCCAGTCGTTGGATTCGGTCCCGCCAGCACCGGCCTTAACCGTGACAATGGCGTTGGACTTGTCGTGTAAACCGGAAAGGAACGAGGCGATTTCGAGTTCGGCAACTTCTTCAATTAGATCCGTGGCAATCTTGCGGAGCTCTTCGACCTCGGCGTCAGCGGAGCCATCCGGAGACTCGACGATTAATTCAGCTAAGGTCTTCGCGTCTTCCAGCTTCCGGCGAAAGGCGATCTGTGGGCTAATGATAGTCTTGTAGCCGTTACACTCGGAAATGACCTTCTGGGCGGACTTCTGACTATCCCAGAAATTGGCCGCAGTCATCTGTTCTTCGAGTTTGCCGATCAGCACCTGTTTGCCCGCGACATCCAGAAACTTCCAAAGGTAGCCCGAGCGACGCTCGACCTCCTCAAGATGGGCACGGATTTCAGGGGGGATATACATGGACGAGTGGCTGGAAGGACGAAGGGACCCTTGAGACAAGGGGAAGGAAGGGGATAGGGGGGCTCCCCTTGTTTTTCAATGGCATTGTTGATTCGGTCCCGACCCTGCGGGCAATCCTCGGAGTCAGATAGTTTGTGGCACAAGTCGGAATGACACGGTAAATAACCCACGCCAGACGCTTGCACCCGTCTTCCGGAGGGGCATACCTTATGGCATGTCATTTCTTGAAGGCCTTAGCTTCAGCCAGATTGCCGGCCCCGACCCCGAAAGACGCGTCCTTGCGAACGGCCTGGAGGTCATCTACGTCCACCGTCCGCACATCGGCTTATGCACTGTCCAGGCTTGGGTACGGACCGGCAGCGCGCAAGAAGGTCGCTGGGAAGGCTCGGGGATTTCCCATTACCTCGAACACATGGTCTTCAAGGGCACGGGCCGTTTCACGAATCGGGAATTAACCGAGGCCGTCCATCGGTCCGGCGGGAATTCCAACGCCTACACGACCTTTGACCGCACGGTCTACCACATCGATGCCCCGCAGGAAGGTTTTGAAACCGCGATGGAGGCATTGTCGGAAATGGTCTTCGACCCGTTAATCTCCGATGCCGACTGTAAGATGGAGCGCGAGGTGATCTTGCGGGAAATCGCCATGCGCGACGATGAGCACGATAGCATCTTAGCCGAGCAGGTTTTGGCGGAGACCTTACGGAGTCACCCGATGCGCCACCCGATTATCGGACATCGCGAGCTCTTCGTACGCATCACGCCCGAAGACCTCCGCGCCTACCATGCGGGCCGCTACGCCCCCAGCAATGTCGTCCTCGCCCTCGGTGGCTCAATGGAACCCGAGGAAGCCTTTGCCTCCGCAGAACGCTGGTTTGCACGTTTTTCACGTCGACCCAGCCTCGAGGTGATTCCGGCGTTTGAGCCGCCCCAGGCCGGCCCTCGCCGTTGCGACTTGGTCCGCGATGTTTCGACGACAAAAGGCGTCGCGACCTGGCGCGTGCCCGGCTTCTTTGAGCAAGGTCGCGCGCCACTGGACCTGTGCCTCGGCGTCCTCGGCTCCGGTAATAGCTCCTTGCTTTGGGATGAACTCCGCGAGAAACGGAAGCTGGTTCATGCCATCGATGCGCATGTCATGGGGATCCGTGACGTCGGGCTCGCCTGGCTCAGCTGGATTGGCGATGCCGGCGCCGATGCCGCGGCGATTGAACGGGCCTACTTCGAGGTGATTGATCGCCTCCTCCAGAAAGGCGTTTCGCAACCCCAGTTGGAGAAGGTGCGCCGTCAGTCGGTGGTCGCCATGGTTAACGGCCTCAAGAATATCCACGCCGCCGTCTCTCGCTATGGCTATGCCGCTTGCGTGGGCCATGACATCTCGTGGCCACGCCGGGGCGTCGAAGAACTCGCGAAGGTCACGCCGGAAGAACTCACTAAATCCGCTCGGCAGTGGCTGAAGCCCGAGACCGTGACCCAAGCAACCATGCGGGGACAGAAAGCCCCCGAAGTCACGCTGGCACGTCGCCCGACGCCTGCTTCCGAAAGCTTCGAGGTCATGACACTCGCGAACGGCGTGCGCGTCCTCCTGCAGCCGGACGAAGCCATTCCGAAAGCTGGGTTCGGTGTCTTTGTGGCCGCTGGTACCGCCTATGAGGAGGCCAGCAAGCGCGGTGCCACGGGTTTATTATCCACCTTACTCACGCGCGACACGGCCAAACGGACGAAAGAGGAAGTCGCTAGCCAGGTCGATGCCATGGGCGCGACTTTTGCCGATTACGGCTCGCAGATCACTTGTGGGGTTTGGGGGGAAGCGCTGAGCTCGGACTTCGCCCAAATCGCCGAGCTGGTGACGGATGGCGTGCTCTGTCCTAAACTCCTGCCCGAAACCTTTGAGACGGAACGTGCTGCGGCCATTGCTGCCTGCCGTGAGGCCGAAGACGATATTGTCGAAAAAGCCCGGCTACGTCTCCTGCAGCAGTTCTTTGGGGATCACCCCTTAGGTGTCGATGCCTCGGGCACACCAGAGACTTTGGCGGCCATCCACCCCAGCGACTTAGCCACCTTGCATCAGCAACTCGTCGTGGCGGGGAACCTCGTGGTCGGCATCAGCGGTTCGTACGATCGTCAAACTGCCTTGGACTTTGTGGAGGCGCGCTTCGGCCATCTCCCCAAGCTTACCTTCGAAACGAAGGGGCTACCGACCCACGCCCCGCGGGCGGCGCAAAGCGATCGGCACGAAGCCGTCGGCGAGCAGGCCGTTGTTTGCGTGGCCTACCCGCATTGTGGTTTCGGGCCTGATTTGGTCACCGCAGCCAACGTCGCGGAAGAACTGCTCAGCGGCATGGCCAGTGGCTTGTTCCATCGCGTGCGCGAGGAGCAAGGCTTGGCCTATTTCGTGGGCGCAACCCGCGTCGAAACCGTCGATCAAGGCATGTTCTACCTCTATGCCGGCACGACGGCCGAAGCTGCGACTCAGGTCTTGAAAGAAATGGAGTCGGAACTCGGGCGCCTGCGTCAAGGCCAGTTTAAGCCTGAAGAAATCGAAGATGCGAAGCGTCGTCTACGGGTCAGCCGTCGCCAGGGCCGGCAATCCGCCGGGGCCCGCATGCAAGGCGCGATGGTCCGCGAACTGGT
>CAIYEN010000203.1 GCA_903925205.1 uncultured Opitutia bacterium | reverse complement strand
CTCTCCCTCGGGTGCTTGGGCGCCAGCTCCGTGGTCGCCGCCGAGCCCGCCACGCTCGAGTACAATCGCGACATTCGCCCGATTCTATCCGAGAACTGCTTCTATTGTCACGGACCGGACGCCAATAAGCGCAAAGGTAAGCTCCGCTTGGATCTCCGGGAAGAAGCCTTGAAGAAAAAAGCGTTCATCCCAGGCGATGCAGCCGGGAGCGAACTGGTGAAGCGGCTCTTCTCGAAGGACAGCGAGGAGGTCATGCCGCCGCCCGACGCGCACCGCACGGTCACGGCCGCACAAAAGGAAATCCTGAAGCGCTGGATCACGGAAGGCGCCGCCTACGAAGAACACTGGGCCTTCATCGCGCCGCGCCGCGCCCCCCTACCCGCCGTCGGCGAACGCCACCCCGTCGACGCCTTCGTCACCGAGCGACTGAAGCAGTCCGGCCTGACTCTCTCGCCGGAAGCCCCCCGTGAGGTCCTCCTCCGCCGGCTCGCCCTCGACCTCACCGGCCTGCCACCGACGCCTGAGGAGACCGCGGCCTTTGTCGCCGACCGTAGCTCGGACGCGTATGAGAAACAGGTCGATCGCCTCCAAGCGTCCGTCCACTACGGCGAGCGCATGGCGCTCCCCTGGCTCGACGCCTCTCGCTACGCGGACAGCAACGGCTTCCAGCAAGACGGCGATACCTTTCAATGGGTTTGGCGCGACTGGATGGTGCGACAACTGAACGCCGACAAGCCCTTCGACCAACTCAGCACGGAACTCTTAGCCGGCGATCTCCTGCCCAACGCGACCCCAGAGCAAAAGCTCGCGACCGCATTCAACCGCAACCACATCCTGAACGGCGAAGGCGGCAACATCGCGGAAGAACAACGCTACGTCAGCCTCTTCGACCGCGTCGATACGGTTTCGACGACGTGGCTCGGCCTGACCTTAGCCTGCGCGCAATGCCACGACCACAAGTATGACCCGCTGACGCAGAAAGATTATTATAGTCTACTCGACGCCTTCAACCATGCCCCCGAACGGGGCGTCCCCGGCGGCGGGCCCTCCCGCTTCCGCCTCGACCAGCCACTGCTCGAAGTCCCAACGCCAGAGCAAGTCGTCCAACTCGCCCAACTCGAGGCCGACTACGAAACCAAGAACAAGGAAAGTGCTGCGCTCCAAGCCAAGGCCTACGAAGCCTGGCTGGCCCTACCGTTGGAGAAGAAAGGCATGCTCGATGATAAACTGAAGCCCTTGCTCGCACCAGGCGCCAAGCCCACGGCCGCCCAACAGAAGACCCTCCTCGCACACTACAATAAGAACGTATTCCCGGAAGACCGAAAGAAGTCCGCAGCCTTCAAGGCCATCGACGACGCCAAGACCGCCATCACTAAGTTCAAGTCAGCCGAGAGCTACGCCCGCGTGATGATCATGAGCGACGCGACGGCCCGCGAAACCAACATCCTCGACCGTGGTGCCTACCTCGCGAAGAAGGAGAAGGTCACGTTCAACACGCCGGCCTTCCTCCCCAAACTCCCTGAGAATGCGCCTGCAAACCGGCTGGGACTGGCTCAATGGCTCTTCAGCCCGAGCCACCCGCTGACCGCCCGCGTGCAGGTCAATCGCCAGTGGCAGCACTTCTTTGGCCAAGGCTTAGTGCGCACCTCCGAAGACCTCGGCGTGCAAAGCGATACCCCGACGCACCGTGCGCTCTTGGATTGGCTCGCCGTCGAATACCGGGAAAGCGGCTGGAAGACCAAGGCCCTGCAGAAGCTCATCGTCACAAGCCGCACCTACCGGCAGTCCAGCCACGTCACCCCCGAGCTCCTTGCCAAGGACCCCGAGAACAAGCTCCTCGCCCACGCGCCGCGCTTCCGTCTGACGTCGCTGGTCTTGCGCGACGTCGCCTTGGCGAGCAGCGGCCTGTTGAATCCGAAGGTCGGCGGCACGCCGGTCTACCCGTACCTGCCACCGGCGCCCTGGGAGAGCCTCGCCATCACCAAGGAACGCGACTTCACGTACCCGACCTCCAAGGGCGCGGACCTTTACCGCCGCAGCCTCTACACCTTCTGGCGCCGCACCATTGCGCCCGTGAACATGTTTGACGTCTCCTCGCGCCAGACTTGCCGAGTCCGTACCACGCAGACGACCTCGCCGCTGCATGCGCTCACGATGCTGAACGACCCGACCTGGGTCGAGGCCGCGCGCGTGTTGGCCGAACGCGTGAGCAAGGAACAGTCGACCGAGGACGCCCGCCTCGCCCGGGCCTTCGCGCTCATCCTGAGCCGTGCGCCCACCGAGCGCGAACAGGCCCTGCTACGCAACTTACTCGCCCATCAACGCACAGTGTATGCGAACGACCCGAAGTCCGCGGACGCCTTGCTGGCCATCGGTGAATCCAAGCGCGACGCGACGCTCAAGAACACTGAGCAGGCGGCCTTGACCGCGGCTTGCCTCGCCCTCCTCAACCTCGACGCCGCGCAGACCCGCGACTGACCCATGGACCACG
>CAIYEN010000202.1 GCA_903925205.1 uncultured Opitutia bacterium | reverse complement strand
CACGGACTCGGCTTCGCTGCAGCGGTCTCCGATCGCCTCAAGGACTGGGACAATGGCAGCATCGTCCGCATCCTGGTCGGCTTCAACGTCGGGGTCGAACTCGCGCAGATGGCGGTGATCTTCACGTCCGCCGCCCTGCTCTGGGTCGTCCTTCGCACCGGCCTAGGCGAAACCAAGGTGCGACGTTCGCTGTGCCTTTCGGTCGCGATCGTCGGCTTCGGCGTGATGGCGTGGCGCGTGGCCGGTATCGCCCATCTCCTCTGATCAGAGGCGCCCGACGGGACGCTTACCGGCATCGAGCTTCTTGCGTTCCGACGCCGCGAGTTCCTGGAGTTCCTTCACGAGATCAGGATGGGCGGCGGAGACGTCGTTGGTTTCACCCTGATCGGCGTCGAGGTCGTAGAGCGAAAGGCCGATCTGCCGTTGGTGCGTCGTGGCTGGTAAGCCGTCCTTGGAGGCGGGCACCATATCGATGTAGCTGCGGTAGGCGTGCGGAAGATGAAGCTTCCACTTGCCCTTGCGCACGGCCTCGAGGCGATCGCCATAGAAATAGGTGAAGGCTTCGCGCGCCGTGGCCTTCTCGCCCTTGAGCAACGCAAGGAAGGACTGGCCGTCGATTTCGTGCTTGGGCTTGGCCGCAGAGCAGGCTTCGACAATCGTCGGGACGACGTCGATGTTCGCGGCCAAGGCGTCGGTGCGAGTGTCCGGCTTCACGACACCAGGCCAGCGGATAATGAACGGCACACGGACGCCGCCTTCGAACGTCGTGCCCTTGCCTTCGCGGAACGGGCCAGCGGAACCGGCATGACGGCCGAAGTTGAGCCACGGGCCGTTGTCGCTGGTAAAGACGACGATGGTCTCCTTCTCGACGCCCTTATCAACGAGCGCCTTCAGCACGGCGCCTACGGCACGATCGATGTCGGCCAAGGTGTCGGCATACGGTGTGACACCCTTGCCCTTGAAGTCTGACGAAGCCCCGAGCGGGGTGTGAGGCATCGAGGTCGCAAGATAAAGGAAGAACGGCTTGTCCTTGCCGGCGCTCTCATGGATGAAGCGTACCGCGCGTAGGCCTTGGGAGGTGGTGAGGGCGTCCATATCCGTCCAATCGCGCACAAAGCCCATCGGATGACCGTTCACGTAACGCGGCAGTTCCGGATACATCTTGCGGCGCGATTCGTCGCCGACGGCGTAGCCGAGCGGCCACATGTCGTTCGAATACGGCAAGATCATCGAATCGTCGAAGCCGTGATTGGGCGGCAGGAATTTCGGAGCGTCGCCGAGATGCCACTTGCCGACCACGCCAGTGTGATAACCCGCGTCGCGAAGCAAAGTACCGAGAGTCTGTTCGTCGTTGCTCAGTCCGGTTTTCGATTGCGGACCCAGCGCGGTGCCGCCGAGTCCGAGCCGGTTCGGATAACAGCCAGTCATCAGCGCCGTGCGGGACGATGTGCACACCGCTTGCGTCGCATAGAAACTGGAGAAGCGCAGGCCTTCCTTGGCCAGGCGATCGATGTTCGGCGTCACGTTCTGAGTCGAACCGTAGCAACCAGGATCAGCCCAACCCATGTCGTCGCACATGATGTATACGACGTTAGGCCGAGCGGCGAACAAGGTCGCGCATAGCAGAAGGCCCAAAGCAGGGGTAAGCCTCATGGGACTATTACTAGGGGGTTTACCCTAGGTGACCAAGCCCTAAAAGCTGACCACTTAGACCTTCAGGCCGAGCTCAGCGCAGACGGCGGGGTGCTTGCGGGCCTTGTTGATGAACTCATCCACGCCGAAGTCGGCCACGATGAAATCCCCATAACGAAAGGACGGGCACTTGGACTGGCCGGTGATGGCGACCAGCTGGCGCATCTGATGCATGTCGGCCACCACGTCGCGGACATCGAGCTTCACGCCCTGGGTGGCAAAAAACTCGAGAGCCTGGGTGCACCAGGGGCAACCGGGCTTGGTGTAAAGGATAGGCAGAGGCTGCGGCATGAGGGAAACCAAGCGGGGCCAGCCCAGCTTAGCAAGCGGAGAGCACCCGAGGCGTTGACAGTCCCGCGTGGGTTGCAGGAAATGACGCATCCCCATGGAAACCATTCACGGAGCCCCCAGCTACACCCTGCGCAGCGCCGAGGTCGAACTGGCCGTCACCCAGACTGCCGGCCACCTCGCCCCGGTCACGTTCCACCTGCCCGGCCTCAAGGCCTCCCCCTACTCGCTCTCACCCTGGACGCCGACGCAGATCGACCAGTCGCTGCCGAACCTGCTCACTGACCTTCGCGGCGACTTCATGTGCCTGCCGTTCGGCGGACAGGAAAAAGGCCCACCCCACGGCGACACGGCCAATGCGCCTTGGCAACTGGTCTCGTCTTCCGCGACTTCGCTGAAGCTCACGCAGACCGGCACCGACACCGGCGCCACGGTCGCGAAGAATTTCACGCTCATCCCTGGCCACCATGCGATCTATTGGGAACACCTGATCGAGAACCT
>CAIYEN010000201.1 GCA_903925205.1 uncultured Opitutia bacterium | reverse complement strand
TCAGAGGCCCCCAACACCCGCGAGCCGTGGTGTGAACTGGCGCTCCTCTGCTACCGGCAGGGCCGCTGGGAGGAGTGCTTTGCCTACGCCACGCGGGCGCTGCGCATCACCAATCGAGAGGCGGTCTACACCTGTGACCCCGAGGTCTGGGGGCATCAGGCGCACGACCTCGCGGCCATCTCGGCTTGGAACCTTGGGCTAAGGGACACGGCTATCAAACAGGGGAAGATTGCGGTAGATTTGGCCCCGCACGATGGCCGCCTGCGGTCCAATCTCGCCTACTACCTTGGTGAAACGCAAGAAGAGGCCGCATAATGGACACGCAGTCGATCATGAATTTTATCAGCGTCTCAGCCATAGCCGTCGGCGGCTGGTTCGCCCGCGAGATATGGGGCGCGGTGAAAGAGCTGCGAAAAGACCTTCACGCGATTGAGACGGATCTACCCAAGACCTACGTCAGCAAATTCGACATGGACAAGCGCATGGACCACATTGAGGCGATGTTCCAGCGGATCTATGACAAGCTGGATGGAAAGGCCGACAAATGAGCTTTGGGATTGACGACGCCATTGCGGCGGGCATGAAAGTTCTCGACAAGTTCATCCCAGACCCCGAAGCCAAAGCCAAGGCCGAGACCGCCTTGCGCGATAGTCTTCTGTCTTGGGACAAGGCCCAGAGCGATGTGAACGCTGTCGAGGCGGCCAATGCCAACGTGTTCGTGTCGGGCTGGCGTCCATTTATCGGCTGGACATGCGGTCTGGCCTTGGCCTACCAGTTCGTGCTCTCCCCGATCTTTGTCTGGGTCGGCCTCTGTGCCGGGTTTCATCCGCCGGTCCCGCCCAAACTTGACGATACCCTCTGGCAGCTTGTCTTCGCCATGCTTGGCATGGGTGGCCTGCGGACGCTGGAAAAACTCAAGGGTGTGGCGCGGTGAAAGAAAACTTCGACAAGTGCTACGCCCTCGTCATCGCCAACGAGGGCGGCTTTGTTGATCACCCGAAAGATCCGGGCGGCATGACTAACTTGGGCGTTACAAAAGCAAATTGGGAGGCCTTCCTCAATCGTAGCGTGACCGAGGCCGAGATGCGCGCCTTGACGCCTGACGCTGTGAAGGGCTTCTACAGGTCCATGTACTGGGACAAGGTAAGGGGTGATCAGCTCCCTGCGGGCGTGGATTACGCCGCCTTTGACTTCGCGGTGAATAGCGGCGTAAACCGCGCGGCAAGGTATCTCCAGAGGATCGCGGGCGTTCTTGATGACGGCATCATCGGCCCGAAATCGCTGGAGGCGATCAAGTCCTGCGACCCGGATCAGGTCGTCGAAGCCCTCTGCGACATGCGCCTCGACTTCCTCAAACGCCTGCCAACGTTCGAGACATTTGGGAAGGGCTGGAGCCGCCGCGTGGCCGAGGTCAAGGACAAAGCCTCTGGCATGGCGTAAACGGCCCGGCAATGGTATAAAGGGCGGATCACGGGGTTAACCATGACCACAGGCCTCACATATTCGCAGTACGTTACCCAAATCGCCACGATGGCTGTCGTGGCGGAGACCGATCCTGCGTTCGTCACGATCTTGCCATCCATGGTAACATATGCGGAAAACCGGATGTATCGTGACATTGACTTCATGTTCACGTCTACGTCCCTGCACGGCGTCAGCTTCATCCTGACGCCCGGCAACAGGAACCTTTCGTTTAACATAGACTTGGCTTCAAATCTGGATGCGGCGTCTGGTACGTTTGTCGTCAGCGAGCAGATCAATCTTTTGACCGATGCTGCGGGCAATGCCGCCTCCACAACCAATCCAGACGCTTGCGTCAGGACGCCCCTCCTTCCCACGACGAAGGAGTTCCTTGACGCCGTCTACGGGTCGTCTTTGACCGCAAACCGTGGCAAGCCCGAGTATTTCGTGCCGTTCAATGAGACGCTATTCTTCGTTGGCCCGGTGCCAGATCAGGCCTATCCCGTCGAGGTTGTCGGCACCTACCGGCCCAACAGCCTCTCGGCGACGAACACTTCGACGTTTATCAGCCTTTACCTGCCGGATGTCTTCATCATGGCCTCGATGATCTACATCAGCGCCTACCAGCGCAACTTCGGGCGCCTAAACGACGACCCGCAGATGGCCATGACTTACGAGAGCCAGTATCAGGCCCTCCTGAAGAGCGCCATCGTTGAGGAAGCCCGCAAGAAATTTGACGCCGCCGGGTGGTCCTCGCAGAGCCCCGCCACCGTCGCCACCCCGACGAGGGGGTAAGACATG
>CAIYEN010000200.1 GCA_903925205.1 uncultured Opitutia bacterium | reverse complement strand
TAGAGGACAGAGTCGAGGGGAGTATAGAGGACAGAGTCGGGAGAAGGGTTGGAGAAGGGGTGGGGGAGGGTCGGGAGAGAGTCGGAAAGGGTTGGGGAAGAGTCGAGTGATGAGTCGATGGCTGAATCGAGGGCTGTATCGATTAAAGAGGGACGGATTACGGCGGGGGCTAGTGGGCTGGAGTATGGTGGGCTAGGGGGATGTCAGTCAGGGGTGCTGGATATGGCGGTTAGATTATCGATGCATTCCTCGACGCAGCGATCGACCCTGTCATCGACCCTGTCATCGACCCAGCCATCGACTCCGCCCTCGATTCCACCCTCGATTCCGCCCTCATCCCTTCAACTCCTTCAGGGCTTCGCGGATGAAGACGGCGACCTTGTGGTCGGGCTCGAAGTGTTTCTCGAAGATGGCGAGTGCCTTCTCGTATTCGCAAATTGCTTCGGCGGTATAGCCCATCTTTTGGTACATCAGCCCGAGGTTCTTGATGAGGAAGGCGCTGTTCTCCTCGTCGGCCGTTTCGAGGCCGCGGCGGATGTTTACTTCGGCCTTGGGGAATTCTTCGAGATGTACCTGGACGAACCCCAAGTTATTGAGGAAACGCTCGCGCCCACGGACATCGGCGAAGTCCGGGTGTTCGGCTGCTTGGGCCATCTCCGTCAGTACGGATTCCGCATCGGCATAGCGTTCGGCGGGGATGAGCAGGTTGACTAACGACTGGCGGATACCGAGCACGTCTTCGTGATGGGCCTCGCGGATGCGGAGGATTTGTTTAATCGCCTTCTGGAGGCGGCGTTCGGCGCGCTCGGTCCGCCCGAGTTTCAGGTCGTTTTCGGCGGCCGCGTCTAAGATGAAGGCGTAGTCGCGGGAACTATTGGACAGGCTCGCTTGGTAGATCGCTTCGCCGTACCAGCGTTCGGCATCGGCGTAGCGCTTTTGCTTACGGTATTCGGTGGCGAGCGCGTAGAGCATCCGCCGCGTGATGGTCGTCGTCGGTTGCGAGCGATGGGCGAGCACTGGCAAGGCTTGTTCGAGCAAGGCCACGGCTTCCGCGGGACGCTTGAGCGCAAAGAGTGATACGGCTAGGTTGGCTGCGAGCCGGGAGCCGGAGATGGATGGGTAGCTCTTGCTATGGGCGCACAGGCGCAGGCCACGTTCGAAAATCGGCACCGCATCGGCGTGGCGATCTTGCTCGTTCAGGAAATCCCCGAAGTAGAGCAACGTCGCGCGCAGCACGGGCTGATGTTTCTCGTCCGTCTCTTCGCACAAGGCGATGGCCTCTTGGTACACCTCTTCTGCCTCGGTGGGGCGGTCGTAGCTGGCGTGGCAGAGCGCCACATCTTGGAGGGCGTCGATGATCTCGGGCACGTCCCCATTCCCTTGGCGGATGCGGAGGCGACGTTCGAGCACGGCGAGCTCCTCGCTGGGCTCACGGAGAGCGGCGTAGAAGTTAGCTAAACGGTAGCAGGCTTGGTCGACCTCCGGGCTGTAGGCTCCGAGGTGCTTCTCGGCGTAGGCGAGCGCTTGGACGTATTCGGCCCGGGCCAGTTCCATATCGTTGGCGTCCCGGTGCTTCTGGGCACAGGCCAGGCGGTCCTGAAACTCGGCCAAATGCTGCTCTTTACTCGGCTTCGACATACTGACAGTGATAATATGCTGACAGTAACTGTCAACTATTTTGGCGCAAAACGAGGCACTGGGGGCCGTGCAAAAGTGAATGAGAGGACAGAAGGCGGAGAGTTGAATCGTTGGATGGTTGAATGGAGGGCGGTCGCTGCGCGACCGTTGTGTGGGCATTGTTTCAGGTAGGGACGCGCAGCGAAGCCACGAGTGTAGGGGCGTGGTGCGCGGCTGAAGGCAGCGAGTAGGCCGCGAGTAGGCTACGAGGGGACAAGGTGACATGGTGACAAGGGGACAAGGGGTAAGATGCCGTGCAAAGGTGCAAATCGGCCTACGGCCTGTGCAAAGGTGCAAAGGTTGCTACAGGTAGGGATAGCACTGCGTGCTATCCTGGAGTCAACTAAGGTAGGGGCGTGGCTTCGCCGCGCCCTTGTTTGGATCGGAGGGCAAGGCGTAGCCTTGCCCCTACCCGCGAGCGGAGCTCGCGAGGGGCAATTAGGACAGCACGTGGTGCTGTCCCTACCCGAGGCAGTGTGAAATGGGGGACCGGGGACCGGGGACCGGGATGTTGGTAGGCGGACGGATGTCGTCTCTGAATCATCTATCCCCCAAACGCTAACCGCTATCCGCTTACGACGGCACGCAGTGCTGTCACTGCCTCTCCTCCAATCAACCGAACCGGAACTATTCCTCTGCTAAAGCGGGCTAAGCCCGCATTAGCCTCTCATCCACGTCGCCAATTGGGCGAAGGCTTTGGCGCGGTGGCTGAGCTTATCCTTGGTCTGTGGTTGCAACTCGCCGAAGGTCTTATCGAAGCCGCTGGGGACGAAGAGCGAGTCGTAGCCGAAGCCCTCGGTGCCGACTTCGGCTTCAAGGATGCGGCCCCAGCATTGCCCGACGAACTTCATGTCCACGCCATTAGGTCCCAGGACGAGCAAGTGGCATTCGAAGCGCGCACCACGTTTGTGCGCGGGGGCTTTCTTCATCGCCTCGAGCAACTTCGCGCGATTCTCGGCGTCGGTCGCTTGGGGGCCAGCGAAGACGGCGGAGTCGACGCCGGGTCCGCCTTGGAGGGCGTCGCAGCAGAGACCGCTATCATCGGCGAGGATCCAGGACTTCGGCGGCGCGATGCGTTGCAGGGCTTCGGCTTTCAGGCGGCAGTTACCGGTGAAGGTGCCCGTGTATTCGTCGACGTGTGGCATGCCGCCGAGATCTTTGGCTGAGCGGACGCGGACGGGCAGGCTGGCTTTAGCGAACATGCGTCCGAATTCCTCGGCCTTGTGGGCGTTGCCGGTCGCGAGATAAATATCCATGGGGGCAGTGAGGGGAGAGAGGGGGGGAGGGTCGAGGGAAGAATCGAGGGTAGGGTCGAGGGTAGGGTCGGGGAAGAGTCGGGAGAGAGTCGGGGAAGGGTCGGGGAAAGAGGGAGAGGTAGTGCAAAAGTGCAAAACGGCCGGTGGCCTGTGCAAAGGTGTTCGCGGCTGAAGGCCACGAGGGGACATGTTGACAAGGTGACATGGGGACACGGGGTTGTGTCGCCGCTTCGCGGCGTGGCATTGTTTCAGGTAGGGACGCGCAGCGAAGCAGCGAGGGGACTAGTTGGCTAGGTGACAAGGGGACACGGGGCGATTACAGAAAGGAAAAGGGGGGCCGGGATGTTGGTAGGCGGCCATAGGCCGCATCACAACCCCTTGTCCCCTTGTCCCCATGCCCACCTGCCCCCTGATCTTCCCCAATCCCCTTGTTTTCAGCGGGGGGTTTGGTCAAAGTAGCCACCACCCCTTTACGCCCTTGGCTATCCGTTGTCTCATCACCGCTGGACCGACCCGCGAGTTCTTCGACCCAGTACGGTTCGTCAGCAATCCCTCCACGGGGAAGATGGGCTTTGCCATCGCCGCGGCGGCGAAGGCGGCGGGCTGGAGTGTGGACCTCGTCTCTGGGCCGGTGGCCTTGCCGGAGCCGGCGGGGGTCATGCTCTATCCGGTCGTCACCGCGGAAGACATGCTCCGCCAGACGGACGCCCTGTTTGGCCCTTGCGACGTGCTCATCATGACGGCGGCGGTCAGCGATTGGCGTCCGAAGGTCATGCATCCGCAGAAGCTCAAGAAAGACGGGGCGGGCCTGACCGTCGAGTTCGAGCCCGTGCCGGATATCTTGGCCACCTTGGCGCAGCGCCGTCGTCCGGACCAGCTCCTCGTCGGGTTTGCCGCGGAGACTGAGAACGTCGAAGCCAATGCCCTTGCCAAGCTGGACCGCAAAGGCATCGACCTCGTGGCCGCGAATTCTGTGGCGGGGCCCGATGGCGCCTTCGGCAACGAATTGAACCGACTCATTTTGCTGGGCCGCGATGGTTTCCGTCAGGCCCTCGGCCCGGCGACCAAGACCGTTGTCGCGCAGCAACTCATCTCCGCCCTCCGCGCGCGCCTCTCCGCGCCGGCCCGCTGAACATGTCGCGCCGTCGTTTCAGTCCGTTGGACCGTGTCTTGGGGCGCATCGATGAGCTCGATGCGCAGAACCTCGCGATCCTCGCCCGTCGCCTCGAGCGCGAGCGCGACCTCATGGAGACCGTCTTGGATACGCTCCGTGAAGGCGTGATCGTCCTCTCGCACGAGAGCTCGATCGAATATGCCAATACCGCGGCCGTGCGCCTCCTCGGCGTCAGCGAAGAAGCCGTCAACGGTTCGGAATTGCGCCGCGTCTCTCCGGACATCGCCAAGGCCTTGGATATGCCCGTCGCCGTCGAAGCCCTGACCCGCGAGGTTGAGGTCCGCTACCCGGAGTCGCGCGTGCTGCGTCTGCATTTGGCGCGCGTCGGTGGGTCGCAAGATGCGGAACGCGCCCGCCGCGTGGCCGTGTTGAGTGATATCACCGCCGAACGTGTGCAGACTGAAGACCGCGTCGAAAGCGAGCGCATCGACTCCATTGTTGCCCTGGCTGCGGGCGTGGCGCATGAAGTCGGCAACCCTTTGAATGCGATTGGCATTCACCTGCAGCTCTTGCAGCGCGAAGCCGAGAAGCTCGGGGACAGCCCGGCCGCGGAGAAAGTCCGCAACGCCGCGCAAGTCTGCCGTTCTGAAATCACGCGCCTCGATGGCATCGTCCGCGACTTCCTGGGCGCGGTGCGGCATGCCCCGCCGGATCTGGTGGATGCCGACCTCGTCACCGTGGTGGCGGAGACCATGAACCTCTTGAAGGACCAGTGTGGCCAGTTGGGAATTCGTGTCGCCGTCGACGTCGCCAACGACATCCCGCTAATCATGGCGGACCGCAATCAGGTCAAACAGGCCCTCTTCAACGTCATGAAGAACGCCCTCGAAGCCATGGACCGTGGCGGCGAGATTTTCATCCACCTCGAAGCGGATGACGAGTGGGTCGTCCTCTCGGTCAAGGACACCGGCGTCGGCATTCCCGCTGACAAGCTCACGCGCGTCTTTGACGCCTATTACACCACCAAAGCCTCGGGCGGGGGGTTGGGTATGTTGATCCTCCTGCGTATCCTCCGGGCCCATGGCGGCACGGTGGATATTCAGAGCACCCCGAACGTCGGCACCACGGTCACGCTTCGCTTTCCCCTCAAGCATCGCCGGGTAAAGACCCTAGATGCACCGCGGGCTTGAAACCCACCTAACATTCGCCTGTCTCAATCCCATGTCCCTGAAGACCCTTACCCTGGCTCTGTTGGTTTTACCCTTCGCGCTTGTCGCGGAAGAGAAAACCCTGCCGCTCGTTCTACCGAAGTCGGTCGCCCTCGGCACCCCGAAGCCCATGAAGATCGACAACTTGGAACCCGTCTCCAAGACCCCGCGCGTCTTGCCGAAAGTCCCGGCGGAAGCCGTGAACTTGGCGAAAGGCGCCCCCGTGACCTCGAGTGCGAAGGAAGCCGCCGCCGGCGACTTCTCCTATGTCACCGATGGTGATAAGGGTGGGGAAGAAGGCTTCGAAGTGGAACTCCCGCGTGGCCATCACTGGGTGCAGGTCGAGCTCCCCTCGGCCGCGGTCATCCATGCCATCGCCGTGTGGCATTTCCACCGTGAGCGCCGCGTTTATTTTAACGTCGTCGTGCAGATTTCGGACGACCCTGACTTCAAGAAGGACGTCACCACTGTCTACAACAACGACGCCACCAACGAGCTCGGCCTCGGCAAGGGCAAGGACTACTGCTACTACGAGTCCAACGAAGGCCGCGTGATCCCCGTGGCGGCAGTCAAAGGTCGCTATGTCCGCTTCCATTCCAAGGGTAACTCCGCGGGGCCCTCGAACGACTACGTCGAAGCCGAAGTGTGGGGCGTTCCGGCCAAGTAGGCCTTCGCTCGACTTTGCTTGAACCAGACTGGCTTCCCGCCACCGTGGGAGTCGTGAAGGTCATCCGAGCCAAATCCGCCGGTTTCTGTTGGGGCGTCGAGCGCGCCATCGATATTGCGCGCGAGTATGCCCAGAAGGGGCGTCACCCCGTGTATACGGATGGCCCGCTGATCCATAACCGTCAGATGATGGAAGTCCTCACCGGCGAAGGCATCCGTGAAGTCGGCGACTACACCAGTGAAGCCAAGTTGGCGGTGAATGGCTCCACCGACACGAATGCGGTCATGGTGGTGCGCGCGCATGGCATCTCGCCGGAACGCCGCGCGTACCTCAAGTCGCTCGGGATGGAGTTCCGCGATGCCACCTGCCCCGACGTCGGCATTATCGCCGGCAAGGTCCGCCTGCATGCCAAGAAAGGCTTTCGCACCGTTATCTTCGGCGACCCCAAGCACCCCGAAGTCATGGGCCTCCTCGGTTATGCCGAAGGCCTCGGCCATGTCATTTCCAGCCCTGCTGACATCGACGCGTTGCCTGACCTCGGTGACAAAGTCTGCATGGTCTCGCAGTCGACTATGTTCACGGACGAGTTCGCGAGTCTCGCCGCTCGTCTCAAGGGCCGCTTTCCGAGCACGTTGGTTTTCGACACCATTTGTGGGGCCACCAAGGATCGCCAGGCTGACATCAGCGAACTCCAGCAGCAGGGGTGCCAGGCCATCGTTGTGATCGGTGGACGCCATTCCGCGAATACCGTGAAACTCGCCAAACTCGTCGAAATCCAGGGCATGCCCTGTTACCACGTCGAGACTGCCGCCGAGCTCGATTTCCGTGCCTTGGGTCGGTACGGCGTCGTCGGCGTCACCGCGGGTGCCTCGACCCCGGCCTTCCTGATCGACGAAGTCTGCCGGAAGCTCGCTGAACTCGCCTGAAAACAGGGGGAGAAGCGCTTTCTGTAAAGACAGTGCCCTATTTATAATACTCCACTATGTGGTCGGACTTGCGGCGGGCGGGGGAGGGGCTACCTTCCAGTCCACTATGGGTCCCGCACTTCTTATCACTGTCCTCGTCATCCTTGGCCTGCTCGTCTTCGCCGGCCTCTTCCTCGTCGGCATCTACAACACCCTCGTCGGGTTGCGAAACCGCTTCAAGAACGCCTTTGCCCAGGTGGACGTGCAGCTGAAGCGTCGTTACGACCTCATCCCGAACCTCGTCGAAACCGCCAAGGGTTATAT
>CAIYEN010000199.1 GCA_903925205.1 uncultured Opitutia bacterium | reverse complement strand
TGGAGTATCCTCTTTCTCATCATGGAGTTCACGACGGAATGGAACAAGTTTGGTTGGGGGCAGGCGACGAGTGACTTCCCCGTCTTGCTGGTGCGCTATGCCGCAGGTGGTGCCCTCGCGGCCGCGGTTTGGTGGCTCATCGAACGTTCCCCGCGCACCCATCCAGACTCTTTCTATAAGCCGCATGGGCACGGCCACCATCATGGCCACCATCACGGCCACGCGCCTGCGTCTGCGGCTGAGCCGGCCAAGCGCGGGCATTGAGCACAACCTTACTTCTGCCCGAGCCCGCAGATAGCTTTGAATTCGGTAGCCGTGACCGGGGTCACGGAAAGTCGGTTCCCCGGCCGAAGGATGAGCATTTCCGCGAGCGCTTGGCAGGCCCGGAGGTCGGGCAGGGTGACGTGACGTTTAAAAGTCTGGTGAAAGGCCACTTCGACGCAGCTCCAACGGGGGTCGGCGCGCTGGGACTTGGGGTCGTAGTAGTCGGACTTCGCCTCGAACTGGGTGGGGTCGGTGAATGCGGCCTTCGAGATTTTGGCCACGCCGGCGATGCCGGGTTCCGGGCAGTTGGAATGGTAGAAGAGCACGAGGTCGCCGACGGCCGCTGCCCGCATGAAATTACGTGCCTGGTAGTTGCGCACGCCGGTCCAAGGTTCCGTCCCGCGGGTGCGGAGTTGCTCGAACGAAAACTCATCGGGTTCGGATTTCATCAACCAATAGTGCATGCGAGCACGGTGCTGGTCGGCCGGTTTTTGACAAGCGTCTTGGCGACCTAAACCTTGCCCTACGTCCGCGGGTGGCCCTAATGCAGCCATGCGCCTGTTGGATTCCCATTGCCATCCGATCACCGCGGTCCGCGCAGGGACGCTGGCGCCTTGGCTGGAGCAGGTGAAAGCGGCGGGGGTCGAAGGCGTTGTGGCCATTGGCACGGATCTCGACGACTGGTCGGAATATCGGCGGTTGGCGCATGAACATCCGGGCTTTTTTCGGCATACCGTCGGCCTGCATCCCTGCCACGTAACGGAGGGCTGGGAAGACGCCGTCATGGCGTTGGCACCCTTCTTCGCGGACTCGGTAGCGCCGGCGGCTTTAGGCGAGATTGGGCTCGATTATTTCCGGCTTCCCGCGGACGCCGTTGAAGCGGCGCAGGTCAAGGCTTGGCAGCAGTTAGCCTTCCGCCGGCAATTGGCCTTGGCCTATCAATTTGACTGCCCCGTGGTGATTCACTCGCGCCACGCCTTCGCGGAGTCCGTCCAGCTTATCGATGAGAGCGGCGTCGATTGGCGTCAGGTCGTCTTTCACTGTTTCGTGGAAGGCCCCGCCGCCGTCTGCGAGGTCAATCGCCGGGGTGGGCGGGCTTCCTTCACTGGGATTATTACTTATAAGAACGCCGACGACATCCGGGCGGCGCTCAAGGCTCAAGGCCTCGCCCGCCTGATGTTGGAAACGGATGCGCCGTACCTCGCCCCGCTCTCAGTGCGTGGGAAGGAAAACACCCCGGCTTATTTACCCGAGATCGCCGCCAAAGCGGCCGAACTCTTGGGCCTGCCCGTCGATGAAGTCGCCGAAGTCGCCACCCGGAATGCCCGCCAGTTCTTTGGTTTCTGATTCTTGAGGGGTGACACAGGATTGTCACCTGACCGCCATGCTAAGCGCTCGTTCGTCATTTATGATGCGAAGAGATGACAACGGCAAGGCATGGGGCGAATGTGGCGGATCTGCGCACTGCGTTAGGTCCCCTGGGCTGGTCGGCCCCCCTTTTGGACCGCTTCTTCAAGGCCCGTGAATTCGACGAGTTCTTGGCGCGCATCCTATCCTCGGGTCGGCCCGATTTCTTTACCTGTGCGAAAGAAGAGGGGCAATTGGCGTCAGCTTGGGACGATGGGTGCTTAGCCCGGATTCCGCGCCAAGGGCCCGTCATCGTGATGGCGAATCACCCGCATGGTTTGGCGGATGGGATTATCGCCATGGATTTTCTGCTGCGGGCGCGGCCAGATGCTTTGGTGGTGGGGAATAAGTGGTTAGCGCAAATCCCCGGGATTCGCCCTTGGTTGATTGAAGTGAATCCGTTCGACCCGGGCCAGGCGGACCTCGGCAACTTGGCGGGGACGCGGCGCATTCTTAGTCATCTTAAGGCTGGCGGGTGTATCTTGACGTTCCCCGCGGGCGAAGTGTCTAACCTGAGTCTAAAGCATCGGGGCGTCCGTGACCCCGTGTGGTCTCCGCAGGTCGTGCGGCTGGCCCGTCGGGCCAACGCTGCCATCGTGCCGCTGCATCTTTCGGGCGGTAACTCTCGACTCTTCCACTCCTTAGGTCTGATGCACCCGAAGGTGCGGACCATCATGCTCCTGCGGGAATTCCTTTCGCATCGTGGCAAGGTCATTCATCTCCGGACTGCTAAGGCGGTGACCCCCGCGCAACTCTCTGATCACCCAGACGACGAGGAAGCCACGAGCTTCCTGCGTTTGCGTTGCGAGTTACTAGCGAATCGCGAGTCGGCTGGAAAAGTGGCAGAACGGAAGAAGCTGACGGCGGAGTGGGCGCCTTTGATCCCCCCCGTGAAGCCGGCCTTACTGCGCGCGGAGCTGGAGAGTCTGCCGCCGGCGGATTGCCTGCTGACGAGCGGTCACTTCAAGGTCTTCCGCTTCTTGGGCTCGGAACTCCCACACACCCTCCGCGAAATCGGCCGCCTCCGCGAACTCACTTTCCGTTCGGTATCGGAAGGCTCCGGCAATGAGTGTGACTTAGATCCCTTTGATGCTTGGTACGACCAACTCATCCTCTGGGACGATCAGACGAGCCAGATTGTTGGCGGGTATCGCCTCGGCCCGACGGATCGGATTCTACCCCTCAAGGGCAAGCACGGGATGTACACCGCGACCCTCTTTGAGTTCAAGGGAGACTTTTTCCGCCGAATGGATCCGGCCCTGGAGATGGGGCGCTCGTTTATTCGCGAAGAATATCAGCGCAAGCCGACGAGCCTACCGCTGCTGTGGCGCGGCATCGGCCGCTATGTCGCCCGCTTCCCGCAATATCACCTCCTTTTTGGGCCGGTGAGCATCAACCCCGAGTACGGCCAAGCCTCCAAGGAACTGATCCTTTCATATTTGCAGCATAACCGTTCGGCCGACGATTTGGCACCCCTGGTGCGCGGCAAGAACCCGCCCCGGGCCATGAGCTTACGGGACGCCGATATCGAAGTGCTACAACGGTGCGCCTTTGACTTGGAGCATGTGTCCGGTCTGGTCAGCGACCTCGAGGCCGACGCGAAGTCGGTCCCCGTTTTGCTGAAGCACTACCTCAAACTCAATGGACGTCTCATTGCCTTCAACGTCGATGAAGGCTTTGGCGGCTGCCTCGATGGCCTCATCGTCGTCGACCTGACGAAGACCGAGCCGAAGTTGCTCGCCGCGTATATGGGCGACGAGGGGGCCAAGGCGTTCTTGGATTACCACGACTTCGACCACGCCCAAGCGTGAAAACAAAAAGGGCAGGCCTTTCGGCCTGCCCTAGTTAGTCCTGGGCGGGCCGCTTAGGCCTTCGCCAACGCCTGCTCGAGGTCGGCAATGATGTCCTCGATGTCTTCAATCCCCACGGAGAGGCGGACGTAGTCGTCGGTGACACCCGCGGCGGCACGCTCTTCGGCGGTAAGCTGCGAGTGGGTCGTGGAGGCCGGGTGAATCGCGAGGGAGCGGGCATCGCCAATATTGGCGACGTGGCTGTGGAGTTGAAGGGCGTTGATGAACTTGCTGCCGCCTTCATGGCCAGACTTCACGCCAAAGCCAACGAGCGCGCCGAAGCCGTTCGTGAGGTACTTCTTGGCGAGGTCATGGTACTTGGAGGACTTCAGGCCGGGGTAGTTGACCCACTTGACCTTCGGGTGTGCTTCGAGGTACTCGGCCACCTTGAGGGCGTTGGCGCAATGGCGCTCCATGCGAAGGTGAAGCGTTTCGAGGCCTTGGATGAGGAGGAAGGCGTTGAAGGGCGAGAGGCAGCTACCGACGTCGCGGAGGAACTGCAGGCGCATCTTCATGATGAACGCGATGTTCGCGTTGCCGGCTGGCGGGAAGGCCTTGAAGGCTTCCCAGTGCGGGAGGCCGTGGTAGGACTGGTCCGGCTCGGTGAAGCCGGGGAACTTGCCGTTACCCCAGTTGAAGTTGCCGCCGTCGACGACGATGCCGCCGATGGAGGTGCCGTGGCCGCCGATGTGCTTCGTGGCCGAGTGGACGACGACGTTGGCGCCATGCTCGAATGGGCGGTTTAGGTAAGGGGAGAGGGCGGTGTTATCGATGATCAGCGGGACGCCGACTTCCTGGGCGATCTTCGCGACTTCGGCGAAGGGGAAGACATTGAGGCGGGGGTTGCCGAGGCCTTCCCCGTAGAAAGCCTTGGTGTTCGACTTCACGGCCTTGCGGAAGTTCTCGGGATCGTCGCCATCGACGAAGGACACCTGGATGCCGAGCTTGGGCAGGGTGTAGTGAAAGAGATTGTAGGTGCCGCCGTAGAGCTGAGCGACCGAGACGATATGGTCGCCAGCACCGGCGATGTTGAGGATTGAAGCGGTGATGGCCGCCTGACCCGACGAATGGGCCAGTGCCCCCGAGCCGCCTTCGAGGGCCGCGAGGCGCTGCTCGAGGACGTCGGTGGTCGGGTTCATGATGCGGGTGTAAATGTTACCGAGTTCTTTCAGGCCAAAGAGATTGGCCGCATGTTCCGTGTCGCGGAACTGGTAGCTCGTCGTCTGGTAGATGGGGACCGCGCGCGCACCCGTGGTCGGGTCGGGCTTTTGGCCAGCGTGGAGGGATTTGGTGCCGAGTTTCATGGAGGGTAGGGAAGGAGCCCTTTATCTTCGGTTGGGCTTGGGGGAACAAGCCGTTTTCGAGGTTATGACGCTTCCTTCTCGCCCTTGGGGGGCGTTCTTTCCTATTCCTTGGGCCTGCTATGGCCGTTTTCCTGCATGATACGATGAGCCGCGAACTGCGGCCGCTCTTAGTGAAGCCTGACCGCACGGTCTTCGGGATGTATTGCTGCGGCCCGACGGTCTATGGCCCCGCCCATATCGGCAACTTCCGTACCTTCACCGTTCAGGACGTCTTGCGCCGCACCTTGGAGGTCGCCGGCCTGCCCGTGAAACACGTTCGCAATATTACGGACGTCGACGACAAGACCATTCGCGGGGCCCAGGCGGCGGGGCAGACTTTAACGGCGTTCACGCAGCAGTGGACCGACAAGTTCCATCAGGATTGCCAGGCCCTTGGTTTGTTGGCGCCGCATGTGGAGCCGAGCGCCGTCGCGCACATCCCACAACAGGTCGCGATGATTAAGGCCTTGGTCGAGCGCGGTCACGCTTACGTCGCCAAGGATGGCTCGGTCTACTTTAAGGTCTGCACTTGTAAGGATTACGGTAAGCTGACGCACTTGGACTTCGCAAAGCTTGAGACGCAAGGCACGAACAGCGCCGGCGAAGCCAATGACGCCGATGAATATGAACGGGAGTCGGCTGCCGACTTCGCACTCTGGAAGTCCCGTAAGCCGGAAGACGGCGCCAATTTCTGGCCGAGCCCGTGGGGCGAAGGTCGGCCTGGTTGGCACATCGAGTGCTCCGCCATGTCCTTGGAGCACCTCGGGGCAACGTTTGACCTGCATGGTGGTGGCATCGATCTCTGCTTCCCGCACCACGAGAACGAAATCGCTCAGACCGAATGCTCGACGGGCATCAAGGGCTTTGCGGCCCATTGGTTCCATAGCGCCCACCTGCTGGTCGACGGCGAGAAGATGTCCAAGAGCAAGGGGAACCTCTATACTTTGGATCAACTCATCGCGAAGGGCTTCACGACGACCGAGGTCCGCTACGCCCTCATCGCTGGTCACTACCGCAGCTCGCTTAACTTCACCTTCAAGGGGGTCGAAGACGCCCGTTCCGCCTTGGCTAAGCTCGAGCGCGGCACCGACCGTTTGCTGGCGGCCGCTGGGTTCACCCGGGCGGAGTTCCAACCCCCCGCCACCCAAGAGACCCAGACCGCCTGGGGGCGCTTCCAGCATGCCTGGGAGGTCCTGGAGAATGACTTGAATGTTCCCGGCTGCCTCGGACAGGTCTTCACCGTTTTGGCTGAAAAGGATGAGCCGACCACCGCCCAGGCCCGCCAAGACCTCTCGGGGCTGGCCAAGCTCCTCTACGCCCTCGGTTTGACCCTCTTTAAGGCTGCCCCCGTCGCATCCGCCCCCGCCGCGGTCGTCGCCCTGGCTGCCCAGCGCTGGGCGGCCAAGCAGGCCAAGGACTTCGCGGCCGCCGACCGCCTGCGCCAGGAACTCACGGCCCTCGGTTGGGCGATGCTGGACCGTAAGGATGGGTACGACCTGAAGCCGGTTTAGTTCTTCAAGATTGTTGATAAGTGTCCGTTGAAAGGCTCACCGGCTCGGTCAGTCTACAGGCCTCCTTATGTCCTCCGACAAGCCTACCCGTCCGGTCAACTTCACGCTCTTTCCGTCCCTCGCTTTCCTCCTCTTCGGTGTCGCGCTCGCCCTCGCGTTCGTGGTCGCTTCCGACAAGATGGGCAAATCCATCGGGCAACTTAAAAACAACCGCCCCGAAATCACCGTCAAGGGCGTCGCCACACTGGATGTGCGTTCGGGTCAAGGGTCGCTCGTCGGCACCTTGGCGTGGCGCGGCGAAAATTTCAATGAAGGCCGTCTCGCCATGCTGGCGCAGCGTGCGGCGGTGCAGAAGCTTCTGAAGGAGGCTGGTTTCGTGGAAGCGGAGGTGGTCTTCTCGGCTTCCGAGAGCACCCGGCTGGAGCCCGCGGCCTTCATGGAGTTTGCTCCCAATCAGGATGGCGTGCGTACTCCGATCCAACGTGCTCCCGTGGACTTTAATCGTTTTGCGCGCGGCAAGGTGCCAGAGTTTACATTCAATCAGTCCTTCACGGTCGAGACTCCGAATGTCGATCGCGTCTTGGCGTTCTCGCGTCAGGAAATTTACTTAGAGCAGGGCGTCACGCTCGCGCGTGGTACGCCGACCTTCCGCTTAGTGAAGTTGAATGACTCGAAGCAGGAACTCTTGGAGGCCGCCGCGAAGGACGCCCAGCGCCGGGCCGCGACGATGGTCGCCGGTTCGGGGTCGAAGGTCGGGTCCTTGCTCGATGCCTCCCAAGGGGTCATCCAAATCTGCGCCAAGGACCGCGTGGGGGAGTCCGATGCCAACAGCATCGATTTCTACTCGATTGAGAAGACCATCCGCGTGGTGGTCACGATGCGCTTCGAAATCGTCAAGGAATAGCCTGCGGCCGGGGGGTAGGGTGGGCCTTGCCTCCGTCCTTGCCCTCCGCCTCGGGAGTCCCTAGCGGTAAAGGACGCTTTTCCATCATGTCCTCCCGCCCGCAGATGACTCCCCTCGAGGAGATTCGCCACTCCGCCGCCCACATGCTGGGTGCCGCGGTGCTTCGCCTGTTCCCGCAGGCGCAGTTGGACATCGGTCCGCCCACCGACAATGGGTTCTACTACGACTTCGACCTCGACCACGCTTTCACGGCCGAGGACCTCGTGAAGATCGAGGAGGAGATGCGCCGCATCTCCAAGGAGAATCAGAAGTTCGAGCGCTTTGAGTGCACTCTGGAAGAAGCCGAGAAGCTCATTCGCGAGCGCGGCCAGGTCGCCTACAAGATCGGTCGCCTCGGTGACATCCCGGCCGGCGAGACGATTTCCTTTTATAAGAATGGTGAGTTCGTCGACCTCTGTGCCGGCACGCACGTCCGTTACTCGTCGCAGGTCAAGGCGTTCAAGTTGTTACACATCGCCGGCGCCTACCACCGCGGTAACGAGAAGAATAAGCAGCTCCAACGTATTTATGGGACCGCTTTCGCGACCAAGGAAGAACTCGAGCAATCGCTCGTCCGGGCCGAAGAAGCCAAGAAGCGTGACCACCGTCGCCTCGGCAAGGAACTCAAGCTCTTCCATATCGACGAGAAGGTCGGCCAAGGCCTGATCCTCTGGACGCCTAACGGTGCCGTGGTGCGTCAAGAGCTCCAGAACTTCATTTCGGCCCAGCTCTTCCAGACTGGGTATAAGCAGGTCTTCACGCCGCATATCGGCAACCTCGACCTCTACCGCACCTCCGGGCACTTCCCTTATTACAAGGATGCCCAGTTCCCGCCGCTGGTGGAGCGCGAGGCCATGGAGCTCCTCTCGAAGGAAGGCTGCGGTTGTGGTGAGCTCACGAACCGACTCGAAGACGGCACGGTGCAGGGCTTCCTACTGAAGCCGATGAACTGCCCGCACCACATCCGCATCTTTGCTTCGCAGCCGCATTCCTACCGTGACCTCCCGGTCCGTCTCGCCGAGTTCGGCACGGTCTACCGCTGGGAGCAGTCGGGCGAACTGAACGGCATGACCCGCGTGCGCGGTTTCACGCAAGACGACGGTCACCTCTTCTGTACGGAAGACCAAGTCGGTCAGGAAGTCCTCGGCTGCCTCGAACTCGTCAAGGTCGTCCTCAAGACCCTAGGCCTGAACGATTACCGCGTGCGGGTGGGCCTGCGTAACCCTGACTCCAATAAGTACACCGGTTCGACCGAGAACTGGGATAAGGCCGAGGCGGCTTGCCGCTCCGCGGCGGCGACGTTGGGCGTGAGCTTCACCGAGGAAGCTGGCGAAGCCGCTTTCTATGGCCCGAAGATCGACTTCGTCGTTCGCGACGTCATCGGCCGCGAATGGCAGCTGGGCACCGTCCAGGTTGACTTCAACCTCCCCGAACGTTTTGAACTTTCGTACAACGGGGCCGACAACAAGCCACACCGTCCGGTCATGATCCACCGCGCCCCGTTTGGTTCCATGGAGCGTTTTGTGGGTATCCTGATCGAGCACTTCGCGGGCGACTTCCCAACCTGGTTAGCCCCGGAGCAGGTCCGCGTGATTTCGCTCAACGATGACCTCAACGCCCATTGCGAAGAAATCGGCGAGGTGCTGAAGCGGGCCGGTATCCGTGCCACCGTCGATAGCTCGTCGGATAAACTGGGTGCGAAGATTCGTCGCGCCGAAATCACCAAGGTCCCGCACATGCTCGTCGTTGGCCAAAAGGAGAAGGACTCGGGTCTCGTGAACGTCCGTTCGCGCTCCGACAAGGCCTTTGAAGGCAACCGCAGCTTGGAAGACTTCTTGGGGCTCGTTTTAGCCGAAGTCTCCGAACGTCGCCTCAAGGTGCACGTCCCGACGGCGCCGGTGCCGACCGCTCCGCCGAAGGCGTAACGCGTTCGACGCGGTAAATTGGCCGGAGTTAAGGGCGGATCGAGGGTGGGGTGGGTGTTTCCCGATTGCAGACAGGTGCGCCTCCCGCCTACTTGTAGGCATGCCTCCGAGCCGTCCCAACTCCCGTCGCGACTTTTTGAAAGCCGCCAGCTTGGGTGGTTTGGCCTTCGGGGCGGCCGCTGTTCCGGCCCTTGGCGCCACCACCCGTGAAAGCGCCGATAACGCTCCGCGCCGTCAGGCCAAGAATGTCATCTTCATGGTGTCCGACGGGATGGGGATGGGTACCCTCGCTGCGGCCGTCGATTACCTGAAACTCGTGCACCAGCGGGAGAGCCATTGGCTCCGGATGTATCGCGAGGTTCCCGTGGTCCGTTCGCTTTGCGAGACGCACTCCGCGACTGGCTTGGTCACCGATTCTGCCGCCGCCGCCAGTTGCTGGGGGATTGGTGAACGCGTTCAGAACGGCTCCCTGAATGTGACGCCGGATGGTCGTAAACCCGTCACGATTCTCCAACGCATGAAGGCCGCCCGTAAGCGGACAGGTCTGGTGACCACGGCAACCGCCACGCACGCGACCCCGGCTGGTTTCGTCACGACCGTGACGAAACGTGAAGATCAGCGCGAGGTGGCCTTCCAATACCTCGAGCGCGGCGTGGACGTCGTGTTGGGGGGTGGCGCCGACTATTTTGGCGAGAGCCTAGTGGCGGCCTATAAGAAGGTCGGCTACACGCACGTCACGACCCGAGCGCAGCTGTTAGCGCATCGCGGGACCGGCCCCTTGCTGGGCTTGTTCGCGAAGAAGTATATCCCGATGGAGGTGGATCGTCTCAATCGACCCGCTTTGCAGGCCGTGACGCCGACGCTGGCGGAGATGACCCAGTCGGCGTTGGCGGCGTTGCAAGGCAGTGCCGAAGGTTTCTTCCTGATGGTTGAAGGCGGTCGGGTTGATCACGCGGCGCATGCGAATGATGCCATCGGCGCTATCCTCGATCAGATTGCCTTTGATGATACCATCGCGACGGTGCTGAAGTTCGTCTCGGCGCATCCCGACACCTTGCTAATCATCACCACCGACCACGGTACGGGCGGCCTGCAGGTCAACGGTGTTGGGAGCGAAGATTTCGATTCCAAGTTGCCATCTTACAACGAGACCAACTCGACTTTCTTACGCCTCACGGCGTTCAACCGGTCGTTGGAGCAGGTGCGGTTAGAAGCGAAGGACTTCAAGAAGCCCAAGGAATACCAAGACCTGCTGGTCGCCGCCACGGGCCTGAAGTTTAAGCCCGCTGACTTGGAGAAAGTCATCAGTATGAAGACGCTGACCGAGGCGATTCCGAAGTATTCGGGCGTGGGCTTTACCTCCATGAACCACACGGGAGAGATGGTGGAATTTTGTGCGGTCGGGCCGGGGGCGGCCTTATTCCCGCCTTTCCTGCGCAACGATCAGGTCCACGCCAAGCTCCTGCAGGCGACGGGTTTGGCTTAAGTCGTTTTAAATGGGCACAAAAAAGGGCGTCCGTGGGGACGCCCTTTTGATTGGCACAGGTCAGGCTTAGTACTTCACGCCGCAGCCGTAGGACTTCGTGGAAGTCACTTCGGGGGCCTTACCGTCCTTGAGGGCCTTGATCGTCACGGCGACGTAGTTGATGGCCTTTTCGATGTCGGTCGACTTCGTGGAGGCGATGCTGTCGATGGCACCCTTGTAGGCGAGGTTACCCTTGGCATCGATGACGAAGCAGTGCGGGGTGGTCTTGGCCTCGTAGGCGCGGGCGATCTTGCTGCCTTCGTCGTTGATGACGGTGGCCGGGTAGTAGCCGTTGGTTTCGTTCAGCTTGTGGCCACCGGTGTTGATGACGAGCCAGACGACGCCTTGACCGATGGCGTCTTTCTGGGCGTTCTGCATCGCGCCGACGTCGTAGAACTTCTTCACGTACGGGCAACCAGGGTTGTACCATTCGAGGACGACAGTCTTGCCCTTGAAGTCGGAGAGCGAGACGGTCTTGCCGTCCTTATCCTTGGCGGTGAAGTCGGGAGCAGGCTTGCCGATTTCCGGAGCGGCCGAAGCAGCCAAGGCGATGAAGCAGGCGAGGAGGGAGGTGAGGAGACGCATGGGTAGGTTGGGTGTGAGGTGAGATGTAAGGGGTTCCTTACAGTTTTCAACCCCGACAGTGCACGGTCGTTGCACTGTAACCATGGCTAGAGCCTGATTTTGGCCATTTTTTACTCATGGGTTGCCAAAAAGCCAAAAAAGGGGGATTTAGACCCGGCATATGGCTGACGCCCGTTCCATCGCCTTGGCTTGCGCCACTGAAGCCTCCCTCTGGGCGGACATCCAAGCCCGTGCCCAAGTGGTGGCTCAGGCGGAGCCCGCTTTAGTGCCGATGCTGAAGCGTTACGTGCTCGACCGGGCCACTTTTGCCGAAGGCATCGTCCGCCGTCTATCCGAGCGTATTGCCCCGACCGGCAATGATGTCGATTCCTTGGCCGCGGCCATGCAGCAAGCGATTGCCGCCGACCCGGAAATCTTAGCCCAGATGCGGGCCGATATCCGGGCGACCTTGGAACGCGATCCGGCAACGGAGTATACGTTGGTCCCGTTCCTTTGGTATAAAGGTTTTCACGCCATCTCGCTCCACCGCTTGGCGCACTCGCTGTGGAAGTCGGGCCGCCGCGAGCTCGCCACGCATTTCCAGTCGCTGATGTCGGAGCACCTGGCGGTCGACATCCACCCCGCGGCCCATTTTGGCATCGGCATCCTTTTGGACCATGCCACGGGGTTTGTGGCGGGGGAGACAACCATCGTGGGTGACAATGTATCCTTCCTCCACGAAGTGACCTTGGGCGGCACGGGCAAGGCTCGCGGCGACCGTCACCCGAAAATCCGTTCGGGGGTGCTCATCGGGGCGGGCGCTAAAATTCTCGGAAATATCACCGTCGGCGAGGGCGCGAAGATCGGGGCGGGCTCGGTGGTGCTTAAGGATGTTGCCCCCCATACCAGCGTGGCGGGCGTGCCGGCCGTCGTCGTCGGACGAACTTCGGTCGATGCCCCCGCACTCGACATGGACCACTCCCTCTAAGCGATGTCCCCGACCAATCGCCCGCAGGAACGTCCCGGCGACACCCGCGTCCTCGATTGCCTTTATCGCGTCGGTGCCTTCGTCAACGCGACTGAAGACCCGCGCGAGGCGCTCGACTTCATCTTGGCGGAGATCGTCCATACCTTAAACGCTTCCAGCGCTTCCATCGCCTTGCTTGAGCCCACCACGGGTTCGTTGCGCATTGAGGTCAGTAATGGCCTCGACGACGGTTCCATCCATCAGGTGATGGCCCAAGGGCAGGGCATCACCGGTTGGGTTGCGTTGCATGCGCGCCCCTTGTTGGTGCCCGATGTCGCGAAAGACCCGCGCTATGTAGAACTACGGCAAGGCATCCGTTCGGAACTCGCTGTCCCGATGGAGCTCATGGGGAACGTCATCGGGGTGGTGAACTGCGACTCCGATCGACCGGCGGCGTTTACCGAGGCGGATGTCGCTTTCCTTTCGCTGCTCACCAATGAGGCCTCGAAGGCCGTGGGCCGTATCTGGTTGCTCCGGCAGCTGCGCTCCAAGGCCGCGCAGTTGGAGGCCCTCGTCGGCGCGGCGCAGGAACTGGCCCGAGAGCGCGATGAACCAGGTATTGCCGCTGATTTGGCGCGGCATACGCGGGCTTTATTGGGCGCACGGGCCGTCGCTTATTATCGACTCAATGACCGCGAACTCACCTTGGGTTTCTTGGATGGCGAGTGCGCTGGCAGTGTGTTCAACCCGGTCACGAGCATTGACCAGACCTCAATCGGGACGGCCGCAACGCGGCGGCGGGCGCTGGTCGTGCCCATCGCCGGAAAGTCCGAGGAGCATCTCTTCACGCGCCTCGTCGACCCGGTGGCCTCGTCATCGTTGTTGGCGGTGCCCGTCCGCTATGAGGACGAGACCTTCGGGGTGCTGGTTTGCGTTTCGATGGGCGCCTATCGCTTCTCGGACGACGATAAGCATCTGGTGACAGCGCTTTCCTCCTTCGGGGCCTCTTCGATCCAGAATGCGCGCCTCTACGCGAAAGTCTTTACGGTCGAAGAAGGCCTCCGGCGGAGTGAACGTCTCACCGCGTTGGGCCTGCTTTCCGCCGAGGTCGCTCATGAGATTCGCAATCCACTGACCGTGATGAAGCTGCTGTGCGATACCTTGGGCCAAGGCTTAGCCTTGGATGACCCCAAGCAGGAGGACTTGGGCGTCATGCGCGAGAAGGTCACGCACATGGAAGGCGTGGTTTCCCGCGTGCTCGGCATGAGCAAAGCCCAGTCGGGGGCGTTTAAGACCTTCCCGCTAGATGGTGCTGCCGACAGCGCGGTGCTCTTGCTCCGGCTTAAATTCCAGCAGGCGGGCGTCGATGCCACCGTGGTCTCCGATCCGGATCTCCCCTTTGTGGAAGGTAACCCGGGGCAGATTCAGCAGGTCTTCCTGAACCTGCTCCTTAATGCCGTGCAGGCCATGCCGAAGGGCGGCAAGCTCTCCTTGCGCGTCACGCGTGAGCCCGGCCCCCAAGGGGAAGTGATTTCGGTACGCATTGCGGATACCGGTTCGGGGATTCCTGCAGAAATTCTCCCGAAGATCTTTGAATCGTTCTTCACGAGTCGCGAAGACGGCACTGGTCTCGGTCTAGCGATCGTGAAGCGCATCCTCCGCGACCATCGCGGGGATATCATCGTTGAGAACTCCGGCCCGACCGGGACGACCTTCAAGTTTTGGATTCCGGTGCAGGCGAACTAAAGTAGTTCCGCGCCAGCTTCCAGACAACTGGCAGGAAGGACAAGCCGATCACGGTGCCGATGACGACGCCGAGGTTATCGGCAAGCGGCGTATTGCCGATGGCATGCCCGAGCCCGACCAGTGAACCAATCCAGAGCACGGCGCCATAGACGTTCCAGGCGAAGAAACGCCCGGCGGGCATCTGGCCCATGCCCGCCACAAAGGGAATGAATGTGCGGATAATCGGGAGATAGCGAGCGAGCACGAGGGAGGAGGCTCCCTTGTCGGCGTAATACGCTCGGGTAGCCTCTAAGTAGCGGCGCTTGTAGAGCCAGCCATCGCTCCAGCCCTCGACGCGCTCACCGAACTTGAGCCCGAGCCAGCGGCCCGTTTCGTTCCCGATGATGGCTGCGGCAATCAGGCAGGCTGAGAGCGTCCACGGGTCCATGAGCGCTTGACCGCCGCTGACCTTATTGGCCGTGGTGAAGATACCCGCCACGACAATCATGGAGTCGCCTGGCAGGAAGAAGCCGAAGAGCAGGCCCGTCTCCGCGAAGACAATGAACGTCATGGCGGGGATACCGCCAACCTTGATCAGTTCCTTGACGTCGGAAAGCTGGCTGAGGCCGGCTTTAATCTGTTCATAAAATGACATGGCTGCTAGTTTAACGGCTAGGGTCTTTAATGCAATGACCTTGAAGGCCGCCGGGTTTCCTTGCACGTTCAGAGTCCTCGCCGATGTCGCCTGAATTTGAATCCTCCGCCGTTCGCCTCCGCCGCGCCGCCCTCCTGCACGGGTTGGCTGGGCAGGCGGCCCTCGAGGGCGCGGTGGTACCGCGCGCCAAGGCCTTTCTCCTGGAGGCCCGGGAGATCCAATTAGCCGCGCATCGTTCCGGCATTCCTGGCGACGAGGTTGCTAAGTTGCGTTCCGACGCCATCGACATCGTCATCGACGCCCTTTACCTCCGGGCGGGTCCGGCCGCGGCGAGCCTGACGCTGGTGGCGACGGGCGGCTATGGTCGCGCGGAACTTTGCCCGCTCAGCGACATCGACCTCCTCGTCTTGGTGCCTGCCCATACGGCGGAGACCAAGCAGGCGGTGGAAACAATTCTGTACCCGTTGTGGGATGTGGGCCTTAAGGTTGGGCAATCCGTGCGCACGGTCGCCGAGGCTGCCGATTACGCACGTAATGATTTACACCTCCATGTGGCGTTACTGGAGACGCGTCTCCTCTGCGGTGAGCGTTCCCAGTTTGCCCAACTGGAAGCGCGGCTCTCTGAGCTCCTGAGCGGCGAAGCTTGGCAGCCCTTGGCGAAGGCCATCGTCGAGTCGCAACGCAAGCGTCGCGAAAAGGCGGGCGGGAGCGCTTACTTGCAAGAGCCCGACCTCAAGAATGGGGTGGGGGCCCTCCGGGATGTCCAAGGGTGTGTTTGGTTGGCCCGCATCGCCCGCGGTGTCGCCGGCCCGCGCGGCCTCGGGGCGGCGGGTTTCCTGCCGACGTCTGACCTCGCAAAGTTTGAGCAAGCCCGCGCCTGTCTACTGCGCTTGCGTTGTGAACTGCATTTTCAGGTGACCCGTCCCACGGAGCAACTCTCCCTCGAACGCCAAGACACCATTGCCGAAGCCTTGGGTTATCCCGGTGATTTGAAGTCGCGGATTGGTGCGTTGATGCGCGATTACTTCGATGCGGCCGACCACGTCCGCCGGTGCGCGGAGATGGTCGAAGGCGCCGTGATGGGCGAGCCCGAGCCCGCGGGGTGGGGCGAACCGATTTTGGTCGATGGCTTCCGACTCGTGCCCGGTGGCACGGTCTCCGCCCAACATCGCCTCGTCTTTGAAGAAGACCCCGGCCGCTTAGTTCGCCTCTTCCGTCTGTGCCAAGTCCATGAGGCGCGGCCTGAGCGGGCGCTTTCGTTGTTGGTCCGCGAGCGGGCGCACCTGCTGACCGCCGAGGTCGCCTTTGCCGAGGAAGCCTGCAGTGCCTTGCGCGCCATGCTGACCGAGGCGGGCCGGGTGTTCGGGGCCCTGCATGCCCTCCGTGAGCATGACCTGCTTTACCGGCTCGTACCCGAGTTTGCGGGCTTGCACTGCTTGGTGCAGTTTGAGTTTTACCACCGCTGGACGGCCGATGTGCACACGCTCCGATGCTTGCTGGAGTTGGACGAAATCTACGAAGGCAAGACCGAGGTCGACCGTCGCTACCGCGAGGTCGTCTTAGGCTCGGAAGCACCTTCTTTCCTCTACGCCATTCTTTTCCTGCACGACATCGCCAAGTCCGGTGGCATCGAAGGCCACGCCGAACGCGGCGTGCCGATTGCCGAGGTTGTCCTTGAGCGCCTCGGCTTCGACGCCCGCGAACGTGAAGTCGCCGCGGCGGTGATCCGTCATCACTTGATCATGGGAATCTATTGGCAACGCCATGACGTGGATGACCCCGCGAACATCGAACGCTTTGCGGGGATTGTGGGCGACGAGCAGGTCCTCCGCAGCCTGCACGTCCATACCCGCTGTGATGCCCGCGCCACTTCGCCCGACCTTTGGACGAGTTTTAAGGACGGCCAGCATTGGACGCTCTACCGTCGCACTTTGGCCAAGCTCGCCGGTGAGTCCGAAGGCGAAGCCGAGGTCGCCGCCGTGGCCCTGCGGCAACAGACGGCCGAGCTCTTGGCCGGGACCGTGCCGGCCGATGAGTTGGAAGCCCATTTTACGCAGATGCCATCAGGGTACTTCCTGCACGTCGCGCCCGAGGATGCGGCCGTGCACGTTGGCCTCATTCATCGGCTCATTGCGACGGTCGCCCACGAAGATGCGGAGCAGTCGCTCCAGCCGATTGTCGAGTGGCATGATGACGTCGGCTCGGGTCAGTCCGCCGTGACGGTCGTGACGTGGGATCGTGCGGGGCTCTTTAGCCGGATGGCCGGGGCCTTCGCCGTTGCCGGCATTAACATCGTTTCCTGTCGGGCGTTCTCGCGGGAAGACGATGTCGCGATCGACTTCTTTAAAGTCGTGCTTCCGGTGGGCAAGGAACTCGGCGCCAAGCAGAAATTCGCGGAAGCCTTGGCGCGCTCCTTGGTGGGCGGCTACGACCTCGTCGACGAAGTCGGCCAGGAGGAAGTCCGCGCTACGCTGACCGCCCCTCGGCGCAAGGCTTTCGTGCCCCTCGCCGCCGAGGTCAGTGTCTATTACGAAGCAGCCCTGGGCCGGACGGTGGCGGAGGTGCAGTGCAATGACCGCCTGGGTTTATTATTCCGGATGGGCCTCGTCATTCGTGGGGCGGGCTACGCGATCACCTTCGCGAACATTTCGACGGAGCAAGGGTTTGCCTTGGATACCTTCTACTTGTCCCCGGAACGTGGGCTGACGACGACCCCGGATAGCCCCGAGGCATTAGCGGAAGGCCTTCGCCAAGTGGTTTCCTGAACTAGGTCCCCCTTGCTTCGGCTGGGAAAAGGCTTAAGTCTGTGCGGGTATCACTGCCATGACTTCCCACCTCCGACACTTCGGTCGTCTTTGCCTCGCGCTGACGGCCTGCCTAGGCCTCACTGCCGCCGAAACCCCCGCTTCTAAGCCCATGACCACTCCTCCTAAACTTGAAAAGGCCACCTTCGGCGCCGGTTGCTTCTGGGGCGTCGAATACCAATACCGCAAGATTCCCGGCGTCAGCGAAGCCTATTGTGGCTACAGCGGCGGCAAGACTGAGAACCCCACCTACCGCCAAATCTGTCAGCACGATACTGGCCACGCCGAAGTGATCGAAGTCACCTTCGATCCGACCAAGGTCACTTACCGTCAGCTCGTGGAGTACTTCTTCCGCATGCATAATCCGACTCAGGTCGACCGCCAAGGCCCGGACGAAGGCGATCAGTATCGCTCGGTCATCTTCTTCCACTCGCCTGAGCAGAAGAAAGTCGCCGAAGAAGTGAAGGCCGCCTTGACCACCGCCAAGGTGTATGCCGAGCCCATCGCCACGAAGATTGAGGCCGCGCAGCCCTTCTGGAAGGCTGAAGAATATCACCAGCGCTATTACGAGAAGAAGGGTGGCCGTCCGTATTGTCACCTGATCGAGTACGCCCCCGGCAAGTAAGCCTCGTGGCGGCTGCGCATCAGGGGTCGGACGCGTCTTTGCCGGGCTTCGGCCAGGCGGAGCCTGCCCCAGAAGTGCCAACCCGTCGGCGCCCCGTGGCGGCGCGGATGCGTCCACGTAACCTCACCGAGGTCGTCGGGCACGCGGCTTTGCTGGGGCCGAACGCCTTGCTCCCGCGCCTGATCAAAGCCGATAACTTTGGCTCGCTGCTCTTTTACGGCCCGCCGGGGTGTGGCAAGACCACCTTGGCGGAAGTGATTGCGGCGGAAACGGAGTCGACGGTGGTGCGGGTCAATGCGGTCCTTTCGGGTACACCGGAGCTTCGCGAGGTCCTCGCCGAGGCCCGTCGTTCGCCTTCGCGTAAGACCGTCCTCGTGGTCGATGAAATTCACCGCTTCAACAAGGCGCAGCAGGACCTGCTCTTGCCAGACGTCGAAGCGGGCGTCGTGCGGCTCATCGGTTGCACGACCCATAATCCGGGGCTCTACATCGTGCCGGCCCTGCTGAGCCGTAGTCATTTATTCCGACTCGACCCTTTGGGCGTGGACGAGATTGCCGCCTTTCTGGGGACCGCCTTGGCGGATGCCGAACGCGGGCTCGGGGCCCTGGGTATCAAGGCTTCGCCGACGGTGCTGCGACAGGTGGCCGAAATGGCCTCCGGCGATCTCCGGCGTGCCTTGAACTGCCTCGAGACCTTGGTGCTCTCGGCCCCCGCGTTGGGGACGGTCACCGATGAAGCCGTCGGCGCGTTCGCACGTGAGCGCCGCATTCGTTACGACGATGGGGGCGACGACCATTACGATACCGCCTCGGCCTTCATCAAATCCGTCCGCGGGAGTGATCCGGATGCCGCGCTGTATTGGCTCTTCTTGATGTTGGAGGGTGGGGAAGAGCCTCGCTTCATCGCGCGTCGCCTCGTGATTTGCGCCTCTGAGGATATCGGGTTGGCCGACTCGCGCGCCCTCGGCGTTGCGACCGCCGCCTTTCAGGCCTGCGAGATGGTGGGGCTGCCCGAGTGCGAGTATGCCTTGGCGCACGCGACGCTCTTCCTCGCCTTGGCTCCGAAGAGCAATAGCACCACGCTTGCCATCGCGGCGGCGAAGGCCGCCGTCCGGACGCAACCGCGACAAGAAGTGCCGTTGCACCTCAAGGACGCGCACAACGCGGTCAATAAGAGTCTCGGTCATGGTGGGTCCTATCAATACAGTCACGATTTCCCTGAAGGTATCAGTGGACAGGACTACCTCAGCAAACCGTTGTCACTTTATCAACCTGGTCCGGCCGGGGCGGAGGCGGGCTTGGCGGAACGCTTGGCGCACCTCCGTAAACTGAAAGAAGCGATGCGTTCGCGCGGAGGTCGCTCGTGAGCAAGGTTGCGCCGCGGTTGCCTTGGTTTGGCCCTGGCCGCTTTCCGTTGTACCTTGCTCCGATGGCGCGGCACACGGACGTTGCCTTCCGCCAGCTTTGTAAAGAGCAGGGCGCCGACGTCATGGTCAGTGAGTTTGTGCAGTCCGAAGCCTTAATCCGGGGGAACGCCAAGGCCTGGGAGATGGTCGACTTCACGGAGACCCAACGTCCCATGGGCGTCCAAATCTTCGGGGCCACCCCGGCCTCGATGGCCCAAGCCGCCCGGCAAGTCTGCGATCGGGTCCGACCCGACTTCTTGGACCTTAATTTTGGCTGTCCGGCCCATAAAGTCATCGAACAGAACGCCGGTTCGGGCCTCCTTCGCTGCCCGGCCCTCCTTTACGACCTCGTGAAAGCGGTCAAAGACGCCATTCCGGACGTCCCGCTGACGGCCAAGATGCGGCTGGGGTGGGATTATGAGTCGGTCGTTGCCGTAGAAGTGGCGGTTCGGCTCGAACAACTCGGCGTGGAAGCCATCGCCGTGCACGGCCGGACGAAAGAGCAGGGCTATTCCGGCGAAGCCCACTGGGGTTACATCGCGCAAGTGGCGGCGGCAGTCTCCATTCCAGTGGTTGGTAATGGGGACGTTAAGGACGGCTTATCGGCAAAGCGTCGGCGCGATGAGAGCGGCGTCGCTGGCCTCATGATCGGCCGGGCGGCCCTTTCGAACCCGTGGATCTTTAATGAAATCAAGGCCGCCTTGGCCGGGCAGGGTGAGATTACCCCTGTCATTACTGCTCAGAAACGCTGGGATGCCATCATTCGCCTTTCGGAGCTGACCTTGGAAGTGCATGCGTCGCGGTTAGGCTCGCGGGATGTCCGTTGGATGTTGGATCGCCTGCATCCGTTGACGCATGGTCTACCCGGTTCGCGAAAAATTCGTGACCGAATGCGCGGCTGTCTCTCGCTCGATGACTTGCGGCATTTGCGCGACGAGCACCTCCTGGAAATTTCGATGACAGGTTTGTGCTGATTTTGCTGGGGTTCGACCTATGGGCTTACCTTCTGCTCCTTCCACAGCAAGAGCTGCCAAGGGAGATGAAGAACGAGTTAAGATGACTCGACTAAGGTCAACAATCG
>CAIYEN010000198.1 GCA_903925205.1 uncultured Opitutia bacterium | reverse complement strand
TCGTAGTCGTTCACGCCGACGTAGAGGGCGCCGAAGGCGAAGCGCATCCCGTTCACGCCGCGGATATTGACGGCCAGCTTCTGCACGTCAGCCGGCTGGAGCGTTTGGCCGGCGGCGGGCGCCGGGAAGCGGTAGAGCGAGCCGTATTGGTCGCTCGCGTAGAGGCGACCTTTGTCGTCGGTGCAGAGCGCAACCCAAGAGCCTTGTTCGGCGTTCGGGACGGAGTAAAGCAGCTCCACTTGGAAGCCCGCGGGGACCTTGATGCGGTCGACCGGAGTGGCTTTATTCTCGCCGATGGCCGTGCCAGTCGTGCCAGCTTTCTTGGCGGCAGCTTTGGCGGGGGCCTTCTTGGCGGGGGTGGCTGGGGTGTCGGCGGCAAAGACGGGCAGGGCCGCGGCCAGCAGCAGGGCTAAGCAGGACAGGGGGAGTCGCATGGGGATGACTCAACATCGGGAAGAATCCCCAGTCCGTCAACCGGACTTAGGGTTCGCTGGCTCGATAATTTGCCCGGACCTAGGCGGATGGCCCGCTAGGTCCGACGAAAGCCTTGGAAGGAGCGCGCTAGGGCCCAGAGGAGTCCGAGGCAAAGGACGAACGCCATGGCATAGGCCAGCCGCCAGTAGCCTGACGTGCCTGGCTCGCCAGCGGCCGTAAAACCGTAGACGCTAAACGCTGCCGCTCCCAGCAAGGCGGCTGCGCGGAAGAGGTAAAGGGTCCAGAGAATGATACGCACGGAAGGGGTCTGCGGCGAAGGTGTTCTTGGGTCAAGGGGCTAGCCCGGCCATCGGGCTTAGCCGCCTGGTCGCTTATTCGGTGAGCGTCAGTACCATGGCGCTGGCGGGGGGCAGCGTTACCACCGCTCGACCGTCGTGGACCGCCACCGCCTTTTCCGTGCTCAACTGGGGCTTCCAGCTGCCATTGGGCGACACCAGCGTGTCCGCGTAAGTCACGCCGTCCTTGGCGGTCGCTTGCGGAGCGCTCAAGCGACGAACGCTGCCCGCGCGGAACCGGGTCTCGACGTGGACGGTGGCAACGACTGCTTGGGTGAGGTCCTTGTTCACGAGTGCGATGCGCACCTGGCCGCTGGCATCCAGCGTCGCGTGGGCGACGAGGTTCGCAGTGGATTGCACCTTGGTTGGCAGGAGACGCCCTTGGCCGGCGTCATGAAACAGGATCAGCGCATAATAGAGCGGATGCACCGTGTAACGGGTTTCGCCTTTGACAGCGGAGATCGGTGAGTAGCTGCCGGGCTTGAGGTTGCAGTGGAAGTTGACTCCATCGGCGCCGTGTTCAGCGACGGAGAAGAGAAAGTCCGTGGCCCAGAGGGCGGAGACGAAGGTATCGCTCACGCCGGCGCGACCGCCGTTGGAGACCGAATTGCATTCCGCGAGCCGGTAGCGCATGCCGGCGGCCTGCGCGGCTTGGCGATGCTCGTCGACCATCGTTAAGTCCTTCGCCATGGTGGCGGGGAGCAGGAGGTTTTCGACGGTCGGAAAATTGGCCGACTTCGGATTCGTCGAGCCACCCGAGAGGGCGTACAGGTGCGAGGTGCCAATCTCGAGTTGGCCTTTGAGTCCGGCCACGGCGTCTTCGAACCAGTGATCCGTACGGCGGGCGGTGGCGGGGCCGGCTAAGGTAATGCCTGGGTTCTTGGCCCGAATGACTTTAATGGCCGCTAGGGCTTCGGGAAGGTAGCCTGCGCAGGTGTAGCCATCTGGGCGGGCGGCATGGTTGAGGTAGAGGTTGGGCTCGTTGCCGACTTCGAAAGCGAGTACCGAGCCCGCGCCGACTTTGCGCGCATAGGCCGCTTCGTCGGCGGATTGTTCGGGCGCGTTACTCGCGAGGTTCAGCCCATGCAGGCACTGCCACTGCGTCGCCCGTAGGAAGCCGTAGAGGTCGTCGAGGGTCGCTTTACCGATCACCGCTTGGCCGGTCTTTTTGTCGAGGATGGCGGCGGTAGCATCGGCTTGCCAGCGCGTGAGCTCCACCTTGTTGCCGCCGAGGCGCAACGTGCCCGGGCCGAGGTTGCGGTGCAGGTTGATCAAGACGGTGTTGTCCGCCTTGAAATGGGGTTCGACCAGCGCGTTCTTCTCGTAGCTGAGGCCAAGAAAGTCGGCCGGGATGGCCCGTCCCGGCGTGGTTACGTCAATCGTGACCTGAGCGGGAATGTCGGCCGCACTGAGCGCCGTAACGAGGCCGAGGCTAAACAGGAACCGCCGTAGCTGGGACGACCAGGCGCTCACTTGCCCATCTTCACGAACTCTTCCTTGCTGAGGTCGCCCGTATTATCCTTGTCCATTTTGACGAAGTTCTTGGCGGCTTGTTCGGGGTCTTTCTGCTTCGCCATGAATTCTTCCTTGGTGAGCTTACCGTCCTTATTCACGTCGCGGCGTTCGAACATGGCGACGCGGTCGGTCGCGGGGTCGGCGGCGGCGGTCTTGGCCGGCGGCGTGACCTTGGGCGCCGTGGCGTCTTCGTCCTTCTTCTTGGCGTCGAGGTCGATGATGTTCTTCTTGCCCTTGGCGATTTTCACGGCGTTGGGGTCGGCCGCGGGGATGGGCGGCGGGAGGAACTTGGAGAGGCGTTCAATGACATCCTTATTTTCTGGCTTCGTCGCTAGGTTCTCGGGCTCCTTGGGCGCGTTCACCTCGTCATAGAGTTCGGTGAAGAGGATGGTATTATCGGCGAGGCTGCGCCAGAGGGTGAGGCGCCAGCGGTCATCGCGGATGCTGTAGCCCATGGCGCGTTGGCTGAAGGCCTTATCGTCTTCCTTCCGCACTGTCTTGGGGTATTGGCTTAAGGCAACGGGCTTCACGGTAGCCTTCGGGTTCTCTAGAATGGGCTTGAGGCTGACGCCATCCACCTTCGGAGCCGGCAGGCCACAGAGGTCGGTGAGGGTCGGGTAGACGTCCACGAATTCGACCAGCGAGTTGCTCTTTTGGCCGGCGGTCTTTTGGCCAGGGGCGCTGAAAATCAGCGGGACGCGGGTATCGACTTCGAAGTTCGTGTGCTTGCCCCACTCCTGGTGGTCGCCGAGCTTCCAGCCGTGATCGCCCCACAGGACGATGACGGTATTTTCGGCGAGGCCTTCCTTTTCCAAGGCGTCGAGGAGTAAGCCGACATTGGCGTCGGTGTAGCTAATGGCGGCGTAGTAGCCGTGGCGGACTTGGCTGGCGAAGGCCTCCGGGAGCGGCGTGAAATCCTGCTTCTTGGCCTTCGGGGGCACGTTGGTGTAAGCGTGGAACTCACCGCTATCGTTATCGCCGACATAGTGCGGCGTGCCCACCGGGAAGGCGCTGGCCGTATTCGGGATCTTCGCCGGATCATAGAGGTCCCAATATTTCTTCGGGGACACGAAGGGGAGGTGGGGCTTGGAAAGGCCGACCGCGAGGAAGAAGGGCTGCCCTTTCTTTTTCAGTTCGGCGAGCGTCTGGACCGCCAGTCGGGCGGTCTTGCCGTCGGTATAGTAGTCGTCCGGTACGTCGCCGGCTTCAAAGGCCGCGCCTTTGTTTTTGCCGTCTTCGCCCGCGCTCGCGCCAGCCGAACGGTTTTCGGGCTTGGCGTAGGTCTCGGCCTTTGGCGTCGCCCAAGGCGTCGACCAGGTCGGGGCATCATCGAAGCCGCCGTGGTAGATTTTGCCCATGCCTTGGGAGAAGTAGCCGTGCTCTTTGAAGTATTGCCCAACGGTCTTGACGTCGGGGAGGGCGACGCGGAAGTGCGTGTTGAGATCCCAGACGCGCGTGGCGTCGGGGCGGCGGCCGGTCATAATCGAGGCACGCGAAGGGCTGCAGACGGCTTGCTGGCAGTAGGCCCGATTGAAGACCATGCCGCGGGCGGCCAGGCGATCGATGTTCGGGGTCTTGACGACGGGATTGCCGTAGCAACCGAGCTCGGGTCGAAGGTCATCGATGGCGATGAACAGGACGTTGGGCTTGGGGGCGTCAGCGGCTGAGAGGACGGCAACGCTCAAGTAGCCAGCGATGAGGAGGGCAGGTTTAAACATGGGGAACGAAGCCCCAGATTTTGCGAATACCAGCCCTTGGCAACCTTCTCCGTCTTAATCTTTCTAAAGGTTACGATCGGGGCTGAATTGATGTATTTTCGGCTTATTTGAAGGCCTCCACCGCCGTTTTTTGAAACTCGCGGCGAATCTCGGAACCGTCGGAGTTCGGGAGGTCGGTTCGCTGGATCAGGAGGACGTAGGCTTTGCGGCGGACAGGGTCGAGCCAGGCTTGGGTCCCATAGGCACCCCCGTGGCCGAAACTGCCGGGGGAAAGGCTTTCAGTGACGCCGACGGGCGTGGCGACCAGATGGAAGCCTAGACCCATGTGCATGCCTTCGGCGAAGCTGACTTTCGGCATGTCGCCCAGTTGGTTCGTGGTCATGAGCTTCAGTGTCTCGGGACGGAGGAAGCGGTGGCCGTCGAGTTCGCCGCCGCGCAGAATCATTTGATAAAGTTGGGCCAAGTCATTCGCGGTGGAGAAGAGGCCACCCGCGGGAATGGCCGTGCGTGCCCGGTTTTGTAGCGGGCTGCTGAAGCGGCTATTGCCTGCCGCGACGAGTTCGCCGGTGACCTTGTCCTTGCGGTACGGGGTCGCGAGGCTCGCCTGCAGGGTGACGTCTGGCCAGAAGCTGGTGCTGTTCATGTCGAGCGGATCGAGGAAGCGCTTCTGCACAAACTCCGCATAGGGCTGACCGCTGACGACTTCGATGATTCGTCCAAGCGTATTGATGCCCGCATTGCTGTAGGCCCACTTGGCGCCAGGGGCGGAGACCAGCGGCGTGCGTCCCGAGTAGTCGACCATCGCGGCGAGGGGGACGGTGTCGACCGGTTGGTTGGCAGCCGTGGGCGACGCCGCGGACAGCCCGCTCGTGTGCGTCAGGAGGTCGCGCACGGTGACCGGTCGCGGGGTCGGAATGGTTCCCGTGGGCGTGGCGACTTTCTGTCCTTTAAAGGAGCCCAGGTATTTTTCGACGGAATCATCGAGCCCGAGCTTACCTTCTTCGACGAGCATGAGGACGCCCATGGCGGTGATGGGCTTCGTCATCGAAGCAATCCAGAAGACAGAGTCCTTGCGCATCGGCCGGCCGCTCGCGATGTCCGCCAAGCCGAAGGCTTCGAGCGCAACGATGCGATCGGGGCCCACGACCATCGTGACGGCGCCGGCAAACTCCTGCTTCTCCTGCAGTTCTTGCAGGGCGAAGCTGAACACGGCGTTGTTATCGTCGAGGCTGACGGGCGCTGCGGCGTTGGGCTGAGTGCAACCACTGGCGAGCAGGGCCAGGGTGAAGCAGGTCAGGGGCAGCAGGGCAGGGCGGCACATGGGCGTAAAGGTGGCCCATCTCTCGCCGAGTTCAAGCGTCCTGTCGGTGCCCCTCGCCCGTCCTTTACATTTGGGCGAACCGACCTTTAGTCCTAACGTTCCCATGCAACCTTCCCGGTTAAACTTTAAGTTAGAAGCGGTCGCCAGCGGCTCGCGGGCGCGCGCGGCGACTTTCCGGACGTTACATAACGAGGTGAAGACCCCGCTGTTCATGCCCGTCGGCACGCAGGCCACGGTCAAGGCCCAGACGTTCGACACGCTCCTAGAATCGGGTTCACAGATCCTGCTCGCGAATACCTACCACCTATTACTCCGTCCAGGCCCCGAGGTTTTTCGCCACTTCGGGGATATCCACCGTTTCACCGGCTGGGAGAAGTCGTTCCTGACGGATTCGGGTGGCTTCCAAATCTTTTCGTTGCCGCACTCGCGTTCCATTGAGGAAGAGGGGGCGGAGTTCCGGAGTTACGTCGACGGCAAGAAGATCCTGCTCAGCCCCGAGGTCAGCATCGGCACGCAGATGGCCATCGGCAGCGATATCATGATGGTGCTCGACCAGTGCATCCCCTCGACGGCTGATGAGGCCACGGCCCGCCGTGCACTTGAGATCACTCAGCGCTGGGCGGTGCGCAGTCTGCAGGCTCGTGGCGAGTCTCCGCAGTCGATGTTTGCCATCGTGCAGGGCGCTTTATACCCGCACCTGCGTAAGCAGAGCGCCGATGGGTTGACGCAGTTGCCCTTCGACGGGTTCGCCATTGGCGGCCTGGCTGTGGGCGAGGAAAAGCATCAACGTGAAGACATGTGCGAGGTCGCCGCCGCCATGTTGCCTGCGGACCGTCCGCGCTACCTGATGGGCGTGGGTACTCCGCTGGACCTGCTTGAAGCCGTCCACCGCGGGGTCGACATGTTCGACTGCATCATCCCGAATAAAGTAGCCCAGTTCGGCACGGCGTTCACCTCGCGTGGGCTGCTGCAACTGCGTCGTTCGGTTTATAAGTTCTCCGACGAGAAACTTGACCCGACGTGTCGTTGTCCGGTCTGTCAGAAGTATTCGCGCGGCTACCTCCATCACCTCACGAAGACCCAGGAACCCTTGGGCTGGACGTTGCTGGGGCAGCACAACATCGCTTTCTACCATCAGTTGATGCGGGAAATCCGCCAGAGCATCCTCGAGGACCGTTTCCTCGCGCTTTACAATGAAAAGCGTCAGTTCCTGCAGGTCGAGGACATGGACCATCCGGCGGTGCCGCCGAAGGTAGGCAAGGAGCGTCGCCCGCGCACGCTGGGTAATTACACGGTCAATATCGCGGAGGCGGGCTTCGCGAGTATTCGTCAGGTCTCTTCCGGTGAAATCATGCATTCGCACACGCCCCCGATGGAGGAGGCCAAGTCGCTTTACGTCGATCAGTCTGCCTTGGCGGAGCGCCTGCAGTTGCCTGCGGGGAAGTCGCCCGAGGAAGTGCCCGAGCTCGTGATTTGGGATGTCGGCCTCGGCGCCGCCGCTAACGCCATGGCCGCGGTGCAGTGTTACGAAGCCGCCGCCGCGCAAGGGCCGGTGCGTCGCCTTAAGCTCATTAGCTTCGAGAACGACCTTGATTCCCTGCGCTTGGCGCTCACGCATAAGTCGTATTTCCCGTACCTTCGCCACTCCGGCCCCGACGCCGTCCTGGCCCGCGGTCAGTGGTCTTCCCGTCAGTTTCCCGGCTTGTCCTGGGAGTTATTGGAAGGCGACTTCTGGGAGCGGGCACCGCAGGCCTCGGCCAAGCCGGACCTTATTTTCTACGACTTCTTCTCGCACAAGACGGACACGGCCTGCTGGAAGCTAGCGTCCTTTGCGCGTCTCTTCGAACTGGTGCGCTCCGAGCGTTCCGCCGAGCTCTTCACTTATTCGGCTTCGACCGCCGTCCGGGCGGGCCTCCTGCATGCGGGCTTCTTCGTGGGCGCGGGCGTCGGCACGGGCGTGAAGAAGGACACCACCATTGCGCTCACGGCGGGTTGGTCTGGCCCGCCGCGGCATGCCCTGTTGGGCGCCGAATGGTTGGGCAAGTGGGACCGCTCGCAAGCCAAGTTCCCCGAAGGCCTGACGGAGCCTGAACGCACGGCGTTCGAGGCCCATATCCGTCGCCATCCCCAGTTCGCGGGTTAAGCAGGTTTACTTCTCAATCACGCAACGGTCGATCTCTTCGCCCTTCTCGTTGATTGTCCGCATCTCGAACTTCTTAGCGGTGAGGTCGACGACGCAGAAGGAGTGGAGGGCCTCGTAATACTTGGCGTTGAAGGGCGCGTAGTTGTCCTTCCCGCCGTTGGGCAGCTTGGCGAGGTTCTTGTCGACCGTGCCCGTGTAGAGCTTCGCCCCGCCGCCGCCTTGCACGACGTAGATGACGCCCTTCGGGTGCGTGTTCTTGGCCCCATCAAACGTTTCATCGAGTGTGAAGGCACCGTTCACGTAACTCGGCGGGGTCTTAGGTGCTCCGGAAGGATCGACGGCCTTAGGGTCGTCGGGTACCGGTTTGGCGGCCACGGCAGCGGCTACGCCCGTCGCTGGGAGGAAGCGGAAGGGTTTGCTACGTTGAAAATTATGGACGTGGCCGGCAAAGACGACGTCGACCCCATTCGCCTCGAAGATGGGGGCGAACTTACGTTGGCGTTGGTCGCCGTAGTGAGCCACCGTGACCTGAAAGGGTGGCATGTGTAATGCGACGAACTTCCAGGGCTGCTTGGTGGCCTTCAGGTCCTGGTCGAGCCAAGCCATAACCGCAGGGTCGTCCGACTTGCCGCCACCACTGTTGTCCAGCACGACGATGTGGGCCGCACCATAGTCGAACGAGTAGAAGCCGAGGGCAGGGTAGTTCTTGCCGGCGAGGGCCCGGAACTTGGTCGCGGCTTCGCTCTTCGGGAGGGCCGTATTCCAGACGCCTTCCGCGAGGCCATTCTGCGGGGCGTTAAAAAAGTAATAGGCAGCGTACGCGTCGTTAAAGGCGGTGATTTTGCCGACATACGCGTCATGGTTGCCGAGGACGGCGTAAAACGGCACCGACGCCATCAGGGGGGCACCATTCTTTTCGCTGGGTTCGGTCGGGTTGGTGTACGTGCTCCAAAAATACTTCATGTAGTGATAGAGCCGTCCGGACGGGTAGATGATGTCGCCGAGGAGTACGGTATAGTGCGGCTTCTGTAGGCTCATCTGGTAGGCGATGACGTTCTGGCTGGCTTTGCCGTCGGCGAGGTCGCCGATCATGATGAAGCGCGTCGGCTTACCCGCACTGACCCGCGTGTGGGTCGTCTGTTCGCGCACCACCTTGCCGTCCAACTTCACGACGTAGGTAAATGTGGTGTCGAGCGGTAGGCCGGGGAGG
>CAIYEN010000197.1 GCA_903925205.1 uncultured Opitutia bacterium | reverse complement strand
CCCTGCGAGTGCTGGCCATGGACTTAACTTGGCACGCGGAGGCAACATACTGGCCTTCTTTAGCCTCAACTGGTCGCTTGAAAATTACATGCAGATCATTGAGCGCATTGGACCCATGCGGCAGAAGCAGGAGGGCCTAGATCGACCAGTGTTTATCCACCACATTATGGCGCGCGACACCATGGACGACATGGTGCTGGAGCGTCTGGCGTCTAAGCGCGACGTGCAGGACATCTTGTTAGAAGCAATGAAGCGGAGGAAGAAGTGACCGAGTTTAAAATGTTTGCAAGGGTTGACCCCGACGCTTGTCCCGAAGGAGACATGCTCAATGAGTTGATCTGGTTTGCGACCGTCTGCAACATCAACAAAAAAGGCACCGCCACGGAAGCCGAGGTGCGGACGTTCTTGCGGGACACCCAAGGGCGACCCGACTTGGCTGAGGCGTTTTCTACTTCGTATCTTTTAGCAGGTCCTGAATGAACCGCAGGGTGTCGTAATCAAGGACGCCGCCTTGTGGTGCCATTTGCATGGACCGAAGCGGGGAGCTTACGCCGGGCTTTACACCAACCGGGAAATCAAACGGGGTTTTGTAGCCCCGGTCTTTCATCTCCTTGGGAGAAAGCGCCAAAGCGCCAAGGTTCTTTTCCTTGAGGACGCCGACACCCTCGCCGGGGACAGAATATTTGTACGAATAATGCGACGAGGGTGACGCCGCGAAGCGGGGGTCGATCTTGCCCACGTTTCGCAAAGACGTAAGTGGCGCGCCAATTTGGTTAAGATCGGTTGCCGCATACGTTGCCTCTCCGAGGCCAAGGCCGCCACGCAAGCGATACTTATCGAGTAGCTTGTTAAGCGCGCCGCGTGCCTTACCGGAAACGCTCATGAACATTTCGGCGCTTTGGGGGTCCTCGAACCCGCGCCAATCGGGAAGGATCGTCTTGATGTCCGTCGCCAGGGCGTTGCGATCAGCGCCACCCATGGCGGCATCTGCGTATGCGTATTGGATGCCGCGTGGCTGGTGCGAGAAGTGAACGGCGTTCGGGCCCATCGTCCACGGCATGTAAAGCACGTCTTTGCCGGTTGCGTTCTGTAGCCGCTGCGCCAAATTGACGTGACTATCGGCAGGTGCTTTGTCTGACGCCCACACCGAGCCGGGGTTGTCGAACATGTAGCCTTGGCCACCACGGCGGCTAAACGGTGTCTTAAACCTCACGTCATTGATCGAGGTCAGATCGTCGCCTGCGGCGGCAAGGTCCGACATGGACGTGATGTAGGGGTGCCCCTCAAAGTCAAAGATGCTGACCTCTGGTGCGGGGGAGGTCACTCGCGGCGTCACGCCCAAGCGGAGGTTCTGGATTTTAGCCAGTTCGCCTTTGCGGTTCTCGATACGCGGATCGAGGGCCACGTCTGCCGGGCGCACAGAGTACGAGCTGGGCGCAGCCGGGCGGTTATTGGGTAGGTCGGACCCGGCGATGTATTGGGCGGCGTTCCGCCAATCGGACAGTGGGGCATCCGCTGGAATTATCCCCTCGAGCCTGCGGGCCACGTCGGGGCCAAACTCCATCGTCACGGCGTGGAGGGGGTTAGCCACCCCCTTAATGGCGGGGGCCGCCTTCGGCTTCACGCCCATGCCCAGGACATGCTCACCGGCGCGGACGGTTGGCCCCGCGACGTGGCTGGCTCCCAGGCCACCGCCGGTGACGTTCATGGCCATGTTGACCACGTCGCCCGTGTCGTAGTTACCGCCCTTGGCGGCCACGCCGGGCACGACGAATGCCTTGGCTGCGTCGTAAAGGAACTGCGGCATCGTCCAAGGGTCTTTGCCGTTCTTTTGCGGGAACGGAAGAGGTAGAAACCCTTGCGGGCGCTCTACGCCCGGTTTCATGCCGGTCAGCTTTTGAACGGCCAGCTCAATGTCGGTGGGCTTCTTAGGCGCGGTGACGATGACGGGATCGACGACGTTGGGTTCATCGTCCGTAACAGCGCCACCATCGGCGTAGCCCTTGACGCCGTACTTTTCTGCCAGACCGCCTTTGGCGTAACCCTTCAGGGCGTTCATAACATCCGCGTGAGTGGTCATCTCGTCGGAGGCTTTGTCCCACACGGCGTGGTGCGTAAGGTGCTGTCGGTACGGCTCCAACTCCGGGGGAAGATCGAGGTTTAGATCAGCCATGCGTCCGGTCAGGCGCTTAACGGCCTCAACGGAGCCTTGGCCTTGGCCACGGGACAGGTACTTGGACGCCTCTTTCGTGGGCTTCCCGGTCTGTAGAACGATCTGGCGCGCATCGAGGGTGGGCAGGTCGCCGCGTCCCAGCATAGCGCCGACGAACCCAGCCTTAGCCGCGTCAACGCCGCGAACCTTGTCCTTTACGAACCCCGTCCAATCTTCCGGGTTGCTCGCGCCCTCGCGCGCCGCAGCGACCAT
>CAIYEN010000196.1 GCA_903925205.1 uncultured Opitutia bacterium | reverse complement strand
CGGCGTCGGAGCAGGCGCCACGACGGGGCCGGCGATCGGCGTCTGGATGGAGCCGGTCTTGAGGATTTCCATGACATGGACGCCGTCGAGCGTCTCGTACTGCAGGAGCGCCTCGGCGATCTTGCGATGGGCTTCAGCGTTCTCGGCGATGAGTTTCTCCGCGCGAACATACTGTTCCTGCACGATAGTGGAGATGGCTTCATCGATGCGGCGGGCGGTGGCGTCGCTGTGGTTCTGGGTGCGCGAGATCTCGCGGCCCAAGAAGACGGTGTCGGAGTTCTCGCCGAAGGCGATTGGCCCAAGGTCGCTCATGCCCCAGTCGCAAACCATCTGGCGGGCGAAGCGGGTGGCCTGCTTGATGTCGCTCGAAGCCCCATTGGAAATCTCGCCAGAGATAACCTTCTCGCCGATGCGTCCGGCCATGGCCATGCAGATGTAATCGAGCAGGCGCTTGCGGGAATAACCGAGAATCTCCTTGGTCGGCATGAGCATAGCCATGCCAAGGGCGCGTCCGCGCGGGATGATGGTGACCTTGTGGAGCGGCAACGCACCGTCATCGATGAGTGCCTGGACCACGGCGTGGCCGGCCTCATGGTAGGCGGTATTCTTAAGGTCGGACTCGTCCATGACCTTCTTGCGCTCGCGGCCGTAAGCAATCTTGTCGCGGGCTTCTTCAATGTCAGACATCTCGACCTTCTCGCGATTACGACGGCCCGCATGGAGCGCGCCTTCATTGAGGAGATTGGCGAGGTCAGCGCCGGACATGCCGGTCGTGATGCGCGCGACGCGCTGGAGGTCGACGGAAGGAGCGAGCTGGAAACGCTTGGCGTGCACCGCCAGGACAGCCTCGCGGCCGCGGAGGTCGGGCAGGTCGACGAAGACCTGACGATCGAAGCGACCCGGACGCAGCAAGGCGGAATCAAGGACGTCAGAGCGATTGGTGGCTCCGATGACAATCACGCCGGCCTGGCCGTCAAAACCGTCCATCTCGACCAGCAGAGAGTTGAGAGTCTGCTCGCGTTCATCGTTACCGCCGCCGACGCCAGCGCCGCGCTGGCGACCGACCGCGTCAATCTCGTCGATGAAGATGATACAGGGGGCGAGCTTGCGGGCCTGCTCGAAAGTGTCGCGCACGCGGGCGGCGCCGACGCCGACGAACATCTCAACGAAGTCGGAACCACTGATACTCAGGAAAGGCACGCCGGCCTCGCCGGCGACCGCGCGGGCGAGGAGCGTCTTACCCGTGCCAGGAGGGCCAACCATGAGCACGCCCTTCGGGATACTCGCGCCGATCTTGGTGAAACGCTTCGGGTCTTTAAGGAAGTCGACAATCTCTTTCACCTCTTCCTTGGCCTCATCGCAACCCGCAACGTCCTTGAAGGTGGTGGATTCCTTATCGGTAGAATTGAGTCGCGCGCGCGACTTAGCGAACTGCATCGCGCCGCGGTTAGCGTTCTTAAGGAAGCGATACATCATGAACAGCACCACGCCCGAGACGAGAAGCGTGGGCAGCACGTTGTAGAGGAACATCGTCCAGCCAGTCTGGGCGGGAACTTCCTTAAAGGCGTCACGGGAGACCGAGGCACGCAGGGTCTCGAATTCCTTCTCGGTCAGATGGCCATCGGCGAAGAAGCGTGATTTTTCGTCTTCCTTGGCGCCCGCAACTTCGAGCTCGCCGGTGACGTGCACCCAGCGCTCAGAGCCCGCGGTCGGGTTCGGCTGGAGGGTGAGGTTCTTGATCTTCTTCTCCTGGGCGTAAGCGAGGACCTGCGTGACCTCCAGTTTCTGGACGGCGTTACGAGAGTCGGTACCCGGAATGTTAAAAAGGGCGATGATGGCGGCCATCAATAGCAGCCAGACCAGCACGGGTTTGGCGTTCAAGCGGGGGCCGTTTTTATTATCATCCGGCTGGTCGTTTTGACTCATGGGCAGAAGATTTAACTTAAGCAGAGGCCAAGCCAAGTCAACCGGAGAGCCCCCCTTGTCGGCCCGGCCAGACGGGCCGATTCGGCCGGAGGCAGGCCCGGGACCCAAAGGATGCTCCCCTCCGAAAGGACGACGGGCAAGGCTTCACGTTGCCCGGCAGGGATTTTGCGGTTGATGAGCAGGTCCGATAGTTTGACCGAGCCGGGCGAACCTAGCGGCCGATAACGATCTGCTTCCACCCTTCCCCGCCACGAGAGCGCCGCAGGCGGCGCGACGATATAGACTTCGCGAGCGGGCGAGATGTCGCCGTGAGACAGATTTTTCCAGAGGGCCTCATCGACGTCGACGAGCTCGGCCAGCAGGCCGCACTCGTCATCAGGAAAACCGACCCGCAGCCGACGCTCGGCGGGACCGAACATCGGAGCCTCGGTCAGGACGGAGAGCTCCCCGCTCTTCACGCGCACGATGACCCCGCGCACGGCGGACTGAACCTCGCCCCCGGCGGCGATCGCCGCCGTCAGCGGCAGGAGAGACTTCGCGCTCGCATCGGCGACTCCGTGGCGATGCAGGAATTCGCGGACGCACTCCTGAGCCAAGGCCTCCGGCCGGCCCTTCAACGCACCTACGGGCATGGTGCCGGTGGCGGAGATGACGCAGCCCAGTTCGTGCGCCCAAACAGCCAAAGCAGCCTGAGCATCGCCGATGATACGGGCGGAACGGGCGAACCCCTCGGCATACCCTTCGCCCAAGGCCGCCTGACCGCCTGCGGCCAGCCAGGCTCGGATGCGATTCCGTGTCGCAATGGGCAGGAGATTGGTTGCGTCTTCGCGCCAAGGAATGCCGCCATCACGCAGGGCGGCAAGCAAGGCCGGCTTCGCAATACCGGCTTCGATGAGCGGCCGCCAGCGACGATGCCCATCGCGGAAATCCTGCAGGGCGCGCGGAGCCGCGAGTCCCGCCAGACCGGCCCCGCGAGCGAGACGGAGTAGCGCGTTCTCGACGACATCATCGAGATGATGCGCGGTGCAGAGGATTTCGAAACCGATGGCCTGACGCTGTTCGGCGAAAAACGTGTCGCGCGCGGAACGCAGGTCTGCCTCTGAAGCCGCCCCCTGCCCAGCGCGCAGGCCCAACACGCAAGGCACACCGAGGGCGGAACAGAGAGCCGACACGAAGCGCGCATCTTCCGCGGAGGCTTCGCCGCGGACACGATGATCGAAGTGCAGGACACGCAGGCGCGGTCGCAGGGCTTCGTCCGCCCAGAGCGCGCAAACCAGGTAGACCGAGTCCGCACCGCCCGAGACCGCGACGGCGATGGGTCCGTTGGCTTCCGGCGTCGACGGCAAGCGCGGCAGCAGTGAAGCGGCCGCGCGCAAGGCATCGGGAGTGGGCAGGCTCATCGGCACGCGTTCAGACTACGCCGCGAGGATACCCTGCCAATCCAAAGCGGACGTCAGAACGACAGCGTTTCCTTGCCGTACCAGCGACGGAGTGCTTCGGGCACGCGTACGGTGCCGTCGGCCTGGAGGTTGTTCTCCAGGATGGCGGCAAGGACGCGCGGCAGGCCGAGGCCGGAACCGTTGAGGGTGTGGACGAACTCCGGCTTCCCATCCTTCGGGCGGAAACGTATCCCCGCGCGACGGGCCTGGAAGTCGGTGAAGTTGGAGCAGCTCGAGACTTCGAGCCAGCGCTTCTGACCACCAGCCCAAACTTCGAGGTCGTATTGCTTGCTGTGCGAGAAGCCGATGTCGCCGGCGCAGATCATCAGCACGCGGTAAGGCAGGTCCAGCTTCTGGAGCAGGCGCTCGGCGTCGCCGCGCAAGAGTTCGAGTTCTTCGAAAGACTTATCGGGGTGGGTCCACTTCACGAGCTCGACCTTGTCAAACTGGTGCAGGCGGTTCAGACCGCGCACGTGCGCGCCCCAGCTGCCCGCTTCGCGGCGAAAACACGGCGTATAGCCAACGCGCTTCACCGGCAGCGAAGCCTCGTCGAGGATCTCGTCGCGGAAGAAATTCGTGACCGGCACCTCGGCCGTCGGGATCATATAAAAATCGTCCGTCTGCGCGTGGTACATCTGCCCTTCCTTGTCGGGAATCTGGCCGGTGGCCGTGGCGGACGCGGCGTTGACGAGCAGCGGCGCGTGGACCTCGGTGTAGCCATTGGCGCCGGCCTCCTCGAGGAAGTATTGGATCAGCGCGCGGACGAGGCGGGCCATGTCACCGATATAGAACGGGAAACCCGCGCCGGTGACTTTTACGCCACGCTCGAAATCGATGGCCT
>CAIYEN010000195.1 GCA_903925205.1 uncultured Opitutia bacterium | reverse complement strand
CGGTCTCGAGGGAGTCCGCTTTGATGACCTTCCAGGTCTGCCAGTCGGGTTTCGTTACGCGGCGGCGCTCGTCGAGCCACTGCGTGAAGGGCTTCTCGGCCGCTATGCGCGCGGCGACTTCGGCCGGCTTGGTGGCGTCGACGAGCTGCTGGGCCTCCGCGATCGCCCGGGAGGCGTGCTTGGACTGAGAGGAGAGGAAGGGCTTGGCGGCGCCGCCGGCCTTACCGTCTTCGTCGATGCTATTGAAGAAGGCCGAGAGGGCGTAGTAGTCGGCCTGCGTGACGGGGTCGAACTTGTGGCTATGGCACTGCGCGCAGCCCAGCGTCATGCCGAGCCAGGTGGTGCCCATGGTGTTCACGCGATCGAGCACGTAGTCGACGCGGGATTCCTCGGGGTCACGGCCGCCTTCGCCGTTGGTCATGTGGTTGCGCTGGAAGCAGGTCGCGAGCTTCTGCTCCGGCGTGGCGTTTGGGAGCAGGTCTCCCGCGAACTGCTCGAGGGTGAACTGGTCGTAAGGAATATTACGGTTAAACGACTCGACGACCCAGTCGCGCCACGGCCAGTTGGTGCGCGTGGCGTCCGACTGGAAGCCGTCGGTGTCCGCGTAACGCGCGGCATCCAGCCACCACATGGCCATGCGTTCGCCGTAGTGCGGCGAGGCGAGGAGACGGTCGACGGCCTTCTCGTAGGCGTCAGGGGACTTGTCAGCGAGGAAGGCCAGCGTCTCGGCTTCGGTGGGCGGCAGCCCCGTCAGGTCGAACGATAGGCGACGGAGCAGGGTGTGTTTGGGCGCTTCCTTGGCCGCGGTGAGTCCTTCGGCCGCGAGCTTCTTGGCGACAAAGCCGTCTACGGGGTGACCTTGGACGCCGGCCTTGACGGGCAGTTCGAACGCCCAGTGCTTGCCCCAGACGGCGCCTTCGGCGATCCAGCGTCGCAGGATGTCTGTCTGCGCCGCAGTGAGCCGTGCCTTATGCGACTTAGGTGGAGGCATGAGCTCATCCTCGTCGGTGGTGACGATGCGCTTAATGAGTTCGCTGACGTCGGGTTTGCCGGGGACGAAGGCTTCCTTGGCTAACGCGGCTTCGCGGACGTCGAGGCGCAGCTTGCCCTTGCGATGGGCTTCGTCCTGGCCGTGGCACCCGAAGCAGTTGTCCGAAAGGATTGGCAGCACGTCGCGGCTGAAGCGGACCGGCTCCGCCGCGAGCGCGGGGAGCAAGGAAGCCATGACGGCGAGCAGCAGCGGGGCCGGCTGATTCATCTGGGGGTTATTCTACGCCGAAGCTGGCAGTTTTAAATGGCAAGCCCCGACCGGCAGGTTGTATTATCCTACCATGGCCCAGCCCCCCGTCGCCAACCGCTTCCCGGTCTCGCTCTACGCGACCCCGAATCCGTCCCACCAGGAGGTGTTCTACACCGTGCCCCGCGCGGGCCATCTCCTCGCCGGCACAGAGCATCATATCAAGCGCGACCACTTCCCGGGACATGAACTCATCCTCTGCCTGCGCGGCAAAGGATGGACGCGTATCGCCGGCCGCACGCATCAGGTCCGACGCGGCGATTTGGTCTGGATCAATTGCCATCACCCGCACGAACATGGCGCGGTGGCCGACGATCCGTGGGAGGTCTTTTGGATCCGTGCCGAAGGACCTCGTCTGGCGCAGTTGTCCGATCTGCTCGGCGTCCGCGACACTCCGGTCATCTCCGGCATGGACCTG
>CAIYEN010000194.1 GCA_903925205.1 uncultured Opitutia bacterium | reverse complement strand
GACCAAGGCGATGTTGGGCGCTCGACAGACTTCACTTCAATCAGGTTCTTCTCCTGGGCGTTGCCGCGCTCAAACGAATCGACCAAATCGAGTTCAGCTTTCTTCCGACCAAAAGTATCAAACTTGCCGCTCCACGTATCCATGGTGACCAAATTCTCCCGGGAGTACGGACGGTCACCGCCGAGTTCCGCGGTCTTGGTGTCATAGCGCTTCTCGATGAGATTAGAGCCCTTGGCGGCATTCTTCAGCGCGGAGTTCACATCCACGTTGGGATCAACTTCCTTCTTCCCATTGCTGAACGGACTCTTCCCGCTCATCGAAAAACCATTCAGGGGACGACCATCTGCCGAAACCATCCCCTGCGGCGCACCGCCTGTTGACTCCACCTTGGAGGCACCTTGACCCGACGCAGTAGCCCCAGGTGACCGGTCGGGTGGACGCGTTCCGCCCACGGTTGTCTTCGGCGCCATCGGCGCGTTCGGGTCGACGGGACGGCCCTCTGAATCGTAACGGATGACTTGGGTCCCTTCGACGCCCCCTTCGGCCGTCACGGTATACCCAGAGACCTTGGGCTTCTCGACCGCCGAAGCCAGGCACAGCCACCCAGACGCACAAGCGACCAGGAAGGCGATGGTGGAGGGGCGGAAGGACACGACCCCGAGAGATTGAGAGGTTTCCCGCCCGACCTCAACCCTGACTTAACGGGGAATAGGCTGGGGTTTGGCCTGCCAAATGTGCTTGGCGTAGTCGGCAATAGACCGATCCGAAGAGAATTTAGCGCAACGGGCAACGTTACGAATGGCCATGGCGGCCCAGCGGCGGCGATTGGCGAAAGCCTGCTCCGCCCTGCCCTGCGCTTCCACATAGCTCCGGAAATCGGCCAGCACGAGGTAGGGGTCACCCCCGGCAACGAGCGAATCGGCGACCGGCGATAAGGCCCCGGGTTGCTCCGGCGTAAAGGCATCCGAGCGGAGCCAATCCAACAAGGCCGCTAACTCCGGATCCGAGTGCAAGACCGCCTCGGGGGAATATCCGCGGGCGTAGAGCTCTGCGACCTCTTCGACCTGCAGGCCGAAGATAAAGATGTTTTCATCCCCGACTTCCTCATGGATCTCGACGTTCGCCCCATCCATGGTGCCGATGGTGACGGCCCCGTTCAGGGCGAGCTTCATATTACCCGTACCCGAGGCTTCCTTACCGGCGGTGGAAATCTGCTCGGACAAATCGGCCGCCGGGATGATCTGCTCAGCGAGCGAGACGCGATAATCTGGGAGGAAGACGACCTTCAGCAAGCCCCGCACGCGCGGATCGTTATTGATGACCGCACCAATGCGATTGATCGCATGGATGATGTGTTTAGCCAAGGCGTAGCCCGGGGCGGCCTTCGCACCGAAGATACATACCCGCGGCTGCACATGTGCGTCCGGATTATTGAGAATCTTTCGATAAAGATGGAGAATGTGCAGCAGGTTAAGGTGCTGGCGCTTGTACTCATGGAGTCGCTTGATCTGCACATCGAACAAAGCATCGGGCGAAACCTCGACCCCGACCAATTCCTTGATGCGGGCCGCCAGCTTGACCTTATTGGCATGTTTGATGGCCAGGAAACGGTCTTGGAAGGCGGGCTTATCGGCCAAAGCGTCCAAGGCCTGGAGCTGGCTCAACTGCTTCTCCCAGCCCGTCCCCGCCACTTCATCGCACAAGGCGGCAAGGGGCTGATTACAGCCACGAATCCAGCGCCGCGGCGTCACGCCATTGGTCACATTAACGAACTTATTAGGCCACAGGGCATCGAAGCCTGGGAAAAGATGCGCCCGCAACAAGCGGGTGTGCAGTTCGGCCACGCCGTTGACATGGTGCGAACCGACCACGGCTAAGTGGGCCATGCGCACACGCTTGACGGAACCCTCTTGGATAATGGAAAGCTCCTCCTTCTTGGCGTCATCGCCCGGCCAGCGGTCATCCACCTCGCGGAGGTGGCGGCGGTTGATCTCGTAGATGATCTCAAGGTGACGCGGCAGGACCTTTTCAAACAGCGGCACGGACCAAGTCTCCAGGGCCTCGGGCAACAGGGTGTGGTTGGTGTAACTGAAAACGCGGGTGCAAACCGACCACGCCTCATCCCAACCTACGCGTTCAACGTCGATGAGCAGGCGCATCATCTCCGCCACCGAAATCGAGGGATGGGTGTCATTGAGCTGGACCGCGACCTTCTCGGGTAAGTTTGTGAAATTCGGGTTGAGACGGCGGTGCCGACGCAAAATGTCCTGCAGCGAACAAGACACGAAGAAAATCTGCTGAACCAGGCGGAGCTCCTTACCACTTTCGGTGCTGTCGTTCGGATACAGCACCTTGGAAATCGTTTCGCTCGCATCGCGCTCACGGACGGCTTCAACGTACCCACCCCGGTCAAAGGCCCGAAAATCGAATTCCGTCGTCGCCTTGGATTCCCAGAGGCGCAGGAAGTTCACGCTGCTCGCCGCAAAGCCAGCAATGGGGATATCCCAAGGCACCCCGACGAGGTCGCGCGTGTCGACAAGTTCGGCCCGGTGATTGCCACGGTCGTCGACGTTTTGTTGGACGCGGCCGTAGAGCGGAACGCGGACACGGAAATTTGGCCGACGGATAAGCCAAGGGTTGTTATTGGCCAACCAAGCGTCCGCGACTTCGACCTGACGTCCCTGGACGAACGTCTGCCGGAACAAGCCGAATTCATAATGGATGCCGTAACCGATCGCGGGGATATCCATCGTCGCTAACGAATCCAAGAAACAGGCGGCAAGACGGCCCAGGCCACCATTGCCGAGGCCCATGTCCGCTTCTTCTTCCGTTACCGACTCCAGATCTTGCCCAAGGCTTTTTAAGGCTGCGCCGGCGACTTCGCGCAGGCCGAGGTTCACCAAGTTATTCGAGAGCACCCGGCCCATCAAATACTCCAGGGAGAGGTAATAAACGCGGCGGACGTTTTTCGACGCATGCACTGACTGCGTCGCGATGTAGCGTTCCAGCATCAAGTCGCGGGCAGCCATACAGGTGGCTGACCACCAATCGTTGCGGGTGGCCGTGAACGGATCCCGGGCAAAGGTGCTTTTCAGGTGGCGTAGAATCGCCTCGCGAAACGCCGCGACCGTAGGGATGCCGGGAGCGGCCGAAGCCACGGGCGGAGCTTTCTTGACGGCCGTTTTACCGCTGGGCTTGGCCTTCGGGGCCGGCTTGACCGGTCGACGGGCAGCGGACTTAGGAGCAGGCTTCTTTTTCTTAGGCATGTGCGGTAAAGTAGGACACCCCTACCCTAAGCCACAAGCGAGCCAAAACCGCGTCAACCCTGTGCCAGTTGGCGTAGCTTGTTCAAATCCAGCTTCCCCGTGCCCAAAATCGGGATGCCGGGTACTTTCTTGAACACCTTCGGAATCCAAAGGTTCGCCAAGCCCTCGGCCGCCAAGGCGGCGCGGACGGCATCGGGATCCAAATCGACAGCATGCAGGACCACCAATTGCTCACCCTTGGCCGGATCGCTGACGGCCGAAACGGCCAGCAGCACCTCCGAGGCCGACTGTAAGTTCAAAGCCTTCAGTAAAGCCTGCTCGACGGTGCCATGCGGGACCATCTCGCCCCCAATCTTGGAGAAGCGAGAAAGCCGCCCTGCGAGGTGCAAAAAGCCATCATCATCCAAACGCGCTAAGTCACCCGTCCGATACCAGCCATTAACCTTTGCCTCAGCCGTCCGCCCGGGGTCACCGAGGTAGCCCGTAAAGACATTGGCGCCGCGGACTTCCAATAAGCCCACCTGCCCCGGCGGCACTTCCGCGCCGGTTTCGACATCAACGAAACGCACCGCCACGCCAATGACGGGCCGACCGACGGATCCACGGACATTACCCGTCCAGATTCCGTTGGGGGCTTCGTCTTCGGCCTTGTCGGGGACGTTGACCGCGAGCACCGGGCTGGTCTCGGTGATACCATAGCCCTCGAGCATCGGCGTCTGCAGTTGCTCCGTGAAGCCCGTGGCCAAGTCATCGGGCAGCTTCTCCGCCCCCACGACAGCCCACTCCAGGGACTTGAGGTCTTCCGCGGTGGCACGGCGCAAGTAAGGACGGAGGAACGTCGGCGTCCCCACCGTGACCGTCACGTGCTCTTCCTTGATAGCCTTGATGGCGCCGTTCGTATCGAGCGGCGACGGCAGGGTGACCAGCGTGCCGTCACGCGAGAGGCAATACCAGAGACCCACGGTGAAACCGAAGCTATGGAAGACCGGCAGGCTGGAAAGCAATACGGCGGACGAAGGCAAGATGTCGGCATCTTCGATTTGCCGCAAGTTGGCCAAAATATTACGGTGGGAAAGCACGACCCCTTTCGGCTCGCCGGAGCTACCACTCGTGAACAACAAGGCCGCTTCGGCATCGCCCCCGCGGGACGGCACGCCCACGACGAGCGGAAGCAAGCGAGCCGGCAAGGCCCGCACCAAAGCCATCCGCCAAGCGATTTGCCAGCGGGGCAACGACTGAAGTTCGGCGGCGATGTCGAGCACCCGATCGCCCCACGGGAAGTCGGGGAACTTTGCGCTGAGTTTCTCCTTAAAGGCTTCGGCCGTGATGACCAAATCCACCTCCGCACGTTGTAAGCACGACTGGACCTGTTCCCGCCCGAGCGTGAAGTTCAAATTAACGGGGACCTTACCCGCCAAAACGCAGGCCAAATTGGCGACCGTAGCAGCCACCCCGGGGGGCAAGACGATGGCGACGCGGTGCGCGGGCGTGGCGTGGCGCAAGCGTTTAGCGACGACCCAGGCGATCGACAACAACAGCGTCCCCGAGAACTCCCGCCGAGCGCCCGTGCGGTCGATGAGCGCGGGCTTACCTCCTTTGGCCGCCAAGCCGAAGATGACCTCCCGCCCCAAGTGCCCCCGGAGCGAGGGACGCAGCGCGAAAGCTTCCTCGGCCAGCTCCAGCAAGCGCAGGCGCGTCTGAGCATGCTCGGAGGCAGGAAAAGGCTTCCCGATGACAGCGGCGATTGGGCGCGGAAAATGCTTCGGCCACTTGAAGAAAGACTTTCCGCCGAGGTGGCTAAAGATCGAACCCCATAAGCCATCCATCGCCACGGGGACGATGGGCACGTTCGCCCGCCGTGCGATCAACTCAAACCCGCGACGCAGCGGCAAGACGCCGCCGTTGCGCGTGAGACTCCCTTCGGGAAAGATACACACCAGCTCGCCCTCCTTGAGGGCATCGGCCGATTTCTGGATGGCGTCCTTAGCTTTCTCTTCCGCGACCGGAATAGTCCGCATCAGGCGCGTCAACTTACTCAAGATTGGGTTTCGCTCAAACCCCTCCCAAGAGAGGTAGCGAATCGGTCGGGGACAAAGCACGCCGAGCACGACCACGTCGACATACGAAACGTGATTACAAACAATCAAGGCGCCGCCCGTTGCGGGGATATTCGACAAGCCACGGACTTCCACGCGATAAAAGACCCGGACGAAACACCAGCAAAGGGTCTGCATAAAACAGTACCCCCAACTCATGGAGTCGTCTCGGCGAAAACCGCGCCAGAGAAAGACCAGGAGGAACAGGCCCGGTGCTAATAGAGCGAGACCGAGCATGAGAAACAGGAACTGGGGTACAGACACGCCACATCCATACCCCCCCTCTACCCACAGAGCAAGCCGAGTCCTTTCGGGTTGACCCCTCACTTCTAGTCGTTGCCTTAAAGACCTCCCCTCATGCGCGACTACGTCCTCAGACGGTTGCTGCTCCTCCCTTTGACTTTCATTGGGATTACCTTCGTTGCGTTCTGTTTTACCCGCTTCGTCCCTGGCGGCCCCATCGAACAAGCCATGGCCGAACGCCAACAGGCGGACCAAAAGCGGGGAGGCGGGAAGGCCCGTCCGACGGGACCAGCCTCCCCCGAAGAACTCGACAACTTAAAGCGCCGCTACGGCTTCGACCGCCCTCTCCTAGAAGCTTATGCAATCTGGCTGGGCGTCTGGCCCGGCCCCGCCCTCCAAGCGACGGCCCGTCTGGACGCCAAGGGCGTTGCCGAACTGGAAGTCACCGACGACACTAAGCCCGGCTCCACGGTGAAGATTAAGGTGACCGCCGAGGGCCAAGCCTTTCGGGTGCGCAACCCCGACGGCAGTCCCCGGGACGGCTGGAAGGCGGAAGCCGCCCCCCTCCCCGACGACCCTGACAAGTCCGTACGCATCGTCGCCTTTCACCCTTCGCTCGCGGGCGTGCTCCAACTCAACCTCGGTTCATCGACGGAATCCGACAAACCGGTCTGGGACGAAATCAAGGCGCGCCTCCCCCTCTCGCTGTGGTTTGGTTTCTGGACGATGGCGATCGCGTATGGCATTTCCATCCCCCTCGGCGTCCTTAAAGCCCTCAAGCGCGATAGCTGGTTTGATACCCTGACGTCCCAAGTCCTGTTCATTCTCTACTCAATTCCGGGCTATATCCTGGCGGTCGCTCTACTCCAGATTCTCTGCTTCCAACTCGGCTGGTTCCCCACCAAGGGCTTCGCCTGGGATAGCCTCACTTGGGGCGCGCGCCTCCAACATACCGTCCTCCCGCTCGCGTGCATGACCATCGGTTCCTTCACCGCACTCACACTCTTCACCCGCAACGGTCTCTTGGAAAACCTCGGTGCCGACTACGTCCGCACGGCCCGCGCGAAAGGCGTCGGCTTCCGCCGCATCGTCTACGTCCATGCGCTCCGTAATTCCTTGATCCCCATCGCCGCGACCTTTGGACACAACCTGGGCTTCTTCCTCACGGGGGCCTTCCTCATCGAAGTGACGTTCAACATCCCCGGTATGGGCCTGCTCGGTTTCGATGCACTGTCCCACCGCAACTTCCCGGTTTTCCTCGGACTCCTCACCCTCTCCAGCCTAGCGATGCTCCTCGGCAACATCGTCTCCGACCTTTGCGTGGCCGCGGCTGATCCGCGCATCCGCTTCGATAAGAAAGCATGAACTGGCTCGACCCCATCACGCGGCGACGCCTCGAGCGCTTTCGTCATCACCGGGCCGGCTGGTGGTCTTTCTTAGCCCTGAGCATTCTCACGGTACTCGCGCTGCTCGGCCCCTTGCTGGTCGGCAACCGTCCGCTGGCGCTCCAAATCGATGGCCGCTGGCGCTTCCCCGTCTTCGCCGGCTTCATCGCAGCGAAGGAACTCGGCTACAGTGGCGAAGCCGAACCCAAGTACCGGCTACTCGCAAAGCAAGTGGCCGCCGATGGCCGCGGCTGGGTGCTCATGCCACCCATTCCCTTCGCCCCCGATGAGGTCAGTGAAGTCATGCCCGCCGTCCACCAAGATACCGCCGGAAAATGGTGTGAACCCCGCGGCATCATCGAAGAAAGCCGCATCTTCACACTCAACCCCGACGGCACCCGGGCGCGTTCTTGGACCATCGTCAACGGCCAGTTATCGGGCGACGCCAAGGTCATCGTCGACGGCAGCACCGTCGCCCGCGCGAAGTTCGTCGACGGCAAGGTCGACTTCACTTGGCCAACGGGCAACGCACACGATTGGACGCCGCGGGGCGCACTCTACACCATGATCCCCTCGCCATGCGCACCGGGCCAAGATGGGCATTGGCTGGGCACGGACGAATCAGGCCACGACATCCTCGCACGCCTCTGGGGCGGTTTCCGCCTCTTGCTCCTGGCGGCGGCGCTCTACCTTCCTGCGGTGTATGCCGTCGGCCTCCTGCTCGGGGCGGCGATGGGCTACTTCGGTGGCCTCTTCGACCTGATTCTCCAGCGCGTCATGGAGGTCTGGTCCAATATCCCGTTCCTTTACGCCATCATCTTCCTTTCGAGCATCTTGGAGCCCAGCTTGACCTTCCTCGCCCTGCTGCTGGTCGCCTTCTCCTGGATTGGCTTGGCCCAACAACTGCGCGCTTCCGCCTACCAAGTCTCCGCCCGCGACTACGTCAACGCCTCCCGCACGCTGGGTGCCGGCCACTTCCGCATCCTCTGGAAGCACATCCTGCCCAACTGCGCCACGGTCATCCTGACCACCCTTCCCTTCACCCTGCACGGCCTCGTCTTCTCGCTCTCGGCGCTCGACTACCTCGGCTTTGGCCTGCCGCCGACCGAACCTTCGTGGGGCGACTTACTGCACCAAGGCCGCGAGAACTGGAGGTCTTGGTGGATCCTCACCCCGGCACTCACCTGCCTCGTCGGCCTCATGGTCATGATTAATTCCATCGGCGAAGGCCTCCAGGAAGCCTTCGACATCAAACGCGTCCAGAAATGAGAACCTTCGGCCTCTTCTTCCTCAGTTTACTGGGCGCGGCTTCGGCCCTCGCCGAGACCTACCGCGACCCGCGCGCAGCTGAATTCTACCAGCAGCATCCGGAGTTCTTCCACTTCGCCCAACCCAGCGACCTGCCGAAGGACCTCGACTGGAAAGATGGCGCCGAGCAACCGGAATTCGCCGACCCACGGGCCATCCGTGGCGGCACGTTGCACCAGATGGTCATCACCACACCGCCCACCCTGCGGCGCGTCGGTGCCAATGCAAATAATGGTTTCCGCGCAGACCTCTACGAGAACAACGACCTCGGACTCCTCGCCGCACACCCCAACACCGACGAACCGATCCCAGCCATCGCCGTGCGCTGGGCCCTCTCGAAGGATGGCCTCACCGCCTACTTCCGACTCGACCCGCAGGCTCGCTTCACCGACGGGCAACCGGTCACGGCCGACGACTTCTTCTACTCGTTCTACTTCTTCCGCTCCCCCTGGGCCGATGCGGACTGGTACGCAGACTTCTACTCGAAAGAATTCGCCGGCATCACCCGCTACGACGACCACACCATCGCCGTCCACGCCCCCCGACTCCGCCCCCGCCAACTCGAGTGGCTCGGTGACCTGCGCCCCACCCCCCGTGAGTTCTTTAAAGATTTCGGCCCCGACTACCTCAAGCGCTACAACGACCGCCAACAGCCAACGACGGGGCCCTACTATGTCCCCGCCGACGGCTTTCGCCGTAACCACTCCATCACATTACAACGCGTGGTCCATTGGTGGGCGGACGAGCGCCGCTTCTATCGCTACCGCTTCAACCCCGACACCATCCAGCACCTCGTCATCCGGGAGATGGACAACGCCTACGAGTCGCTCATGGCGGGCGAACTGGACTTCATGCTCATCGGCCTGCCGCGCTTCTGGTACGGCACCAACGAAAAGCCTGCTTACCAGCTGGGCTACCTCACCAAGGTCCAATTCTACAACGACATCCCCCGCCCGCCCTACGGCCTCTATATCAATACCCAAAAGCCAGGCCTCGATAATCGGGACGTCCGCGTCGGCTTGCAGCATGCCACGGATTTCCAGCGGGTCATCGACGGCTTCTACCGTGGCGACTACGAGCGCCTGAACCAATTCAGCGAAGGCCTCGGCCAATATACCGACCCCTCCATCCGGCCGCGTCGCTATTCCCCCGAACTCGCGCGGGCTGCCTTCGCCAAGGCCGGCTACACGATCGTCGGACCCGACGGCATCCTCCAAGATGCTGCCGGCCGCCGCCTCTCCTTCCGCCTGACCTTTGACACGACCGACCGGCGTAAGATGCTCGCAACGCTCATCGAGTCGGCGCGGCGGTGCGGCGTCGAATACGTCCCGGAGACCCTCGAGCACACCACGATGTACCGGAAAGTCATGGAAAAGAACCATGACATCTGCTTCTGGGCATGGAGCGTCTCGAGCCGTATTCCCGCCTTCTGGGAATCGCACCATACGGACAACGCACTGGAAAAACTCCCGGACGGACGCCGCGTCCCCAAACGGCAGACGAACAATATCACAGGCATTGATAACCCCGAACTCTCCAAGCTCATCGATGACTTTCGCGTGGCCACGAAGGAGGACGACATGATCCGACTCTCCTTCCGCATCCAAAACATCATGCACGAGGAAGCTGACTTTATCCCGGGCTGGCGAGTGCCTGGCTACCGGGTGGGCCACTGGAACTGGGTGAAATTTCCTGCGGCCTTTGACGTCCGGAGCGGCGACGAGCCGATGACCTACGGCCTTTACTGGATCGACCCTGCCGAACGCGAAAAGACGCTGGCTGACTTCCGTGCGGGCCTCAAACGCGGCGAACCCAAGTCCGTCGTGCATGACAAGCACCGGGTGAACTGACCGCGGTTCTTCCTTCCCCTCCCCGCCCCTAAAGCCTAACGTCCCCACCATGTCCGCCGCTCCCCTCCTGAAAGTCCAGGACCTCGGGGTCACCTTCCGCTCCGGCGGGAAGGAGACCGTGGCCTCGGCTCACGTGAGTTTCGAACTCCGCCAAGGCGAAGTCCTCGCGGTCGTCGGCGAATCCGGCTCCGGCAAGTCCGTGTCAGCCCTAGCCCTGACCCGCCTGCTGCCCGGCGAGCCGACCTGCACCATCACCGGCCAAGCCTGGCTCGATGGGCGCGACCTCCTGGCCCTCGACGAGACCGCCATCTCCAAGGTCCGCGGCAAGGAAATCGCCTACGTCTTCCAAGACCCCGGCACTTCCTTGAATCCCGTCTATACGATTGGCTTCCAGATCGGTGAGGCCGTCCGCATCCACCGCCATGAGGTTACCGACGTCGAAGCGGCCGTGATTAAGGCCCTCGAAGAGGTCCATATCAACGACCCACGTAAAGTCGCCAACCAGTACCCCCACGAGCTTTCCGGCGGCATGCAGCAACGCGCCATGATCGCCATGGCCTTGGCCTGCAACCCACGCATTCTGGTCGCCGATGAGCCGACGACGGCCCTCGACGTCACGATCCAGAAAGAAATCATGGATTTGCTCGGGCGCCTGCGCAAGGAGCGGGGCATGAGCATCCTCATGATCACGCATAACTTCGGCATCGTCGCCAACTTTGCCGACCACGTGCAGGTCATGCGCCATGGCCGCGTGGTCGAGAGCGGTACCGCCGAACATGTCATGAATCACCCGACGGACCCCTACACCAAGGGACTCATTGCCTGCATCCCGCGCCTCGGCCAACGGCGCCGTCGCCTAACCACCCTCAGCGAAGAACTTTCCAAGTCGTGAGCACCGCCCCTACCGCCCTCCTCGAGATCCGTGACCTTTCGGTGCATTACCCCGGTCGGGCCAACTGGTTCTTCCAGAGTGCCGAACCTAAGCGCGCGGTCGATGGCATCTCCTTCACCATCCCCAAAGGCAAGACAGTTGGCTTGGTGGGCGAATCCGGCTCCGGCAAAAGCACCACCGGCAAGGCCATCATCAAACTCGCCCCGCTGACCGCTGGCCAGATCCTCTACCAAGGCGCCGACATCGGAAGCCTCGGCAACGCGGCCTTCCTGCCTTGGCGCAAGAAGGTCCAGATGATCTTCCAAGACCCCTACAATTCGCTCAACCCGCGTTCGGACGTGCTGGGCATCCTGTCCGAGCCGTTGGAAATTCACTTCCCGGGCATGTCAAAGTCTGAGCGTGAACAACGCTGCGCCGAGCTCCTCCGTGACGTCAAGTTACCGCCCGAGCACCTCCGTCGCCACCCGCACGAATTCTCCGGCGGCCAACGCCAACGCATCGGCATCGCCCGTGCGCTCGCCGTCCAGCCCGAACTCATCATCTGCGATGAGCCCGTTTCGGCACTCGACGTTTCCGTCCAGGCCGAAGTCGTCAACCTCCTCCAGGACCTGCAGGAGCAGCTCGGCCTCACTTACCTTTTCATCGCGCACGACCTCGCCGTCGTCGAACACGTCAGCGACCATATTCTCGTCATGTCCAAGGGAAAGATCGTCGAACAAGGCATACCGGCGGACATCCTCGGCAACCCGCAACACGCCTACACCAAGACCCTCTTGGCGGCCGTGCCACGGTTCTGATGTCGACGGAAGCACAGCCCACGCCCGCCCCTGCCCTCGACGCCACGACGCGAGGACTCGGCTGGCTGCTCATCGGCCTAGCGGCCTTCACCGCCTGGGACCAATGGGCCATCTGGAGCACGAAAGACGACTACACCTTTGGCTACCTCGTGCCCGTCTTCTCGGGCTACGTCCTCTGGGACCGCTGGGAAGAACTGCGCGCTTGGCTCAGCGGGAGTCGCTCGATCCCCGGTCCGGCGAGCCGCCCCTGGCACCTGCGTCTCGTCGTTGCCCTGACGTTCACGGCGCTCCTGACCTTTGCCCTCGGTGCCGCCGCCCGTGCCATCACGGGAACGGGCGTCGTGCCGACCTTAGCCATCGCCTTCGGTTTCGTCGGCACGGCCTTAGGCTGCACCTACCTTTCCGTCCAAGGGCCCCAACAGAGCGAAGCCACAGGTCGCGCCCGCGTCGCAGCGGTCGGACTGATGCTGTTCCCGGCCGGCGTCTGGATCATCTCGGGTCCGTTCCTTTACCTCGTCGATAACCGCATCAAAGGCGAACTCCTCACGAACGTCACGGAAATCGTCTCCGGCATCCTGCGGGCGACGGACCACGCGATTCGCGTCAGTGGCAACACCATCATCTTCGCCAACAACGATGCGGTCGGCGTCGCGGATGCCTGCTCCGGGATTCGCTCGTTCTCGGCCTGCGTCTTCGTCGGTGCCTTCTTAGGTGCTATCTTTCTGGAAGGCGGGTTTGTCGGGTCGCTGCTCCGCCGCATCACGATGATTGTGCTCTCGGCTGGCACGGCGATTCTGCTGAATATCGGCCGCAACACCTACCTGGCGTTCCATGCGATGAACAACGGCTCACGCTCGCTGGACCGCGATTACAGCGGACTGGAACCGGGCAGCGTCGGCTTCTCTTCCTTCGGCACGGTGCATGATTTCGCCGGCAACGCCGCCATGTTGCTTGCCTTTTTGGTGCTACTCGCCTGCGTTCCTCTGCTTAACCGTCTCGGACGACGGCCGTCCTCCCCCGCATGAAGATTCTCCACATCACGCCGGAAATCGCCCCTTGGTCGAAGGCTGGCGGATTAGGGGACGCTACGTCCGCCCTGGCGAAAAACCTCGCCGCCCTCGGCCATGACGTCCGCGTGGTCACCCCGCTTTATGGCTCCGTCCCGGGACGTGAGCAGATGGGCACGCTGCTGGATTCGCTCAAGGTAGAAGTGGGTGGCGACCCCGCCAAAGCGGCCTGTCGCGTCCGCTCCGTTAACCTCGCGCCGACGGCGCAGGTGTGGTTCATCGAGCACGAAGATTACTACGGGGCCCGCGAGATCTACCCCGCCCGCGAAGACACCGCCGAACGCGCCGGTTTCTTTGGGCGTGCCGCCCTTGATGCCTGCCTGAAGCTCAACTGGATTCCCGATGTCATTCATTGCCACGATTGGACGACGGGGCTGGTGCCCGTGCTACTCAACACGACCCTAAAGCCTTCGCCGCTCGGACGCAGCGCGTCGGTGCTCTCAATCCATAACCTGCAACACCAAGGGCTCCTGAGTCGTCGCATCCTGCCTTTCTTACGCCTGCCCGAATGGCTGTTTAAACCCGAAGAACTCGAATGCCTGGGCGGCGTGAACTTCCTTAAAGGCGGCATTCTTCACGCCACGCGCATCATCACCGTCAGCCCGACTTACGCGCAGGAAATCCTCACGCCGGCCTTTGGCTTCGGCCTCCAGGACGTCGTGCAGCGACGGCAAGCCCGCCTCGACGGCATCCTCAACGGCGTCGACCTCGACGAATGGGATGCCCGCAAAGACAAGCACTTGGCCCAAAACTTCAGCGGGCAAGACCTCAGCGGGAAGCGCGCGTGCAAGCTCGACCTCCAGAAGGAATTCAAGCTGAACACCGAACCGCCCACCCCGCTGATTGGCGTCATCTCCCGTCTCTGGGATCAAAAAGGCCTCGACCTTGCGGTCCAGGCGCTCCCGAAGTTCCTCCGCGCGGGGCGTCTACAATTCGTACTGCTCGGTAGCGGCGACAGTGGGCTCGAACAAGAATACCGCCGCCTCGCCGACAACTTCCCCGGACGCGTGGGCGTCCGCATCGGCTACGATCACGCGCTCTCCCATCGGATTGAAGCGGGTTGTGATTTCTTCCTGATGCCGAGCCGTTTCGAGCCCTGCGGACTCAACCAGATGTATTCAATGGCCTACGGGACGCTCCCCATCGTCCGCGCCACGGGTGGACTTGCCGACACAGTCCAGCACTGGAACGGGACGAAGCGCCAAGGCACGGGCATCGTCTTCCAGCACACCGACGTGGGGGCCGTCGAATGGGCCATCGAGCAGGCCTTAGCGCTCTACGCTCGCCCCGAAGACTTTATCTCCGCCCAAAAACAGGCGATGCGGGAAGAGTTTAGTTGGCGCAAATCTGCCCAAGCCCACGTGGCGTGTTACGAAAAGGCCTTGCAGCAGCGATAATTGGCTAACTTTTGGCATATCTGCCTATAATTTAGCAGGCCCCAACGGATTTGTGTCAAAAAAGCGTCTGATTATTCTAGATCACGGGGGTCACCCGAACTTTGGCACAGGTTGAGCATAAAGGCAGGTGCTATGAAACACACCTCCCTCCTGTCACTCCTCACCCTCACCGCTGCCTCGGCCATGGCCCAGGCGGCAGCTCCGGCCCCGGCGCTCACCACGTCGGGTAACTTAGCCTTCACCTCCGACTACGTCTTCCGCGGCATCACGCAGAATGCGAGTAAGACTGCCGTCCAGGGCGGCTTCGACGTCGCGCACACCTCTGGCCTCTCGGCTGGCGTCTGGGCCTCGAATGTCAGCTGGGGCACTGCGACCCTCGAACTCGACGCCTATGCGGCTTACGGTTTCAACTTCACGAAGGACATCGCTGGTTCCGTCGGCTACATCGGCTACATCTACGAAGGCAACTCCTCCCTCAACACGAGCGAGCTGAATGTTTCGGCGACCGCCTACGGCCTCACCGCCAAGATCTCGTACGCCACGACCGCCTACTTCGGTATCGCGGGCTCGGGCACGAAGTACTACGAACTGAACTACGCCTACGACGTCGCTGCGGTGAAGGGCCTCTCGCTCGGCCTCCACTACGGTATCACCGACGGCAAGAACGCTGCCTCCACCGACAAGGATTACTCCATCGCCTTGTCCTACCCGGTCCTCGGCTTCACTGGCACCCTGGCCTATTCTAACGGTAGCGGCACCTACGCCGGTACCTACGAAGGCATCACGGCCGTGACGCTCAAGAAGACCTTCTAATTAGGGTAAACTCTTAGGATATAGCATAGCCCAGGGGCGTCTTCCGCAAGGAAGGCGCCCCTTTCTCTTTGTAGGGTTGAAAAACGGCCGATTCGGATAATGGTGGGCTTTCCGATGATCGAGTCCGCCCGCAAACCCGACTGGCTCCGCGCCAAGCTTCCCACTGGTCCCGACTACCTGGAGACCCGGAAGAACGTCGATGAGCACAAGCTCCACACGGTCTGCCAGTCCGCCCAGTGCCCCAATATGGGCGAATGCTGGTCCCGCGGCAGCGCGACCGTGATGATCCTCGGCAACGTCTGCACCCGGTCCTGCACCTTCTGCGCCGTCCTCTCTGGCCGCCCCAGCGAGCTCGACCTCGGTGAACCCGCCCGCGTCGCCGAGTCCATCTCGCTCATGAACCTGAAGCACGTCGTCATCACGTCCGTCGCCCGCGACGACCTGAAGGACGGCGGCGCTTCCGTTTGGGCCGCCACCGTGCGGGCCACCCGCCACCGTTGCCCGACCACCACGATTGAAGTCCTACCCGCTGACTTCCGTGGCGAACAGGAGCACCTCGACACCCTGCTCGACGCCCGTCCCGACATTCTCAACCACAACCTGGAAACCGTGGAACGCCTCCAGCGCCCGGTTCGTAAGACCGCCCGCTACGACCGTTCGTTCTGGGTGCTCAAGCATGCGAAGTCCCGCGACTTCGTCACCAAGACTGGCATCATGCTGGGCATCGGCGAACAAAAGGACGAGGTCGCGCAGCTCATCAAGGACATCGCCGCCGCCCAAGTAGACATCCTCACGATTGGCCAATACCTCTCGCCCAGTAAGGAACACGCCCCCATCGACCGCTGGGTCCATCCCGATGAATTCGCGGAATGGAAAACCTTCGCGCTCGCCGCCGGCGTTAAGCATGTGGAATCCGGCCCGCTCGTCCGCTCGTCCTACCGGGCCGATGAACAAGCCGTGAAGTTTGGCCTGCTCGCCCGTCGCCCGACGCTGACCCAATAACCCGTGGACGGCCTGCCTCCTGTCGACTTCCGGGCCGAACTGAACGCGGAACAGTACGCGGCGGTGACGTCCCCTCCCGGCCCCGCGCTCGTGTTGGCCGGCGCTGGCTCGGGCAAGACGCGCACGCTGACCTACCGCGTGGCCTGGCTGCTCCACCAAGGGGCCAAGCCCTGGGACATCCTCCTCCTGACGTTCACCAACAAGTCGGCCAAGGAAATGCTCGAGCGCGTCGAGGATCTCACTGGCATCCCGCGCGGACAGTTTTGGGGCGGCACTTTCCACTCCATCGGTCAACGCATCCTCCGCCGCAACGCCCTCGCGGCCGGCCGTTCACCTGACTTCACGATCCTCGACCAGAAGGAATCCGAACAGCTCTTCTCCGAGATCGTGAAGGCCGCCGATGGGGCTTTCATTAAAGATAAGACCAACCCGAAAGCGGCGGTCATCCTCGATGCCTATTCCCACGCCCGCAACACGCTGCGGCCCGTGGCCGAGGTCATCAGTGAGCGGCTCGACTGGATGAAGGGCGGCCCCGAAAAGCTCGTCGGGTTCTGCGACGCCTACGAGGCCGCCAAGAAGGAGCGCAATGTCTGCGACTTCGATGACCTGCTCGTCCTCTGGTTGCGCGTGCTCGAGAACGACCCCGCGGCGCTGGAACACTACCGCCGGCGCTTCCAGCACCTGCTCGTGGACGAGTTCCAAGACACCAACCGCCTGCAGAGCCGCATCATCGACCTGCTCGCCTCCCACCACCAGATCATGGCCGTGGGCGACGACGCGCAGTGCATCTACACGTGGCGCGGGGCCGACTGGGAAAACATCGTGGCCTTCCCTTCGCGGCATCCCGGCACGCTGATCCACACCATCGACACGAACTACCGTTCGACGCCGGAGATTCTCGCTTTCGCCAATGAGATCCTGAGCCATCGGCCGCGCATCGAGGGTTTCGACCGCCGGCTCAAAGCCGTGCGACCGGGCGGCCAACCACCGACGGTCTTCACCATCGGCGACACGTCGCAACAGGCCAAACTGATCGGCCGCAAGATCCTCCAGCTGCACAATGAAGGCCACCCGCTGGCCGACATCCACGTCCTCTACCGCGCGCACTACCAATCGCTCGAACTGCAGATGGAACTGAACGCCTTGGGCGTGCCGTTCGTCATCACCAGCGGCCATAAGTTCTTCGACCTCATCCACGTCAAGGATGTGCTCGCCCACCTGCGCTTCATCCAGAACCCGTCGGACCAGGTCGCGCTGTCCCGCTTGCTCTGCCTGCTGCCCAAGGTCGGACCCGTCGCCGCCGACAAGATCACCCGCGCCGCCAAGGACGTCGAGCAAGCCCAAGGCCGCGGCATGGTCCGGGCCCTCCGTGACCCCGCCGTGCTCAAGAAGGTACCGGAGTCCGCGAAGGACGATTTCAACGACCTGACCATCACGCTCGAGGATATGCTCGAGGGCATCGAAGCCGCCCGCCAGAAGCCCGCGCCGACGAATCCGGCGGCCGACCTCTTCACCGCGGCCCGCGATCGTTCGGAAGAGAAAGTCACCCGGACCCCTGCCGAGACCACACGCGTCTGCATCGAGGGCTGGTATGGCTCGCACCTCAAGACGCTCTTCCCCGACTGGAAGGACCGCGAACAAGACCTCACGGGGCTCATTGGTTTCGCCGCTAAGTTCGAGGAACTCACCGACCTCGTGGCCCAAGTCGTGCTGCTCAACGGCGAATCCTCGGACAAGAAACCCGAGCCCGACCAGGACATGTTGCGCCTGACGACCATCCACCAGTCCAAGGGTCTAGAGTTTCCCATCGTCTTCCTGCTGGGCGTGGCGGACGGCTTGCTCCCGCTGACCCGGGCCATCGAGGACGGTGACGTCGAGGAGGAACGCCGCTTGTTCTACGTCGCCTGCACCCGCGCCGAAAACATGCTCTACCTCTTCGCCCCACGCTTTGCCGTTTCGGGTGAGGGTTACCGCCCCCTCGACCCTTGCCGTTTCCTCGAGGAAATGAGCCCGGATTGTTACGAATTGGCGGATTATGCCCACCGTCGGCTCTAGGCCGGCTCCGCAGTTATGACAGCCCAATCCGGGGTAGTGGCTTGCCATTGCCAAGGTCGGGCATTTATGACTCAAACCAATCTTTATTAGCCACCACCATGCCTAAGGTACTCGTCGCCGACAAAATTTCCGCCACCGGGGTCGCCCTCCTCAAAGCCCAGCCGGGTTACGAGGTCGTCGAAGCCTATGGCTCGACCCCTGAGAAGGTCCTCGCCCTCGTCGCCGACGTGGACGCCATCTTGGTCCGTTCCGAGACCCAGATCACCCGCGAAGTCCTCGCCGCCGCCCCGCGCCTCGTTTGCGTCGGCCGTGCCGGGGTGGGTGTCGACAACATCGACGTCGATGCCGCCACCGAACGCGGTGTCATCGTGATGAACACCCCTTCGGGTAATACCATCGCGACCGCGGAGCTGACCTTCACCCACCTGCTCTCCCTAGCTCGCCCGGTTCCTGAAGCCGTCCAGTCCATGCGCGAAGGCAAGTGGGACCGCAAGACCCTCTCCGGCACCGAACTCTTCGGCAAGAACCTCGGCATCCTCGGCCTCGGCCGCATCGGCGCCGAAGTCGCCAAGCGCGCCAACGCCTTCGGCATGAAGGTGCTCGCCTACGACCCGTACCTCACCGAAGCCCGCGCCAAGGCCCTCGGCGTGACGATGTCGACCCTCGACGAAGTGTTCGTGCTTTCCGACTACATCACCGTCCACATGCCGCTGACCCCGCAGACCGAAGGCATGGTCAACACCGCGGCTTTCGCCAAGATGAAGAAGGGCGTGAAGATCGTGAACTGCGCCCGTGGCGGTATCATCGACGAAGCGGCCCTCGTGGCGGCGCTCGCTTCCGGCCAGTGCGGCGGTTGCGGTTTCGACGTGTTCGTCGATGAGCCAATGGCCAAGGATCACCCGCTCCGCGCCTTCCCCAAGGCCCACCTCTCCCCGCACCTCGGCGCCTCCACGGCCGAAGCCCAGGAAAACGTCGGCGTCGAAGTGGCCGAAGCGGCGATCACCGTGCTCAGCGGCGGCTCGCCCGCCAACGCGGTCAACCTGCCCTCCGTCGACTCGCAGACGCTCTCGAGCATCCGTCCTTTCTTGGCCCTCGCCGAAAAGCTCGGCGCCATCGCCCGTCAGCTGGCCGCCCCGGGCCGCATCGAAGCGCTCCGCCTGACCACCTTCGGTACCGGCTCCGACCAAGGGGCCGGCGCCATCGCCCGCTCCATCCAGCGTGGTTACCTCCGCGGCATCGTGGAAGGCGTCAATGACGTCAACGCCCCGAGCAAGCTCAAGGCCCTCGGCGTCGAAGTGCAGACCATCCGCTCTTCGGCCGAAGCCGACTACAAGGAGCTCATCCTCGTCGAAGCCCTCCTCGCGGGCGGCAAGTCCGTCTCCGTCGCCGGCACTGTCCTCGGCAAGGCGCAGTCCGCGCGCGTCGTCTCCATCAACGGCCGCACGCTCGAGTTCGTCCCCGAAGGCAAGCTGCTCCTCATCGAAAACCAGGACCAGCCTGGCATCATCGGCGCGCTCGGCACCCTCCTCTCCAAGGAACGCGTCAATATTGCGAACATGGCCCTCAGCCGCACCGGCGGCGCGAACGCGCTCGCAGTCTACCAGCTCGACACCGCTCCAGGTGCCGCCGCCTTGGCTGAGATCCTCCGCAACCCGGCGATCGTCAGCGCAAAGCTGATCGACGCCTAAGCGATGTTCGCGGCCCTCGGGATCAGCGCACTCGTCGGATACCTCCTGGGTTCCGTCAACTTCGCCGTGCTCGTCTCGAAGCGCTACGGCGTGGACATCCTCAAGGAAGGTTCCGGCAACCCCGGCGCGACCAACGTCAAGCGCGTGCTCGGTAAAGGACCCGGCAACCTCGTCTTCGCCCTCGACGCCTTGAAAGGCGCCGCGGGTGCTGGCCTGCCTTACCTGCTGGTCGGTTTCTGCGCAGCCGGCGAAGACATCATCTACGTCACGAGCATCGCCTGCTTCGT
>CAIYEN010000193.1 GCA_903925205.1 uncultured Opitutia bacterium | reverse complement strand
GGGGCGGCGCCGACCTTACTTCCGCCGGAACGGATGGAGCAGCTGCGCCCAATAGCCCTGCGGGACTGGATGGCCTTCAATACCGTAACCCTTGGGCCATTCGTTCTTGGGCAAATAATACGTGCCGAAGAGGCGATCATATAACGGGAAGTGAATCGCGAAGTTGACGTCGATGGCTTCCTTTTCGGCCCCGTGGTGCCAGTGGTGGAACTGCGGCGTGACGAGGAAATGGTGAATGAGTGGTAGCCGCCAGCCGATGTTGGCGTGGATTAAGGTGGTGTAGACGTAAGCCACCAAGACGTAGATTTCGACGGCCAGCGGGGCGAAGCCAAGGGCTAAGACCGGCAAGGCCGTGATGGAGCGCATCAGGATAATTTCCAGGAAGTGCATGCGGGCACCAGACATCCAGTCCATACTCTGCGCCGAATGGTGGACGGCGTGAAAGTTCCAGAGCCATGGGATACGATGGAAGGCGCGGTGGGCCCAGTACTGGAAAAAGTCTGCCGATAACATGATGACCGGGAGCTGCACCACTAATGGCAATTCACCGATCCACTGGCGGACAGCCCCGAGGGGGGAGAGGCTGCCGACCAATTGCCCGGGCGCCAGCGGCAGAAAGGCCAGCGACTGCACCATCAGGCAACTGACCAATACGTAGAAGACGTCTTCGCGCCATTCCTCACGAAAGATGGATTGGTCTTCCTTGAGCGGGCTGAGCCGCTCCAGGGGGATGAAAATTAACCCAGTGAACAGGACATTGAGCGCAAACCAGTCGAGGCCGAAGAAGATCGGCAAGGGGTGGGCCGTGTTGGCGGTGGAAATCGATTGGGCGATGACGCTGGCCGTCAGTGCCAAGACAACCCCCGCGGTTCCCAGAATCTTGGCTTCGCGCAATGCGAGGCTCACGACCGAGGCGGTGAAGCCGCTGATCAGAAGCAGCAGGACGCCCAACTTAAACCAATCGTTCTCCTGAAGGGGCGAAATCTGCGGCGCAGTCAATAACTGCCGCGGGGTACGGGCGGAGATGACGAGGAGCAGGCCGGCGAGGCTCAGCCCGACACCAAGGATACCGCTGGCCCACCCAGAACCCAGGACGCGTTGCGGGGCGGCGGATTCAAGTTCGGCACGGAACTGCTGCCGCGTTTCATGGAAAGGCTTCATCGACTGGGGTGAGGTGAGGTAATCCCATCTCCGCCAGTTACGCAAAGGTTAATAGCCCTACACCCCACAGGGAAAGCCATCAGCCTAGTGACTCGGGCCAGCCTAGGCACCGCGAGACGCGGGGAGGTGCTGGACGCCAGTCCAGAGACGACTCGCCCCAACAAAAAGGGCGCCCGTAGGCGCCCTCTGTTTTTCCGACGACTCAGCGCCGCGCTTAGTAACGGTAGCTGTCTGGCTTGAAGGGGCCGGTCGGCTTGACGCCGATGTAGGCGGCTTGTTCGTTCGAAAGCTTGGTCAGCTTGGCGCCGAGCTTAGCGAGGTGCAGACGGGCAACTTCTTCGTCGAGGTGCTTCGGCAGCACGACGACACCAGGCTTGGCCGAGGCGCGCGTTTCCCAGAGGTGCAGCTGGGCGAGGACCTGATTGGTGAACGACGTCGACATCACGTAGCTCGGGTGGCCGGTGGCACAACCAAGGTTCACGAGACGGCCTTCGGCGAGCATGTAGAGTTGGCGGCCGTCCTTGAACGTGTAGCGGTCGACCTGCGGCTTGATGGTATCCTTCTTCGCGCCCTTGAAGGCGTTGAGGCGGGTCACCTGGATCTCATTGTCGAAGTGGCCGATGTTACAGACGATGGCTTGGTCCTTCATCTTCGTCAGGTGCTCGAGCGTAATGATATCCTTGTTACCCGTCGCGGTGACGTAGATGTCCGTCGTGCCGAGGGTGTCCTCGACGGTGACGACACGGAAGCCTTCCATCGCGGCTTGGAGCGCGCAGATGGGGTCGATTTCAGCGATCTGGACGGTCGCACCGAGGCCACGGAGGGACTGGGCGGAGCCCTTACCCACGTCGCCGTAACCCATCACGAGGGCCACCTTGCCCGCGATCATGACGTCGGTCGCGCGCTTGATGCCGTCGACGAGCGATTCGCGGCAACCGTACAGGTTGTCGAACTTCGACTTCGTGGCGGTGTCGTTGACGTTGACGGTCGGGACGAGGAGCGAGCCTTCTTCGAGCATGCGGTAGAGGCGCTTCACACCGGTGGTGGTCTCTTCCGAGACCCCCTTCCAGCTCTTCACGACCTTGTGCCAGTGACCCGGCTTCTGCTTGGCGACCTTCTTGAGGAGGTTCTTGATGATCTGCTCTTCCTCGGACTCGGACTTCGTATTGACCCACTTGGAGCCGTTCTCGAGTTCGTAGCCTTTGTGGATGAGGAGCGTGGCGTCACCACCATCGTCGACGATGAGTTCCGGGCCGTCGCCATTGGGCCAGGTAAGCGCGCGCATAGTGCACTCCCAGTATTCTTCGAGCGTCTCACCCTTCCAAGCGAAGACCGGCACGCCCGCCTTGGCAATCGCGGCGGCCGCGTGATCCTGCGTGGAGAAGATGTTACAGGACGCCCAGCGCACGTCGGCGCCGAGGTCGACGAGCGTCTCGATGAGAACGGCCGTCTGGATGGTCATGTGCAACGAGCCGGCGATACGCACACCCTTGAGGGGCTGCTTCTTGCCGTACTTAGCGCGCAGGGCCATGAGGCCAGGCATTTCATGCTCGGCGACTTGGAGTTCCTTGCGGCCCCATTCGGCGAGGCCGAGGTCAGCTACTTTAAAATCAGAGAATTTTTTGGCCATAAATGTAAGAGTGGTGAAGGTGAGAGAGGTGTAACTGACGCTTAGGCGTGGAGCGCCTTGATGAAGGCCGGGAGCTTCGTGGTCGTTTCCCAAGGCAGGCCCTTCTTGCCGAAGTGGCCGTAATGGGTCGAGGCACGGTAGATCGGACGACGGAGGTCGAGCTGGCGGATGATCTCGGCGGGGTTGAAGAGGAAGACCTTCTGCACCGCGGCGAGGATCTGGGCGTCGGACAGCGTGCCCGTGCCGAAGGTGTCGAGGTGCAGGCTGGTCGGCTCAGGGTGGCCAATCGCGTAGGCGACCTGCAGTTCGCAGCGTTCAGCGGCGCCGGAGGCGACGATGTGTTTGGCGACCCAGCGAGCCATGTAGGCGGCGGAACGGTCAACCTTGGTCGGGTCTTTCCCCGAGAAGGCGCCCCCACCGTGCCGGCCCATGCCGCCGTAGGAGTCGACGATGATTTTGCGGCCCGTCAGACCGCAATCGCCCTGGGGGCCACCGACGACGAAGCGACCTGTGGGGTTGATGAGGTATTCGGTCTTCTTACCGACGAGGGCCTTGGGGAGGACCTTCTGGATGACCTGCTCGATGCAGAACTTTTCAATTTGGCGGTGCGAGACGTCGGCCGTGTGCTGCGTCGAGATCACGACGTTCTCAATGGCGACGGGGCGACCGTCTTCGTAACGGACGGCGACCTGGGACTTGCAATCCGGGCGCAGCCACTCGGTGCCCTTGGCGCCAGACTTACGCAGGCGGGCCAACTCGCGGTTGAGGCGGTGGGCAAACATGACCGGCGCGGGCATGAGCTCGGGCGTCTCGGTGGAAGCGTAGCCGAACATGATGCCTTGGTCGCCGGCCCCCATCTGGGCGTGCTTCTTGCCTTCGGCCTTACGCTCGTCGACGCCTTGGGCGATGTCGGGCGACTGCTTGGTAAGCAAGTTCGTGATGAAAATCTTGTCGGCGTGGAAGACATCGTCGTCATTCACGTAGCCAATCTCGCGGATGGCGGCGCGGACGACTTCCTCGAAGTTAACCTTCGCCTTGGTGGTGAGTTCGCCGGCGATGACCACGTGGTCGCTCTTGACCAAGGTCTCGCAGGCGACACGAGAGAAGCGGTCCTGCGCGTAGCAGGCATCGAGGACGGAGTCGGAGATGGAGTCAGCCACCTTGTCCGGGTGACCCTCACCGACGGATTCGGAGGAGAACGTGAAGGAAGCAGCGCGTGCCATAAGGTCAGGGAAACAAAAGGGTAACCGACCTGAACGCAAGTAGGCATCTAAGTATCTTGATAGGAAGATGCGTCATAGGGCTGCCCGCTGGGCAGCCGTGGGGGTGGGAGAATAGGGGATAGGGGTTGGGGGTTGGGGGATAGGGGTTGGGGGTTGGGGGTTGGGAAAGCAGACTCACCACCGCATCAATCCCCTATCCCCTATCAGATCGGACGAGCGTCGAGAAGGGAAAG
>CAIYEN010000192.1 GCA_903925205.1 uncultured Opitutia bacterium | reverse complement strand
GTCTAGCTAAGCTACTAGTGTATGCGGCGTTACGCTGAAAGGGTGGTATACCTGTGCACTCGAGCACTGTCCGGTCGTCTCTCTCCTCTCGCGCTGCAACTGCTGCAACACTTGTGTCGGTGTGCTCTCGCGCTGCAACACGCTCTTCTCTCGTCGCACTGCCGTCCACCATATTCCATCCTCGATTCCGTCCTCTGACCTCGACTCTGTACTCGACCCTTTCCCCGCGATCCCCTACCTAACTGCTCCCATGGAATTCAAGAACGTCACCGCAATCGCCAAGGCCAACGTCTACTTCGACGGCAAGGTAGTCTCCCACACGATTCTCACCGCCGACGGCGCTAAGAAGACCGTGGGTCTGATCTACGCCGGCACCTACCACTTCGGCACCGACAAGGCTGAGATCATGGAAATCACCGATGGTTCCTGCACCGTGGTCCAAGACGGCACGACCGAGGTCAAGACCTACGCTGCCGGCACGCACTTCTACGTGGCCCCGAAGGCTGGCTTCACGATCACCGTAAACTCGGGCATCTGTCAGTATATCTGCAGCTTCATCGGTTAATCTGCGGCCTCGCCTAGGGCGGGGCTTGCCAAGTCGGCCCTGACTCTGAACCTTGGGGTCATGTCCGATACCATGGGTGGCCTCTCCAACATCCCCGCGCCCATCGCGCGCGAGAAGCCATGGGTGCAGCTGAAGACGTTCACGTCCAAGCCCAATATCTTCCGCTCGATGGTCGGCGAGGTCTCGCCCGACGCCCGCCAAGGCGATGTCGTCTCCGCCTACGATAAGCAGGGTTCCTTCATCGGCTACGGTTTCTGGAACGCTGGTGCCCCCATCGCCCTCCGCATCCTTAAGGCCACCGCGGGCAAGCCGGATGACGCATGGTTCGAGCAGGCCATCCGCCGCGCGGTCGCCTTGCGCAAGGACCTTCTCAAACTCGACGCCGACACCGACGCCTACCGGGTGATCAATGGCGACGCGGACTTCCTCTCGGGGCTCATCGTCGACCGCCTCGGTGACGTGCTTTCCATCGAAGTCTCCTCCCTCGGCGTGATGCGCCGGCTGCCCCGCTGGATTCCGATCCTGCATGACGCGGTCGGCACCAAGCGTGAAATCGTCCAGGTCGACCCGCATGTGGCCCGCATCGAAGGCATCATGCCAACCGATGTGCCAAAGTCGGCCGTGCGCTTCGTCAAAATCAAGGAGTTCGGGATGATCCAGGAAGTCGACTTCGCCGAAGGCCACAAGACGGGCTTCTTCTGCGACCAGCGCGATAACCGCCGCCGTTTTGGCGCCTTGGCCAAGGGGCTTAAGGTCCTCGACCTCTGCTGCTATTCCGGCGGCTTCTCCATCGCCGCCAAGCTGGCCGGCGCCACGGAAGTCACCGGCGTCGACCTCGACGAAAAGGCCATCGAGATGGCCAAGCGGAACGCGAACCTCAACAACGCGCGCGTTGAATTCGTGCACGCAGACGCTTTCAGCTGGATCCGCCAGATGCAGAAGAACGGCAAGACCTGGGATCTTGTGCTTTGCGATCCACCCAAGTTTGTCGACAGCCGCGATGAAGAATTCGAAGCCGAAGGCCTGAAGAAGTATAACGACCTTAACGTCCTCGCCATGCAGGTCGTCGCCCCGGGCGGCGTCTTCGTGACGTGCTCGTGCTCCGGCCTCGTCTCGGCCGAAGCCTTCGAGGACCTCGTCAGTAAGGCCGCGCACCGCTACCAGAAGCGCCTCCAGATCTTCGACCGCACCGGCCCAGGCGGCGATCACCCCAACGTCTCCAACCACCCCGAGGGCCGTTACCTCAAGGTGCTTTGGAGCAGAATTGGGTAGAGGGTCGAGGGCAGCATCGATTACTGGGTCGAGGACTGAGTCGAGGGCTGGGTAGAGGGCTGAGTCGAGGGTTGGGTCGAGGGCTGAGTCGAGGGCAGAGTCGAGGGCAGCCTTTAAAGGTTGTGGCGTGACTTCGCCCCCTTGTCCCCGTGTGACCTTGTCCCCTCGCGAGCTCCGCTCGCGCGGGTAGGGGCGTGGCTTCGCCGCGCCCTCCGCATCAGGAGTGCAAGGCGAAGCCTTGCCCCACCCTGAGTTTGCCCGACGGCGAATTCCTAGGTTGGCACGCAGTGCCAACCCTACCCGATGCAGGCCCAACAGCTGACTCCTAGAACTTCCGATTGACCGCATCCTTCGTGCGGTAAAAGCCACCCCAAGCCCTTTCGTGCAGGGCGCGCGGCATGTAGGAATGGTCCCCGAAACCATCGAGGAACGCCGCGAAACAGGCATGGGCTTTTTCACGCTGGCCCAACGCTTCGCACAGTTCGGCGTGCAGCATCACCGAGGCATACTTAAGGCGATGGTCGAACGCCCCATACCGCTCGATGTTAACCAAGGCTTTTTCCATCAACGGGAGGGCCTCCGCGTACTGGCCCTCGAGCCATAGCAGTTCGCTCAGGTAGAAGTAAGGCAGGTAAGCCAAGTTTTGCATTTCAACATCGGCCCATTTCTTGAGCATGTACCGACAGCAGGCGCGCACCCGCTGGGCACATCCACGTCGCCGATGGACCTTCGCCATGGAGACATGCCCAAACACCGCGGTAGACGCATTGAATCCCTTCGCCGGAAGCGTCGAGAGGGCTCGCCACACCATCCTGCGGGCGACGGCAGGCGGGGCATAGGTGGACAGGTGCCACGTCAGCCAAGAAAGGTTGCTGGCATAGATCAGGTACGGCTGCCCTTCCAACCAGACGGCGAGTTCTTTGGCCCGACGGACGCCGAGCGCGACCTTGCCCGCCTTGAAGAGGTCGAGGACTTGCTGCAGCTTAACGGATGCCTGCCCTTCGTTCGAGACAAGCAGCTCCAGGTCCAGCTCATGGAGTTTGGGCCGCTTGAAGGATTCCGGTCCACGCAGAGGCCGACCGCCGTTCTCGTCGAAGTCTCGGATCATGGGCGGAGGGCGCGGTGGACTGGACGTGGCGTCGTCATCAGGGGGAGCGGGACTTTGGGGAAGCGCTCGGCCCGCGCCATCGGAAATCCGGAAAATAATCTTCGATAATTATAATGTTATCGGGTCGGACGCTACGCCTAGGGCTGCCCCCGTCCCAACCCCTACCGGTAGTTCCCGCAGCTCCGCTCACCTTGCCCCCTCGCGAGCCCAGCACTTCTCCATGCCTTGGGTAGGGTGAGCACTGCGTGCTCACCTAGTTGCCCCACCCTGAGTTCGGCCGACGGCGAACTCCAAGGTTGGCACGCAGTGCCAACCCTACCTCTAGGCATCCGAGCGCAGCCCGCAGTCCAACCCCTAGCCAACCCCACCCGAGGTAACTCGGGCAGCACGCGGTGCTGCCCCTACCTGTAAAAACACTCTCAGAAGAAAACCGCTTCGGACAGCGCTTCGGCGGCGCCCATGAAGGCGACGCGTTGCGTGACGGGCGCCGGCTGCCGGCTGCGCGTGAAGGTGATGATCGCGCGCGTGCCTTGATCGGCATGCTCCCACGAGAAACGCGCGCCGTCCGCATAGACCCACTCGGCGTCTAAGTTGTCACCCGGTGGAACCTTGGCGGAGAGTTTAAACTCCGCACCCAAGTGCGCACGGGTGAGGCCCGCGCAGTGCGTGAGGCAGCCTTTCATCCAAGCCAGCAAGCCAGCGGCTTCACCGCTTAAACTCGGGCCATGCGAAATCGTGACCGACTGCAGGCCACGAACGAGGTCCGTCGGCGCATGCGCGGCGAGGTACTGGCCGAGCGCTTGGCGCACCGGTAGGCAACGCGCGACGGAGAGGTCGCGAATGAAAAGGGGATGCTTGAACGGCAAGGCGAAGAAGGCCTCCCCCACAATCGAACGGTCCGCGACAACGCGGCGGCAGCGAGTGGACCAATTGAGCCATGGACGGAATTCTTCCGCGCTCACCCCATGGGCCCAAAGGTTCGTTGGCAGGTCGCCTTCCAACCAGGTGGAGACGAGCGATTCGAGTTCCGCCGTCGGCGCACCATAGGCGAGCATGAGGGCCTCACAGCAACGCTTACCCCGACGCGAAGGATCGAAGAAGCACAGGACGTTTACCTTGGCTTCCAGGGCTGCGGCGGCTTCCGCCGTCGGACGGGCCGCGAGGACGACCAAGCGGCACGGGTAACGCTGGGCGAAGCGGATCGCTTCATCGAAACGCGCGGAAGCGTCTTCGGGCGTGACGTTCGCTCCGAACATCAAAATGACGTTCATCTGCGAAGCGCGCGTGGCGTCTTCGCCTTCCTCCGCCCACGCCTTGTCGAGCGCCGGCAGGGCTGCCGAGATCTTCATCGGGAAACCCGGGAGCGCGTCGAGGATGGGGTGGGCCATGGGCTTAGCGACCGGCGTTACGCCACGCGTGGCCATGCGCGGCGAGGAGCGCGTCAGCGCCGGCGGGGCCCCACGAGCCCGAAGCGTACGCTTCCATACCTTCGCGGCCCTGCTGCTGCCAGCTCTTGAGCAACGGGGTGAAGAGCCGCCAAGAGGCTTCGGTTTCGTCGCCGCGGATGAAGAGCGTGCGGTCGCCGACGATGCCGTCGAGGATGAGGCGCTCGTAAGCTTCGGGCGTGTTCGAACCGTAGGTCGTGGCGTAGCGGAAGCTCAGGCGGACGGGCTGCGTGCGCGGCTCGAGGCCCGGTACCTTCGAATTAAGGACGAGGGTCGTGCCTTCGTCGGGCTGAATCTGGATGACGAGGCGATTGGGCGCGAGGTCGTAGCGGGCATCCCCGGCGAAGAGGCCGGACTCGGGTTGCTTGAACTGGATGGCAATCTCCGAGACGCGGCGGGCGAGGCGCTTACCCGAGCGCATGTAAAACGGGACGCCAGACCAGCGGGTGTTCTCAATCGAGAAGCGGAGCGCGCAGAAGGTCTCGGTGGCGGATGCCTGCGGGATATCCTTCTCGGCGCGGTAACCCGGGACTTTTTCGCCGCCGGAGAGGCCTTCGGCATACTGCGCCCGGACGGCATCGGCGTTGGCGCCGAGACGGAGCGGCTGGATTGACTCGAGGAGTTTAACCTTCTCGTCGCGGATATGCTCAGCGGAGAGCGAGCGGGGCTGTTCCATCGCCACGAGGGCGAGGAGCTGCATCGTGTGGTTCTGCAGCATGTCGCGCGTGGCGCCACTGCTGTCGTAGTAACCCCCGCGCGTACCAACGCCGAGTTCTTCAGCGACGGTGATTTGGACGTGGTCGACGTGGCGACGGTTCCAGAGGGGCTCGAAGATCGGGTTGGCGAAACGCAGGACAAGGAGATCCTGGACGGTTTCCTTACCGAGGTAGTGGTCGATGCGGAAGATCTGCGACTCGCGGAAGTTGCGGGCGGCGACGGCGTTGAGGTGGACGGCGGAGTCGAGGTCCTTGCCGAACGGCTTCTCGATGATAACCTTGCTCTCGAGGTCGGTGCCGAGGCCGCGGGCGGCGAGGCCCGACTGACCGAGGTTCTCGAGGATGGGTTCGAAAACGGACGGAGGCGTGGAGACGTAGAAGACGAGCTGAAGCGGACGGCCGGCGCGCTTTTCGGCGGCGGCGATCTGGGCCTTCAACGCTTCAAAGGCAGCGGGCTCATCGTAGCCGCCGGCTTGGTAGGAAGTATTGTCTTCGACGCGCTTCCAGATGTCGGAGCGGAACTCACGGCGGGAGAACTTCTGGATGTCGGCGGCGGCCTGGGTACGGAACTCGGCGTCGGGAATGGGTTTACGGCCAAATCCAATCAGGTGGAAGTCGGCGGGCAGGAGACTATCCACCGCCAGGTTGTAGAGCGCGGGCAGCAGCTTACGGGCGGCCAAGTCGCCGGAGGCGCCAAAGATGACCACGCAGGTCGGCTGAGCGCCGCGGTGCTTGCTGAGGCCGGAGAGGAAAGGATGACGGTCGGATTCGGACATCGGAGTCAAGGGCGGCGCTTCCCGAAAAGGGTCACACCCCGGTGCTGAAGGATGCGGACGGTGCCCCTGTGGCAAACCATAACTTCCACGACGTCGAAACGACGGTGCGGGGCGCCGCCAATTTGCTTCAACCAGCCATAGGCGGCCCGCCGCAGCGCCTTTTTCTTTCGATTATCAACGGCATGATACCCGGCCCCGCCGATTTCGGCCGTGCGTGTCTTGACCTCCACAAAGACGAGGACCTGTCGCTCCAATACCACCAGGTCGAGTTCATCACGGCCATGGTGCCAGTTTTGGGCCAGAATCGTGCCTCCAGCCGCACGGTAATGCTGGGCCGCCTGTTCCTCGCCCCAACGCCCGAAAGCCTCGTCCGACGTCAGGGGCCGGCGGGTCGGCCCGCCGAACCAACGGCGAAAAAAGTCCATGAACATGGGTAATCATGGGTAAATTGAGGTTCTTTTCACAACCCAGCGGTGGCAGGTTCTTGACCTACGGAACACCCCTCGTCTTTCTCTGTCATAACCCCTCATCCCATGCGTCTCCTCACCCTCCTCGCGCTGGCCTTCGTGGCCCAGCTTAACGCCGACCCTCTGCCGGAAGAGCTCCGCCAGAACGGTTGGTTCGTCGGCTGCCAAGCCTACACGTTCAACCGCTTCTCGGCGTTTGAAGCCATCGCCAAGACCAAGGAAGCCGGCGGCAACATGATCGAGTTCTACCCTGGCCAGGTCCTCAAGCCCGGCTCCAAGGACAAGGTGAACCACACGATGTCCGCCGAAGCTATGGCCGAACTTCAGGCCGAGCTGAAGCGCCAAGGCGTCAAGGCCGTGAACTACGGCGTCGTCGGTGCCGGCAACGCTGAGGAAGTAAACAAGATCATGGCCTTCGCCAAGAAGATGGGCCTCTACGCCGTCTGCACCGAAGCCACGGAACAGATCGCAGCTTGGGAAAAGGCCGCCATTGAAACCGACATCAAGGTCGCCTTCCACGAACACGGCGGCTCGATGAGCAACCCGAAGTATAAGGTCTGGAATCCCCTCTACATCCTCGGCGTCGTGGAAAGTCGCGACCACCGCGTGGGCGCTTGCGCCGACATCGGCCACTGGGCGACCTCCAACCTGAAGTCCGTCGAGTGCCTCCGCATCCTCAATGGCCGCATCATCAGCGTGCACCTCAAGGACAAGGAAAAGTTCGGTAACGCTCCCGTCGTCGTCGCCGGTAAGGGCGTGGTCGACGTCGCGGCCTGCCTCGAAGAACTCAAGAAGCAAAAGTTCGATGGCCACATCTCGATCGAGCACGAAGCTGACTGGAACGACAGCGTCCCGCAGGTGAAGGCCAACATCGACTTCGTCAAGGCCCACGCCAAGTAAGGCGCAGCGCTTCGCGCCCCACCAAAGCCCCTGAGAAATCAGGGGCTTTTTGTTGGGGGCGAAAGTAGGGGGCGAAGGTAGGGGCAGCACCGCGTGCTGTCCTAGCTGCCTCTTAAAGGTTCTGGCGTGTCCTCGCCCCCTTGTCCCCTCTCACCTTGCCACCTTGTCCCCGCGCGAACTCTGCTCGCGCTGGTAGGGGCGTGGCTTCGCCGCGCCCTCCTTCAGACGGAGTGCAAGGCAAAGCCTTGCCCCTACC
>CAIYEN010000191.1 GCA_903925205.1 uncultured Opitutia bacterium | reverse complement strand
TCCTCAAGACCGTCGCCTACGTCATCATCGACGAGAACGATGACGGCTCGCCGGTGTTCGAGAAGTGGGAAATCAAGCGCCACCGCGCCTACGCCTGAAACCGGGGGCTTCGGCCCCCTTCCACCCCCAGCCTAATGGAGATTGATATGACCTTCGACTTCTACACCCTCGGCGAGTACAGCCCCTGCCTCTCTTTCACCGCCACCGGCGTCAACCTCTGGGACCAAATGTGCGAGGCCATCGCCGACCACGTCCTCGGCGCTGATCCCTACTCAGAGGCGGCGGCCCGTGACTTCGTCGAGATCGTCGAGATGGACACCGCAGACGAGGAAGGACAGATCGACGCCGTCTTCGTGCAGGGCAAGCTTGTCGGTTCGCTGAACTCACCCTTCTGGCTCGACCCCAGCCAGTATGTGCGGATCTAATTTATCCACAGGGGTGGCGAATTATTTTCTCCACCCCTGTTGACAGGCGAAATAGTTTCGCTGTAAGGTTCAATCACGGTCGAGATAGAGACCGCAACTTGATGGAGATTGATATGACCGCTTCCAACACCGTCGCCGCCGTCGAAGTGTTCCTCGCTGCCAAGGCTCAGTTCGAGGAGGCCGAGGCTGTCCTCAAGGCCGCCAAAGCTGACATCGTCACCATCATTGGTGGCTACGGCTTCATCGAAGGCGAGACCGCCGATGTTGATGTCGCCTTGCAGTCTCGCAAGAGCATCAACGAGAAGGCCTTGTTGGCGCTGGGCCTGACGCAGGCGCAGATCGACGGCTGCAAGATCGAAGGCGAGGCCTTCCGTGTCTTCCGCGTGAAGGCCAAGAAGGTCAAGAAGGCGGCCTAATCCAACCGGGGGCTTCGGCCCCCACCAACCCCCTGAAGGAGAATTGATATGTATTACGTTGTCCCCAAAGATCGCTCCGTCATCAAGAGCCTCAAGACCTTCGAGACCCTTTATGAGGCCCGCAAGTTCGCTGACGCCACCAAGGGCGAGACTGGCGAGAACTATGACGTGATCCGCATGGATCGGGTCTGGACCACTCAAACCCTCGACGAGGCCCACTTGATGTCTCTCGACATCCCCCACATGGCTCGCGATTAATATCCCTTGGGGAGGGCTCAGGCTCTCCCCAGTCCCACGCAATGGAGATTGAAATGCAAAGCTTCCTCGACGCCTACCGCGCCAACCCCACGGACATGAACGCCCTCAAGCTGGCGCATCACGCCAAGAAGCATCCGGGAACAGCCGCCGCCCTGCCTATGGTCGAGGCCGTCCTGATCGAACGGGCGCGCGAACAGCTCGCGCCCCACGTCGCCAAGCTCAATGCCATCGTGATCGGGGAGTTCATCTGATGAGCGAGTTCGAGAAGATGATGAACGGCTTCAAGCGGATGATGAACGAGGCTAATTACGATGAGGAGGAATACCTCATCGACATCGAGGACTGCGACGGTGACCGCCTCACCATCGCCAAACCCTATGGCGACGACGACCTGATGATCCGCATCGGGAATGACGACAGCATCACAGGCTTCATCGTCACGGCGCCCGAGGCCATGATCATCGTGGGGTGCCTGATGAGGCTCATCACGCAATGGGATTTTCAAGGCCACATCAAGGACGTGCGCAGGGAGGCACACTACATGAACCGCTACTACGACACGCCGGACATGACCAAGCCAGACCCGGAAGACGAAGACAAGGAAGGGGGGGCCGAGTGATGCCGCACCCCGTCCACACGTCCCTGAACCCTGACGGCACCTTCTCGGTCTTCTACTTCGACCGCCTGATAGGATGGATCGCCAAGGGCTCCATGAGGCGCAGGGGCAAGCCTATCTGGCGAGCCCTCACCACACACGGCGATCTTCGCCATGCCCACTCACAGGCCTCCGCGCGGGCTGCACTGTTGGAGATGACACATTGACCCCGGATAAGCTCAAAGAGATCATGCACAGGCTAGACTTCACCACGGCTGACGTGGCCACCGTCATGGGCGTCACGCGCCGCACGGTCCAACTCTGGCAGGCAGGGACCAGTCCCGTGCCGCAGTCCGCCATCATCCTTCTGGAGGGGATCTACGAGGGCTTGCTCTCGATGGAATGGGTCGAGGACAAGATCGTCCTCGCACTGCGGATCGCCTGACGCCCGAGGGGGTGCTGTCAGGCATAGGGGGCCGGGGGCTGGTTTTGCGTCCCCCCGGCCCTTTCTCGTTAGAAGGGCATCGGGTCGTCAATCGGCGCCTTGCTGTCAGGGATGGCGTCCAGAGGGTCGCGGGGAGGCCCGGAGACCCGCTCCACCTGACATCCGGGGAAGGACGCCTTCACGGCGGCCAGCGTCGGATAGTTAGCCAGAAGCCTACCTACCTCTGACATCGTGTAGACTTCGACGTGCCTGCCCTGTGCCACGACCAGACGCGCATCCACGTCGTTCCTGACGACCGCCACGACCGTTCCATCAGGCGTGACGGTCTCCCATACCTCCGGGGCGAGTTCATGGGCTCCAGCGGCCTCCGCAGCCCGATCCAGAGCCCTCCACGCCTTCATCATCCGGTCGGCCTCAATCTTCACGTCCTGAAGGTTGCCCTTCCAGATCGCCTGATTGGTCTTGTAGCGTTGCCTGTCAAACCTTTCACGCAGATCACGATCTACAAGGAGGCGCAGGCGATCCCTGCCCCATTTCTCCTCCATCTGGATGGCCAGCATGTCGAGGTCGTCCAGATGCTCTCGACCGGCAATGTAGGTGCCGGGCGTCATGTGCCAATCGGGGAAATCCCGATCAGTCGTGGGGACACCGAAGTGGGTGCGGGTGCCCGGAGGCCACGGCTTGAAGTCGTGCTTCTTGGGCGCCTTAGCCATTGGTCACCTCCACCAGACGCAGGCCGCTGACCCGGTTGTGCTTGTCGATCATGGCGAACTCAATG
>CAIYEN010000190.1 GCA_903925205.1 uncultured Opitutia bacterium | reverse complement strand
CTATCCCCTATTGCTTTGCCCGGCTACGCCCACTTCAGCTTACTACGGAGGACGTCGAAATGGGAGAGGTCCTTGGGACGGATGAGGCCGAGTTGGACCTTGGCGGTGCGGATGACGAGGGGGAGGAGGGCTTGAGCGCCGAGGGTGGGGCGACCATCGACCGAGAGGCCGAGGTGCGCACCGTCTTCACTCGAAACCGACAACTCGGTCTCGCCGTCAAAGATCACGCTCCGGTTGGACATCGTGTGCGCGCAAATGGGCGTCAGCGCGATGACCGAGGCGGCGGGGTCGACCAGCGGCCCGCCCGCAGCGAGGTTATAGGCCGTCGAGCCCGTCGGGGTCGCCAAGATCAGTCCATCCGCTCGGTAATCGTTCACCTTGGCACCATCGGCGTGCACGGTGAAGCGTCCCATGCGGAAGACATCGCAGGTCTTAATGACGACGTCGTTGAGTGCCAGGGCGAAGGAGCGGTCGGCGAAGCGCACTTCGAGGAGCGCGCGATTCTCGCGGCGGAAGTCTCCGGCGAGGATGGAGCGGAGGGAGGCGCCGACGTCATCGCTGGGGTAGGCTGCGAGGAAGCCGAGCTTGCCGCGGTTGATGCCGAAGAGCGGAACGCCCTCGAGGGCGGCGGGCTCGGCCACACCCAAGAAGGTACCGTCGCCGCCGACCACGCCGCAGGCATCGCAGCCGCGAAGGCTCTCACGTGAGATTGGCCAGCTATCGACGACGGCCACCGTCACGCCGGCAGTTTGGGCCGTCTCCTGCACCGCACGTACAATCGCGTCCACTCCAGGCTTGGTGCGGTTGACGACGAGGGCTAGGCGGCGGATGGCCATGAATGACGACTAGGCGCCCGACCGGGAAGGGCAAGGACAAGCCGGGGTAGGTAGCACCGAAAAGGCGCATTTCTTGGACTTTTATGGGGTCGACATCTGGAAAGCCGTCCGAAATGACCGCGGTCGGACGGGGAATTGCGGAGCGCTTTCGCGGTTCGCCGGAGTGAAACTAAGGCCGACTCGCTGACAGGGAAAGCGAGGAAGGCCTAATCTTCCGGTCTCCTCGCCCCTTCAGTAGTTTATAGGGCATATCGAGCAGCACTTTGATGAGAACCAGTATCCCTGTGATTAGGATCGGGCTGTGGACGACTTGCTCGTCCATTTCCTTAGGGTTGAAGTCCTCGTCAACGTATTGGAGGGTAGAGACGGGCGCGAGCTGGATCTTGAGCCAGCGACGGAAGGAGCCGACCCTCCGCAAGGTGGGAAGGCTACCCATGAGGACGGCGAGTTCGTCGCAGTAGGGAATCATCTCCACCGGATGGATGGTCTCGGTATTGAGCGTGGGGAACATGCGTCGCAATGTCGCTCGGCTTGCGGCATGGGCGGCGGCGAGGTCTGGTGGCCGTTGGAAGCGGCCAGCGATGATCCCAGTGACCAACTTCGCCTGCATTTCGCTCATCGTCGGGATGTTGCCGATAATTGGTCGCGCGAAGCCAACGAGGAAGAGGTCTTCATGGCGTGCGTGGAGGCTGCCGAGGTGGAAATCACTGATGAGGATTTCGCCGCCTGACAATTCGGATAAGCCCGAGCGAAAGCCGATCATCGGGCAGATGAGGTCCGGCGTGACTTCGAGCGTGGTTGTCTGGTCGTAGTCGTGGAAGCGGTGATGGCTCTCGTCGCAGGGCGGTCCGATGATCTCGATCCGACCCGCAGCGACATCGTCGAGGAAGCCGTCGCTCTTGGTGTGGAACACATTGAAAAGGTCGTCCTTGGCGCGCGCGGTGAGTTTAGCATCCCAATGACTGCGCTTGGCGAGAAAGGCGGCGTCGGGCGCGGGACCTGTCGTGGGTGAGCCAAAGAACCGCTCGAATTTCTGCGGATGCTTGATCCGGGCTTCGACGAATTTTTGGCCGATCAGGTTTCGCAGGTCGGGGTGGATGGAGAGTAGCAGTCGGTTGCGGAGGAAGTCGGAGGGGACGCCGCGGATTGGATGATAGCGCGGGCTGACGCGGATGCCCGTTTTGAGCGAGAGGAAGACGCGGTTGCCGAGGTGCGGAGCGGAGAGTCGGTGGGCAAAGTCGGCGGCCGATTCACCGCCGCCGTAGACGACGATGGTCTTTCTCGAGGGTAAGGGACTGTAGGGCGTGAGATGGGGGATGTCGGTTTCGAGGGCTTTCACTTGGTCGTGTAAGCCCGTGCAGATTACCAGCCGGTCGAAGACCTCCTCGCGTGCTGCGCCGTCGTCAATCCAGAGCCGCCAGCCCTGCGGGTCCTTCGCGATGCGACGGATCGTCGTGTGGAGGCGGATGTGCGGGGCCAGGCGATGGGTTGCGACAAAATCCAACAGGTAGCGCCCGAACTCATCGTTGAGGAAAAAGTCGCCTTTGGCCTGACGATGCGCGGGGTCAGCGCGCGAATCCCATTTTCGATGGCACGCAAATTGCGTCGTGTACTTCGTCGAGGTCGAGACGAAGTTCGGATAGGGGTTGCCCCAGCGACCGACCGTGGTGCCGTCTTTTTCAAAGCAGACGATCTCCCAGTCAGGAAGGCGTTCACGGGCCAGCTTCAAGGTCAGCAAGCCGCTGCAGCCGGCCCCGATGATGGCGAGACGCTTGGTGGTCATGCGTGAACGGCGGTGAGACTGACTAAGACGAAATTGAATTGGCCAGACTCGGGGATGAACAGCATCACCTTATCGCCGTGGGCTGGCGGGTGTTTGCGGGTGAACTCATCCAGAATGATGAAAATGCTAGCGGCCCCAGCGTTGCCGGCGCTTTCTAAGTTTGTCCAGTAAGGTACGGCGGCACCACCCCCCATTTCGGTCAAGATGTCGAGTAAGTAGGCTTTGAAAAAGTACGAGGACAAGTGGGGCAGGACGGCCTGATATTCCGCGAGGGATTCGCCGTGTTGCGCCAACGCGCCGCGGACGAGCTGATCCACGCTGGGCCTCATATGCTTGGCGAGGATGGCGACGTCTTGGCTGAGGAGTAGGCTGCGGCTTTCTAGGCTCATGCAAAGCGGGGCTTCATGGGCAAAGGAGCGCGAGTAGGTCCAGTTCAGGCGGTAGGAAATTCGATCGGAGGCAGGCTGATTGCGGAGGATGACGGCACCCGCACCGTCAGAAAGCATCGACCGGAGGAAGACGGACATGAACCATTTCGAGGAGGTTTCGTTGCCTTGGTAGAGGGCCCGATCGTCCGGGGGCCGGATGACCGATGATTTCAAAATATCAGAGGGTTGCTCGACGCCGATACAGAGTGCCTCCTGATGGTCGCCCGAGGCGATGGCGCGAGCGGCATTGACGAGTGCCTGGGCGCCGGAGGTACAGATGCCCGAGTTCGAATTAATCTCCACGGGACGGGCGATGATTCCGTGCTGGGTGAGCCGGGAGTGGAGGATGCTGGCAAGGCCAGGTCCGATCATCGGGGTGTTGGTGGAGCCGGCCGAAAGGTAGGTGAAGGTGCCCGCCTTGTTATCGAGGCAACGAGCCGCGGCGAGGGCGGCCATTTCATAGACGTCGTGGGTTGGATTCTGGGCGCGGTCGAGTGCGTAGTGGCGGGACTTAATTCCATTCATGCGCAGGATTTTTCGTCGGACCAGGGCTTCACCGTCGAGCTCGCCCATGAAGTCCGGGATGGCTTCGTTAGGGACTGCTTCGCCGGGAAGAAAAGACCCGGTTCCAGTGATATAGCAGTTCATGATGATAAAGTTTCGCCGGCAACGATCGGCGGCCGCTCGCGCAGGGTCTGGTAAGCGTATTCGTCGAAGGCGATATGGCTATGGAGGTAGAGGCCTGGGCTGGAGAGGAAAACGCTGCTGCTGAAGTGCCCGCGGTTGCTTTCGGCCTGCAGGTAGAAGTCGAGGTCGGTCAAGACCGCGCGATCATGGGCATAGAGGTGCTTCATGGCCCACAGGAGCACCGAGTCAGAGTCGAAAGAATTTAGCGCTTTTACGGTGGTCCGAAGGTCGGCGAAGACCGTGATGACCAAGACAATCAAGATGACCACATTGGTGACACCAATCCACTGGAGGGAGTGTTGGCGGGTGGCATCTATCGCGCGCTTGCTGAAAAGCATATGGTCCTCTGGCAGGCGGCGGCGAATCTGGTCGAGGTTCGCGAGAAAGGCGTCCTTGTCGAAGCGGTCAACCAGTTCGTAAGAGAGCTCGTCGTGGCCGATGGTCAGATTGTTCCGGACCATTTCGCTGAGGTTATCCATGTTGTAGTCGCCATCGATCCCATTGAATTTTCGCCGCTCGCCCTCGAGGTGGGATTGCTCGCCGAGCAAGTGGCGGTAGAGCAGCGGTTCAATTTGCACGTGGCGAACCATCATTTCCACCGCATCAACGGTGGCGAAGTACTTCATTCCGAAGGCGAGTACGCCGTCGATGCAACGCGCCTCAAAGCCGTAGGCGCGACGGTGGAAGAGGAACTTGAGCGGGAACAGGACCGCCTTCAGGAAGAAATAGGAGAACTGGAGAATCGGCCGGAGAAAAATGTAGTCCAGGCGGCTCTTCTCACTTTCGAAGGTCTGGTTGACATAGTTGGTCAGGAAAGGAAAAGCCTTCATCAGGGGGTCTGGCGCCTAGGTGGAATGACAAACCCGGGGCGGCAGGTGGCCAGAAACGAAGACTAGGCACCCCTCCGGGAAGGGCAAGGACAAGCCTGGGCAGGGTGCGCGGGAGAGCATTATTTCGTGGCCTTTGGCGGCGGCGGCGTGAGGAAAGCCATGCGATAGGCGAGGCTGACCTCGAAGCGCTTGCCGCCGAGGGCGACGACGTCGACGGACTGGGCCAGCGTGGCGAGTTCGAGTGTCCACTGGCCTTCGGGCAGGTGCTTCTTCGCTTCTTCAAAGTCGGCCTTGATCTGGTCGAGCAGTTCGTTGCGGAAGTCTTGGGGATTCGTGAGCACGTACTCCGGATTGCCGATGACCTGCTTCTCGTCGTCGCTCTTCGCCTTCACGAGGTCGGCGGCCTTGGAGCGGAGGATTTCCAGTCCGTTGAGACCTTTATCAGCTTCGGTGTGGAGTTCCCAGCGGGCATTCGCGACGTACGTGACGTCGCCCTGATTGGGTTCATCGTCGCCGAAGAGTTTGCTGCCACTGGCGGGACGCGAGGCATAGGATTTGGCTTCGGCGCGGGCGAAGTCTGCGGAGATTTCGTGGAGTTCCCAGCCGGGCTGGTCGGCGAAACGTTTCTCGAGTTCCTTGCGGATCACATCCAAGCGGGTATCGACCGCCGCCCGGTCCTTGCCCTTGATCGAGATCGCGAGCGGGAGGACGAGATGATCGGCGTCGACCTGCATGCGGACGAAGTGCTTGGACCCGGATCCTTGGTTCTTGCCGACCCGCGGGGCGATGTCGCTCTGGGCGATGCTGGTCAGCGGGGTGAGGGCGAGGAGAGCGAGGAAGGCGAAGATCCGCATGGAGGAAGGAATAGATGGCCCGAGGGCCGGAGGCAATAAGAGGTGCACGCCTCGGGTATTGATAAAAATGATAGGGGGAGGGGCAGGGACAGGGGGGTAGGTGGGCGACCCGATGGCAGATGACGCAGGGCTTAATGGACATTGAGCCTCCGCCAGTCACCCGGAGCGGGATGGTTGGCAGGCACAAATAAAGAAGGCCAGGGTTACCTGGCCTTGTCCTATCCTCGTTGAAGCCCTGTTAGGCTACGGTGGCGAGGGCCTCGCCGAGCTTGGCGACGTCGGTGCCGCCGCCCATGGCGGAGTCGGGCTTGCCGCCACCCTTGCCGCCGAGCTTGCCGCAGGCATCCGTGACGATTTTGCCCGCCTGCTTGCCGGCCTTGACGGCATCGGCGCCGCAATTGGCGACGAGCGAGACCTTGCCGGCGATGACCGCGGCCAGCACGACGACGGCGGTGGGGCCAACCTTAGCGGCGACCTTGGCGCCGAGTTCGCGGAGGTCGTTGGGGTTCTCCATCGTCACTTGGGCAATGACGTACTTGAGGCCGGCGCGGTCAGCGGCTTGCGCTGCCAGCGTCTCGGCGAGCGCACCAGCTTCCTTGTCGCGGTAGGACTTCAATTTCTTTTCGAGTGTGTTGGCCTGCTCCATCAAGGCATCGAAGCGCTTGGCGAGGTCGCTGATCGGCGAGTTGCTGGCGGACGCGAGGGCCTTGAGCAGTTCGGCTTCGGAGCGGGCACGGTCGTAGGCAGCGAGGCCGGCGACGGCTTCGATGCGGCGGACGCCGGCAGCGATGGCGTTTTCACCCGTGATGCGGAAGAGGCCGATTTCACCGGTGCGGCCGACGTGCGTGCCAGCACAGAGTTCCATGGACCAGCCGTCGAGGCCGGTGGCCTTGCCGCCGACTTGGACGACGCGGACGAACTCACCGTACTTGTCGCCGAAGAACTGCATGATGTCGGGGCGACCTTTGACGTGGGTGTATTTCACTTCGGTCGCGGAGACGATGTCGTCGGCGAGCACGCGTTCGTTGACGAGGCGCTCGATGTCGGCGAGCTGGCCCGGCGTGAGCGCTTGGCCGTTGAAGTCGAACGTGAGCTTGGACGGGTCGACCGCCGAGCCCTTCTGGGAGGCCTCCTTGGAGACGACCTCGTGGAGGGCCCAGTGCAGAATGTGCGTCACCGTGTGGTGGCGCTGGATGGCGTCGCGGCGGGCTTGGTCGACCGTGATTTCGATGGCGGCACCGGTTTCCGGGGCGTCATCGCCGTCGAGGAAGTGGAGCCAGGTCTGCCCAGACTTCTGGGTATCGACGACGCGCCAGGAGCGGCCGCCGGCGGTGAGCAGGGCGGTGTCGCCGACCTGACCGCCCATCTCGGCGTAGCAGGGCGACTTGTCGAGGATGACGGCGGAGCGGTCCTTGACCTTGGCCACTTGGGCGACCTTGGCTTGGGCGGAGAGGGCGTCGTAGCCGATGAAGGTGGTCGGGTGGTCGGAGCCGATGTCGGAGAGCGTGATGATTTCCTTCTTCTGGGCCGCGCGGGCGCGGGCACGCTGTTCTTCCATCAGCTTCTCGAAGCCAGCACCATCAACGGTCAAGCCGCGCTCGCGGGCCATGAGTTGGGTGAGGTCGAGCGGGAAGCCCTGTTCATCGTAAAGGCGGAAGGCAATGGCGCCGGAGATGGCGCCGCCCGCCTTGAGTTTGCTGGCTTCGTCCTCGAAGAGCGCGATGCCCTTATCGAGCGTGCGATTAAAGGATTCCTCTTCGATGCGGATGACGTCGGCCACCACCGAGCGGCGGGTACGGATTTCGGGGAAGACGTCGCCCATGGTGTCGGCGAGCACTCCGACGAGCTGGTGGAAGAAGCCATTCTTCAGGCCGAGTGTGCGGCCGTAACGGACCGCGCGGCGCAGGATGCGGCGGAGGACGTAGTTGCGGTCGGAATTGCCGGGCTGGATGCCGTCAGCGATGGCGAACGAGAGCGTGCGGATGTGGTCGGCGATGACGCGGAAGGCCACGTCGTCCTTCTCCTGCTGGGTGTCGCCGGTGGAGCCAGCAACGGGCAGGGTGGAGCCATACTTCTTGCCCGAGAGTTCCTCGAGGCGGCGGAAGAGCGGGCTGAAGACGTCGCTCTCGTAGTTGGAGATCACGCCGGAGAAGTCCTTGAAGTTCTTCGTGCACTGCATGATGCCGGCGACGCGCTCGAAGCCCATGCCCGTGTCAACGTGGCGCGCGGGGAGCGGGCTGAACGTGCCGTCGGGGTTGGCGTTGAACTGGATGAACACGAGGTTCCAGATCTCCATGCAGCGGGCGTCGCTGCCGTTGACGAGCGTGCCCTTCGTGTCGCCTTCGGGCGTCAGGTCGACGTGGAGCTCCGTGCAAGGGCCACAGGGGCCGGTCTCGCCCATCATCCAGAAATTATCCTTTTTATTGCCGTTCACGATATGCACTTCCGGGTCGAGGCCAGCGGCGCGGAATTTCTCGGCCCAGACGTCCCAAGCGTCCTGGTCAAACTCGGAAGGGTCACCCTTGGACTTATCGGGCTTATAGACGGTGGCGTAGAGGCGGTGCTTAGGGAACTTCCAGACCTCGGTGATGAGCTCCCAGGCGAAGTCGATCGCCTCGCGCTTGAAGTAGTCGCCGAAGGACCAGTTGCCTAGCATTTCAAAGAACGTGTGGTGGTAGGTGTCGAGGCCGACATCTTCGAGGTCGTTGTGCTTACCACCGGCGCGGATGCACTTCTGGGTGTCCGCCGCGCGACCCGGGGTGTAGGGGCACTTCGTCTGGCCGAGGAAGATCGGGACGAACTGGTTCATCCCGGCGTTCGTGAACAGCAGGTTCGGCGAATCGGGCATCAGGCTCGACGACTGGACGATCGAGTGCTGCTTCGACTTAAAGAAGTCGAGGAACGATTGGCGAACTTGGGCGGAGGTCATGGGACGGTAAAGGGAATGGGAAGGGGTCGTTTTAACCCTCTAAGGGGGTAAAAGGGAAGGGGAAACACGGGCCGGAGGCCCGTGGGGGATGGGGGATAGGGGATAGTGGGATGGGAGGATGTGCAAAAGTGCAAAGCGGCCGTTGGCCTGTGCAAAGGTGCAAATAGGTAAAGGAGACTGGTGGGCGGGAGTATAGAGTTTAGGGGAGAAGCTGGGGAGGGAAATGGGTAGGGGCGCGACTGTGTCGCGTCCGTTGACCGAAGGCAGCTGAGGATAGCCGGCCGGGTTGGATGCCTTTGTCTGCTGGCGAACGGACGCGACGCAGTCGCGCCCCTACCTCATTTCCGGTCCCCGGTCCCCCTTTTCAGTGCTTAGCCCATCCCCCATCCCCACTGTCTCTTCACTTCTTCCGCGCGAGGATCCAGGCTTCGAGTTCGGGCTCGGCGTAGGCTTTGCCCCAAGAGTTATGACCGACTCCTGGGTAGACGGTGAATTTGATGTCAGCGCCTGCGGCCTTGACGGCGTCGACCATGGCTTGGCCGGTGGCGAACTTGACTGCGGGGTCAGCGTCGCCGTGGAAGGCCCAGATGGGCATGCCCTTGAGTGCCGTGGCCTTGTCCGTCTTGCCGCCACCACAGATGGGGATCAGCCCGGCAAAGCGCTCGGGATGCTCAACGCTCCAGTTCCAAGTCCCGAAGCCGCCCATGCTCAGTCCAGTCAAGACGACGCGCTTCTTGTCGACGCGGTAGTCGGTGAGGAGCTGATCGAGAAACTTGTCGAGCGTGCCGACGTTCCAGCTCGAATTGGCTGGGCATTGCGGTGCGATCATTACGTAAGGCACGGCACCGCGTTGTTCGAGCGTCTGGGTGAGGCCAGTCTTACGGACAACTTGGACGTCAGAGCCGCGCTCGCCCGAGCCGTGCAGGAACACCACGAGCGTCCACTGCTTGGACTTGTCCTTATCGTAGTCGGCCGGGAGATAGACCAAGTAATCGAGCGTAGCCTTACCGTCAGCGGTCGTGAACTTCTTGGCCGTCGGCGGCAGCTTGGTCGCCGGTGCGACAAAGGCGGGTGCGGCCACCTTGTCGGATTTCGTTTGGGCGAAGGCGGGGAGGCAGATGGTGCAAGCGGCGAGGAGGGTGAGGAGGCGCATGGGGAAGGAAGGGGGTGGGGGATAGGGGATAGGGGATAGGGGATAGGGGATAGG
>CAIYEN010000189.1 GCA_903925205.1 uncultured Opitutia bacterium | reverse complement strand
GGCGCGACTGCGTCGCGTCCGTTCGCCGAGTGACGTCCGAATCTCGATTTAACTGCGCGAGCTCCGCTCGCGGGGTGGGGCAAGGCTGAACCTTGCCCTCCCTTGAAGGAGGGCGCGGCAAAGCCACGCCCCTACCTCATGCAATGTCCCGACTCTTCCTCGACCCTGCCATCGACCCTGCCATCGACCCTGCCATCGACCGTGCCATCGACCCTGCCATCGACCCTGCCATCGACTCTACCATCGACTCTACCATCGACTCTACCCTCGACCCTTTCCCGACTCTCCCCCGACTCTCCCCCCCTCACTTCACCGGCGTAATCAACTCCAACGAGCTCAACGTCACGACCATGGTGACGGTGCCCGAGGTGCCACGGTCCGCTTGCAGCGAGAGGGCGTTGACGGCGATGTAAGGGGCGCGCGGGCTGATGGCTTGGTAGAAGCGGACGACCGAAGCGAGGTCGGCGCGACGGCAGCTAAGCTGCAACGAGTGCACGGCGAACTTCCCCGACTTCTGGGTCTTGGGGGATTCCGTCGTTGGATTCAGGCCCGCATCCTTGGCGGCCGAGAGGGCTTCCTCGACGAGGCGCGTGGCGTCATAACCGCGCCCCGCATCCAAGCCTTTCACCGCTGCGTCGGCCGCAGCTTTAATTTCAGCTTGTTTGTCGATCCAGGCGACTTGCGTCGCGGCTTCGCTTTCGAGGGATTGCAAACCGGACCAACCATCGCGGGTGCGGCCCCACGCGGAGGTCGACCAAAGGAAGGCGGCCACGGCGAGCGCGGCGAGCGCCATGTAGCGTTCGCGAGCTTGGAGTCCGAAGAAGAGGTGTTTCATGGCAAAGAATTATTTGGTGGCTGGGGTGGTGACCGGAGCGACGGGGGTCGTCACGCCAATCGTGGCGGGGGCGGGCCCGGCCGGGGTCGTCGCGGCGGCCTTGGCGGCTTCGGCGGTTTTCGCGGCTTCGGCCGCGGCCTTGGCGGCTTCGGCCTTGGCCACCGACTTGCGCAGGGTGTCTACCTTGAAGGTGATGGTGAAGGTGAAGGTGGTGTAGTTGTCCCGGGCCCGCATATCCTTGCTGGCCACACCGCTGATTTCAGGGAACTCCTTTAAGCCTTTTTCAAACGTGGAGATATCCGAGGGGTTCGTGGTGCGGGCTTCGATTTCGAGCGTCGTGTTCGTCTTGCAGTTGATGCGGGTGAAATCGACGGTCGACGGACGCATCTCGTTGGCGATGGCCAACATCTCGAGGGCGAGCGGCGACTTGGTGCGGACGTCTTCGATGCGGCTGGCGGTGGCTTGGTCCGCCTCGATTTCGGCAACGTCTGGGCGGCGCGCTTCATTCAGGTTCTTCAACTGGCCCGCACGCCAGGTGATGCCAGCGGCGGCGACTTCCAAGACCAAGGAGAGGATGATGACGGCCACGGCGGCGCGGGTGAGATTCCAGAGCACGAGGTTGACGCGCTCTTTCTTGCGGCGGGCGTTCAGGAAATCGACATCGCGAATGTCCGCTTCGTCGAGGCCCTTCTTGGTGACCGTGAAGGGCTTGCCGCCTTCGCGCTGGAGGACGAGGTCGCTTTCATTGAGCGCGCTCTGGAGCGCCCCAGTGACGGTCGTGACGGGCGCATTGGCCGCGAGGCCGGCGCGGGCGGCGACTTCCGCTGCGAGGCTGGCTTCGTCGGAATCCGCGAGGTCGGCCACGCCGATCGCGCGGGGGAGGGGATTGGTGTCATCCCAAGCGAGCGCGATGAGGCGTTCGTCGCCGCGGTGCACGAGGACCCCGGCCCCAGTGGGGCGTTCGCCGCAGAGGGCGAGGAATTCGGGAATGACCTGACAGTCGTCGGGCCAAGCAAAGCTTTCTTCCGGGGTGAAGCGGCGGCGGTGCGCGGCATAAGCTAAGGCTTGCTTGCCATCCGCCGAGACGACGTGACCGACGAGCATCTGCTCGGCCGGGAACGGCGAAAGGGCTTCGAGCGCGAGGGCGACTTGGCCGGCCGCATCTTCACCTTCGAGGGCGATGGTGCGCACGAAGAAGCGGTTGCCTGGGAGCAGGGCGGCCGCACCCAGCGACTTTTGGCCGGGGATCAGGTTGGAGAGAGTGCTCATTTGGTCTTGGAAGGGGTGGCGGTGGCGGGAGACATCTGGCCGGGACGACGAATCACGGTCTTTTCCTCATCGTCGTCTTTCGGGGCGGTCACCTTGGGGGCGCCGTTGTCTTCGCTCCACGCGAGAATTTGGAAGGGGTAGTTAATGCTCGTGCTCGACGTACGGCCCCCGAGGGTCACGGCGCTGGCCGTGTTGAGCACGACGCCTGGCGTCAGCGCGGTCGGGGTCTTCGCCGTTGTCGCGCCGAAGCCGCCGCCAAACCCACGACCCATGCCAGTGGTCGGCGTGGCCGTGACGCCCGTCGAAGAGGTCGAGGCCGCCGTGGTGGCCGTGAAGCCGCGGGCACTCGCGGTCCCGGTCAGGGCGTCGATCGAGGGGGTGGTGTCTGGGTCGGCGATCGCGGCGGTGAAGGTGACGTCTTCCCGGATGGCCACGAGGGCGCTGACGCGACACTTGGCTTGGCCTTCCTTGACGGTCACGCGCACCCACATGAGGTGGACTTCGTCGTCAAAGCGGGACAGCGAACCGGCGGCACCGATGAGCTGACGGACTTCGCTGGTGACGCGGAAGTAGGGTGGGGTGCCCGTGATGCGCTTCTTCTGTTCGTTCTGGCGATCGCGAATCAGGGCGAGTTGGCGCTCGTCCAAGCCTTGCGAGAGGAGCAGGGCGTCCGAGGCGGTGTTGATGTTAGTGTCGCCAAAGGTGTAGAGGCTCACGCACTGCTGGAAGTCGCGGAGGAGGCGGGTGGGGTTGCCGTCTTCGTCAAAGAAGAAGTCCTTGGCGACGCCGATGGTGCGGAGTTCTTCAAAGGAGCGGAGGGGGCGCCGCGCGGGCTTAAAGGAGAGCTTGGCGCGCTGGTAGGCCGCGTCGGTGGCTTCTTCTTCGATGGATTCGTACTTCTTGCTGGTCCAAGCGACCATCGCATCCGCCACGCGCTCGGCGTCCCGCTGCTCGAGCCCGAGCGAGTAGAGGAGCTGGATGAGGGTATTCTTATCCAAGGTCGAGAGCGGCAGCTTACCGCTTTCGTCTTCATACTCGAAATTCACCTCAACGCCGTCGCGCACTGGAATGCCCGAATACTTGTGCGGGTCATCGTAGCCCTGGGCGGGGTCATGGACTTTGTTCAGGTCGATCGAGCGAATTTCCGCGATGACGGCTAAGGCCAGCTCGAGTTCCGACATGGCTTCGACGCGCAGGCGCGAGCGGTCGACCTCCCGCGTCGCCATCGCGAGCTCCAAGGAGTTGTCCTCCATGAAGCGCGCCAAGAG
>CAIYEN010000188.1 GCA_903925205.1 uncultured Opitutia bacterium | reverse complement strand
GCCGGACTCGACCATGAGGTCGACGATCAGCTTCAGCTCGTGCAAGCACTCGAAGTAGGCCATCTCGGGCTGGTAGCCGGCTTCGACGAGGGTCTCGTAGCCAACCTTGACGAGTTCGGAGGCGCCGCCACAGAGGACGGCCTGTTCGCCGAAGAGGTCGGTTTCAGCTTCTTCCTTAAAGGAGGTCTTGATGACGCCAGCGCGGGTCGAGCCGATGCCTTTAGCCCAAGCGAGGGCGGTCTTGGTGGCCTTGCCGGAAACGTCCTGCTGGATGGCGATGAGGGCCGGGACGCCCTTGCCTTCGACGTACTGAGCACGGACGACGTGGCCGGGGCCCTTCGGGGCGACCATGGCGATGTCGACGTTCTTGAGTGGCTTGATCAGCTTGTAGTGGATCGAGAGGCCGTGGATGAAGAGGACCGTCTTGCCACCCTTACCGAGGTTCGGGGCAATGTCCTTTTCCCAGACGTCGGCCTGCTTCATGTCGGGGATGCCGACGAGCATGACGTCCGCGCGGCGGACGGCTTCAGCGGTCTCGTAGACCTTGAAACCCTTTTTCTTCGCGGCATCAGCCGACTTCGATCCCTTGTAGAGACCAACGATCACGTTGAGCCCGCTGTCGCGCAGGTTCATGGCGTGAGAGTGGCCCTGGGAGCCGAAACCGAGGACGGCGAGGGTCTTGTTCTTCAGGAAGCCGAGATCGGCATCCTTATCAGTGTACACTTTGGCAGGCATGGGTATTTGGTGGAAAAAGGGTTTATTTGGAGATCTTCTTGAGGCCGCGGGACAGGGCGACGTTGCCGGTGCGGGCGGTCTCGAGGATGCCGTACGGGCTGATGAGGTCGAGGAACGCGCCGATCTTGTTCTCATTGCCAGTGAACTCAATCACCAGGGAATCATGGGCGACGTCGACGACCTTGGCGCGGAAGAGGGCGGCGACTTCGAGGATTTCGGTGCGGGTCTTCTTGTCGCACTTCACCTTGCAGAGGATGAGCTCGCGGGCGACGTGGTCGACTTCCTCGCGGGAGAAATCGTGGACGGTGATGACGTTGATCAGCTTGTCCAGGGCCTTGACGCAACGGTCCAGGGCGGCGTCATCGGCGATGACGGTCGCGGTGATGCGGGAGTAGGCCGGGTCATGCGTCGGACCGACATTAAGGGTCTCGATGTTGAAACCGCGGCCAGAAAGCATCCCGGCGACGCGGGCCAGGACGCCGAACTTATTTTCGACGAGGGCGGAGAGCGTGTGCTTCTTCTTAGTGAGCGTCATGGCGATGTTAAGGGTGAAAGGGTGGACGGAGAGGGACTCGAACCCACGACATTCTGCGTGTAAAGCAGACGCTCTAACCAACTGAGCTATCCATCCGAGGGAGGGTTGGGTATAGGGAAGCCCCCCGCCTTTTGTCCACTATGAAAACCACCCCGATGCTTGCCCCTGGGGGCCTAAAGCCTTCATCATCGCAACCATGGACCCAGTCCGCATCCAACGAATCCGCCAAGCCTTAGAGGCCCTGACTTCTCCGGGGGTCGCGAAAGAGGCCCTTTTGGAGTCTCTAAAGGTGCTCGATGGGGAGGTTTCGCAGCCTAATTCCGGCCTGCCTGGCGACTTGGATCATTACCTGCGCCGTCGTTCCTACGAAAAGGCTTTGGTCTTTTTGAACGGGGGCACTCCGGGGGCTGGCACCTGCGGTCGGGGCGCATGAACGAGAACCCGTTCGAGAAGCTCGACCCATCGGGCTTGCCCCCAGGCCCGCCACCGAAGCCGGCCGTGCCCGCCGCCAAGGCGAAGCCGAAGCTTGGAAAAATCATTCTACAGTATGAACGCGCCGGGCGCGGCGGCAAGGAAGTGACCATCCTGAAAGGGCTTTGGTTGGAGTCCCAGGAGAACCGCATGCGCGAAGCCTTGCTCAAGGAGATGAAGCGTGCGCTCGGGACGGGTGGTGCGCTCGAGGCCCGCGAGATTGTGCTGCAAGGCGATCGCCGTGAGACGGCGAAGGCTTGGCTACTTAAAGAAGGTTTTACCACTAACCTGTGAGTCCGAAAACCGCTCGCCTCCGCCGCCGCGGTCGGTAGGGTAGAGCCGTGTCCGCCGCCCAGCCCAACTTGATTGACCTGACGGGACCGCATGCGCCCGTCGCGGAGGTCTGCGCCTTATTGCGCGCAGCCGGCGGCCGGCCGCTGCTCGTGGGGGGCTGCGTGCGCGATGCGCTCTTGGGCCTACCCATCGGCGAAATTGATATCGAGGTCTACGGCCTCGGCACGCGCCAAGTGGAGGCCGCCTTGCGCCGTCGCTTTGGCATTGTGACCGTCGGGGCGGCGTTCGGCGTGACGAAGGTGAAAGATCACCCCATCGACGTTTCCGTGCCGCGCCGCGAGAACCGGACGGGCGCTAAGCACACGGATTTCGACGTACAGGCCGACCCGACGATGACGCCGCCGGACGCGGCGGAACGACGCGATTTCACCGCGAATGCCATCCTTTGGGATCCGGCGACGGGCGAGCTCATCGACCCTTGGGGCGGCGTGGCCGACCTGCAGAAGAAAGTCTTCCGCCACGTCTCCGCGAAGTTTTCCGAAGACCCCTTGCGCGTCCTGCGCGCGATGCAGTTCGCGGCCCGCTTCGGTTTTGCGGTCGCCCCGGAAACCGTGGAACTGTGCCGCGGCTTGACGCAGGAAGGACTCCCTCCTGAACGGTTGATGGAAGAGTGGAAGAAGCTCCTCCTGCGCGGCCGCCAGCCGTCGCTCGGACTAAAGTTCCTTCACGATTGCGGCTGGCTCCGTTTTTATCCCGGACTCCAGGCAACCGTCGACGTGCCCCAGGACCCGGTCTGGCATCCCGAGGGCTGCGTCTGGACGCATACTTACCTGTGCTTGGATGCGTTCGCCGCTGAGCGTACCGGTAATGATGAGGAAGACCTCATCGTCGGCTTGGCCGTGCTGCTGCACGACTTGGGCAAAGCCACGACGACCAAGAAAGAAGCCGATGGCCGCTGGCATGCTTACGGCCATGAAGCCGCCAGTGTCCCGCTCGCCGAAGCCTTCCTCGCCCAGCTCACCCGCGAAGTGAAATTAATCGAGGCCGTCTTGCCGCTCGTCCGTTGGCATGCGCAGCCGCACGAACTCCACAAGGCGCAAGCCGGCGAGGGCGCTGTCCGTCGTTTAGCGAATAAGGTCGGTCGCATCGACCGCCTCATCCGCGTCGACTCCGCTGACCGTAAGGGCCGTAACCAAGAATGGCGGCACGAGGCATCCCCGCAAGGCGGGTGGCTGCTCGCGATGGCCGCTAAGCTCAACGTACAGGACTCCATGCCCAAGCGCATCCTCTTGGGCCGGCACCTCATCGCGTCCGGCTATAAGCCCGCCGGCTGGTTCTCCGAAGTGCTCGATGAGGCTTTTGAGGCCCAAATGGACGGGGTTTTTGTCGATGAGGCGACGGGCCTCGTCTGGCTGAAGGAACGCATGGCCCGCCGCGCGGTCTAACCCTTTATGGCAAATTCCACGCAAGGCCTTCCCGCTCTCCTGACGACGTCGCCCGATTGGAACGCCGTCCTTGCTCAGGTGCTCCAGAACTTCGGTTGCGTCACCGGGACGATTCACCGGACAGATCCGGCGACGGGTCTGCTCATGCTCATCGCCCACCAAGGCATCCCGCCACACGTGCAAGCGATGCTGTTACCCAAGATCGACAATATTCCCTTCGGTAAGGGCATCGCCGGTTGCGCCGCCCAACGCAAGGAAGCGGTCCAACTGTGCAACCTGCAAGAAGACCTCGGCGGTGTGGCTAAACCCGATGCGCGCAAGACCAACGTGCAAGGCGCGCTCGCTGTCCCGATTGTCACGCCCGAGGGGAAGGTGGTCGGCGTCCTGGGCATCGGCAAGATGTCGCCCTACGAATTTTCGGAAGCGGAATCGGCGGACCTGTCCGCGTGTGCGGCCTTGCTGCAAGCGGCTTTGGCCTAAGTGTTTATCTTCAGTTTTATTTAGGTAATAGACACCACTACATCGAGGTGGACGAGTCTCCGCAGGCTACGAGGCTTTCGGCATGAAATCATTCATCGTCTTACTGTTGTCTGCCGTCCTTGCCCAAGCTGAACTCCTCCGCGGGCAGGTCGAGCTGGCTGGTCTCAAGGGTGCCATCACGGCGAAGTCTACGTTTGATCAAGTGACCCGGCCCCTCATGGCCGGGGACGCGATTCGGGAGGACGACGAACTGGCGACGGCTGCGGATGGGGCCGCCGAGTTATTTTTCTCCAATGGCGTCAGGGTGCAAGTCGCACCCGGTACTAAGCTGAGTCTTTCGATGTTTCGTCAGGTAAAAATGCCTCTGCCGGGGCGCAACCGTGAGGCGGGCGAACTCCCCGACGACGGCTCTCTCGTCGATCTGGTACTCGGTGCTGGCCGGGTGACGGTCGTTTGCCCATCGCTCCAGGCACGTTCGCTGGTTTCGGTGCGGACGCCGCAGGGTCGTTCGGATTTGCGCCGTGAGGGGGTGTATGAGTTGAGTTTCGAACGGGCCTCCAGTGGCGAGTTGGTCGCACAGAGCTTGGTCTTGGCGGGGTCTTTGAAGTTCACGCCGATTGGCAAGGGTAAGGCCCTGAGCGTTGAGGCTAACAATAAGCTCCTGATTACTTCTGATTTAACTACGCCGACCCAAGTCGTGTTGGAGAAACTGAAGATGGAATCCGGAGAAGTGGATTTGCGCCTCAAGGGCGTTCGTTTCGACCCGGCAACGGATACCGTTCCGCTGGTGGTTCCGCCGGCGGCTGCGGTTACCGTGCCAGCCACCGGCGGAGGTTCTTCGGCCACCCTTCAGCCACGTGTGCAGCCCTCCGCGCAGGCAGCCCAGAATGTCGTGGAAGAAGTGGTTGAGCGCCAGGCCCAAACAAATCCGTCCCCGACGGGTGGGTGAATTTAGGTCAGTTTGATGGCTTGGCCCGTCGGAGACTGGGCGCAACGCACCAAGCCAGCCGGGTCGCCTTCGTAAACCAGTTGGCCGCCCTTGGTGCCACCGACTGGCCCCAACTCGAGCACCCAGTCTGCGGCCAGGATGACGTCGGCATGGTGTTCGATGACGATGAGGGTCGCCCCCGCGTCGCGGAGACGTTCGAGGAGTTTCAACAGTTTGGCGATGTCGTCCCAGTGTAGTCCAGTCGTGGGTTCGTCCAAGACGTAGAGCCGTCCCGCGTGGTCGCGTCGCGAGAGTTCCGAGGCTAACTTGAGCCGCTGCGCTTCGCCGCCCGAGAGGGTGTTGGCGGCTTGGCCGAGTTTCAGGTAGCCCAGTCCGACTTCCTCTAAGGTGCGAAGTTTTTCGGCTAAGCGCGGCTGGGCCTTGAAAATCTCCACGGCTTCCGTGACCGTCAGGTGGAGGGCTTCCGCAATGCTTAAACCTTTGAACCGCACTTCCAGTGTTTCGCGGTTAAAGCGCCGACCTGCGCAGCTGGGGCAATCGACAAAGGTCTCGCCGAGGAACTGCATGTCGAGCGCCACCGAGCCTTCGCCAGCGCAGGTTTCGCAGCGTCCACCGCGGACGTTAAAGCTGAAACGGCCTGGCCCGTAGCCGCGGACCTTTGCCAGCGGGAGCGCAGCCCAGAGGTCACGGAGGAGGTCCATGATGCCGGTAAACGTCGCGGGGTTAGAGCGCGGGCTCCGTCCAATCGGCTCTTGGTCGACCGCGGTGAAGGCAACAATCTTATCGAGTCCCTCGATGCCAGCATGTCGACCTGGGACCAGTTTGGCGCCGTTGATCTTACGGGCCGCCGCGGCGGAAAGGATATCGATCGCCAAAGTGCTTTTGCCCGATCCGGAGACCCCGCAGACGGCCGTGAGATTCCCGAGGGGGAAGCGCGCCGTGATGTCCTTTAAATTATTTTCCGTGGCGCCTTTGACGACGAGCTGGGTTTGGCCGACCGGTTTCTTTTTGATGAGCCCCGCCAGGCTGGCGCGTCCGGAGAGATAGGCGCCAGTGCGTGAATGGGCATCTTGACGACAAGCCGTGGGCGTGCCTGTAAAAATGACGCGACCGCCTTGAACGCCCGCCCCTGGCCCCATCTCGACCAGATGGTCGGCGGCGAGCATCATGTCGCGATCATGTTCCACCACGACGAGCGTGTTGCCGAGGTCCCGCAGGCCCTTAAGTGAGCCGATGAGTCGGCCGTGGTCGGATGGGTGTAGCCCAATGCTCGGTTCGTCGAGGACGTAGGTCACGCCAACGAGTCCCAGCCCCAGCTGGGTGGCGAGGCGCACGCGCTGGGCTTCACCGCCGGAGAGCGAGCCGACCTCGCGGTCAAGGGTGAGGTACGTCAGGCCCGCTTCGTTGAGGAAGTTTAGCCGCTGCTCGAGCCCGCGCCGGGCTTCTTCGGCGGGCATGACGGCAGGGTGGGTGGCTAAGGACTTCGTGAAGGCCAAAGCTTCCGGAATCGTGAGCGCCAAGAAGTCGGCCATATTTAGCCCGGCGAGGCGGAGCGAAAGCGCTGCTGGCGCGAGGCGCTTCCCTTGGCAGCCGCTACAGGTCGAGCCCGCTTGAAAATGCAGCAGCCGCTGGCGGAGCGATTCCCCCGTCGTCGTGCGGAAGGCGTGCTCAAGTTCCGCAAACATCCCGGTCCAGAATACATCGACGGGCTTTCGACCCTTGACCGGCGGGAGCAGGTAAGTGCGCTTAGGGTCGCCGTGCAGCAAGATTGAGCGCGTCGCAGCGGGTAGGTCTTTCCAAGGCTTCTTGAGGTCGAAGGGGATCTGCTCGGACAACGCCCGCGTGATCGCATTCCGCCGGATGAGTACTTTGCGCGTGGCACATTTCCAGGGCTTGACGACGCCATCGTTGAGCGAGAGCGACTCATCCAAGATTGCGAGGCCTTCTTGGAAGCGTAATTGCCGACCGAGGCCGCCACAATCCGGGCAGGCGCCGCTCGGGTGATTGTGCGACAGGGCCCGCGGGTTGAGGGGTTCGTACGTTTCGCCACAATGTTCGCAGGCGAGATGGAGGGAGAGCGGGTGCTCCTGCCAAAGGCCGCCGGGGGTTTCGGCTAAGACCAAGGCGCGGTGGCGGCCTTCGCGGAAAGCCAACTCCAAGGAGTCGGCCAAGCGGCTGCGCTGGTCCGGGCCCGCGACGATGCGGTCGACGACCACTTCCAGGGTGAGGGCGTCGCGCCCCTTCAGCACACCCTCGGCCTCTTCCAAGGTAACGACTTTACCCTCGACGCGCAGACGGGTGAAACCTCGGCGGCCTAGGTCGGCGGCCGCTTCCAGCAGTAGGGACGGTTTATCCTTCGCCACGGGGGCGATGACCAGCAGTCGCGTCCCAGCGGCAATCGCTTCCAGCGTCTTGAGGTTATCGTCGAGGGAGCGCCGGCGGACGGGGTGCCCATCCTGGAGACAGGAGCGTTCCCCCGCTAAGATCCAGAGTGGCCGAGCGTGGTCGGCGATTTCGGTGAGCGTTGCGACGGTGGAGCGAGGGTTCGTATTTCCCCCGGTGCGTTGCGCAATCGCGACCACGGGAGAAAGCCCGCGGATGAAGTCGACGTCCGGGCGGGAAACGGATTCCAGCAGACCTCGGGCTTTGGCGGAGAGTGACTCGAGGTACTGGCGAGAGCCCTCGGCATGCAGCGTGTCAAAGGCCAGGGACGATTTGCCCGAGCCGCTGACTCCGGTGATCACGGTCAGCTGATGACGCGGAATGGTCAGTTCCACGTCCTTCAGGTTGTGGGTGCGGGCGCCTTTGATGTGGATGGGGGAGCTCAGGGTAGGGGATAATGCCAAGCTTGCCCGCGGGGAGAAGCGTGAAGATAGGTTTCCTCTCTCCGTTAATAACTCGCCCCTTTTCCCCTTTCCCGTCCGTGGGCGACCTGTCATTTTACGGGGATGCTTCGTTTGTTGCTGAGCTGGTGCGTCTGGGGTCTGGTCGTCCTGCGGGCCGATCAGGAGGAGCCCCGCGTGCTTTTTCTCGGCGATAGCATCACGTATGACGGCCGCTGGGTCGTGCATGTCGAGTCGGCCATCCGTGCCCAACGTGGCCTGGCGCGGATTCCGATTGTTAATATGGCTGTGCCGAGCGAAACCGCCTCAGGATTATCTGAGTCCGGCCACGCGGGCGGTAGTTTCGTGCGGCCGGATGTTCGTGAGCGCCTCGGGCGAGTATTGGCCGCTTATAAGCCAACGCTGGTTATTATTAGTTACGGGATGAACGACGGCATCTACCAGCCCCTCGACGATGCACGCTTCAAAGCGTACCGCGATGGGTTGACGAGCGTGCGTGTGGATTGCCTGAAGGCAGGGGCCAAGGTCGTGTTGCTGACGCCGTCTCCGTATGGGGTCGACAAGCTGGCGGACGCGGCCGCTTACGATCAAGTGTTGGCGGCGTATTCTTCGTGGCTCGTGCAGCAGCGTCGCTATAACTGGCAAGTCATCGACGTGCGCACCAAGGTCCTCGCGGCGATTGCGACCGCGAAGAAGGCCGACCCGAAATTTATTTTTGCCAAGGATGGCATTCATCCCGGGGACGAAGGCCATCTCATGTTGGCGCAAGCAACCTGGGAAGGCTTAGCGCCGCTGATGAAGTGGGACGTGCGCACGGCCTTCGCCGATGCCAGCAAGGGCAAGCCGCTGACCCAGAGCATGGCGCTCCTCCGGAACGCATGGTTGACCAAAACTGGACATAAAAGGCCGGGTTTGTCGGCAGGCTTACCCCTCGAACAGGCCGAAAACAGGGCAAACGCCCTCATTAGCGAGTTTTTGAAGGTGCCCTAAGGGGGGCGGGCGGGGGCGGGCGTATTGCCGAACAAACACCCGGCTGACACGAAACCGTAACAATCGTGTGGGATGATGCCAGTGCATTCCACCTATGAACACCTCCCTCAAGTCCCTCGCCTTCCTGGCTTTTGCAGCCTCCGCTGCCTCTGCCCAGCAGTCCAATTCGATCGTCGACGCTAAGCTCCCCGACTACGCGGTCGCTGCTGGCGTCTCTGGCAATCTGAACTCGGTGGGTTCCGACACGCTGAACAACCTGATGACCTTCTGGGCTGAAGGCTTCAAGGCCAAGTACCCTAACGTCAACGTGCAGGTCGAAGGTAAGGGCTCGGGCACCGCTCCGCCCGCGATCACTTCGGGTGCTGCGCAGCTCGGGCCGATGAGCCGCGAGATGAAGTCCAGCGAAGTGGCTGGTTTCGCCGGTAAGTTTGGCTACAAGCCGACCAAGGTTGCCGTCGCCATCGACGCCCTCGCCATCTTCGTCCACAAGGACAACCCGATCAAGGGCCTCACCCTGACGCAGGTGGACGGTGTCTTCTCTTCGACCCGCAAGCGTGGTGGTCAGGATGTCGCCACTTGGGGTGACGTCGGTGCCACCGGTGCCCTCGCTGGCAAGACGGTTTCGGTTTTCGGCCGCAACTCGGCTTCCGGTACTTACGGCTTCTTCAAGGAGAACGCCCTGAAGAACGGCGACTACAAGAGCTCGGTTAAGGAACAGCCTGGCTCGTCTTCCGTCGTCCAAGGTGTTTCCGCTGACCTTGCCGCCGTCGGTTATTCCGGCATCGGTTACAAGACCTCGGGCGTCATCGCCCTTCCGCTCGCCGCCAGCGAAGGCAGCCCCTTCGTGGCCCCGAGCTACGAAAACTGCCTCAACGGCACCTACCCTCTCGCCCGTTACCTCTACGTCTACGTGAACAAGGCTCCGGGTAAGGACATGGACAAGCTCACCAGCCAGTTCATCACCTTCGTGCTCTCGAAGCAGGGCCAAGAGATCACGGTCAAGGATGGCTACTACCCGCTCCCCGCGGACGTTGCCGCCGAAGGCCGCGCTGCCCTGAAGTACTACAACGCCGAATAATTTGGATTCGAATCCGTTCCTGTCGCCACCACGCCGCTTAGCGGTCGGTCTCAAAAAGCGCGGCAGGAACGATTCGATTCCTCCCAGGCGGGTCATTCCCGCCTGACCTATTTAAAGGACCGCTGACACACGCCTGACACCGAATGGACACAACTGACAAGAAAACCGCGAGCGCACCCAACGAGGAGCGCTTTCAGGTGACCCGTCTGACGTTGCTGACGGATCTCTGGATGGGTCGCATCATCCGGGTGGGTGGTGTCGGCGTGGTCTTGGCGGTCGTGGGTATGCTGCTCTTCCTGGTCTTCCAGGTTTTTCCGCTTTTCGTTGGCGCCAAGGTTTCCCCGCTAGCGCCGGTGCCGATGGCCGCGTCGGCGCAGGCCTTCGGCGAAGATGAATACGGGGAGATGCCCTTTGTGGTCGAAGCCAATGGACGAATCCGCTTCCACCGCGTTAAGGATGGCGCGTTGGTCCGTGAGTGGGTGCCTGAGGCCGAACTTCCCGCGGTCGCCTCGGTTCGCAGCTACCCGCGCGATGGCTTAGTCGTATTGGGTCTCGCCGATGGCTCCGTGCGTGAGGTGAAAGTCACTTACCGGGCCGATTTTTCTCAGCAGGGGCAGCGTAGCCTCGATCCCCAAGTGGTCGCAGCTCCTCCCGTGCCGGTCGGTAAGGCCGGCTTGCCCTGCGTGGAAGCTTGGAGTGTGAAGAGCGCCGCGGGCCGTTTATTGCTTTGTCGTCAGCAGGAAGCGGGGCGCGATCGGCTGACCGCCCTCCGCCTCACCGAGCGTAAAGGTTTGGGCGGTAAAGCGAAAATCACCGTGGGCACGCCCTTCGCGGTCGCCGCGGACGTGCCTGACCTCGAGCGTGTGCTGGTGCCTTCGACCGCGGACTCCGTGGTGGTGGTGCGTAAGGATGGTGAGGTGCGTATCTATGCCGAGAATGGCGAGGCCATTGAATTCCTGCAGTCGTTCCGCCCCTTCGAAGGCTCCGCCGATCGGCGGGTCAGCGCTGCCGGCTTTATCTTCGGCAATGTTTCCGTCGTCCTCGCCAATGGTGCCGGGGTGGAAGAAGTCTGGTCGCTCTATCCGCAGAAGCAACCGGATGGTCGTAGTCTCCGTCGCTGGGGTAAGATTCACGATGCCGAGGCTTTGCCTGGGGCTGGGCAGGGGATCTACCCGGCCGTCGGTAACAAGTGCTACCTGACGGTGGCCGGTGGTCGCATGCAGGTCCGTAACATGACGACGGGCTCCATCCGTTGGGACGGCGTGGCGCCGGAATCGCCCGTGCGGCAGGTCGCGTTCGCGCGTAACTACGACCGCTTCAGCGTGCTGTGTGCCGATGGCTCGCTCCGTCGCTGGGAAGTGGAAGACCATCACCCAGAATCTTCGTTCAACGCCTTCTTCGGGAAGATTTGGTACGAAGGGGCCGAAGGGCCGGCCTATACTTGGCAGTCGAGCTCGGGTGCCGATGAGTTCGAGGCGAAGTACTCCCTCGTGCCGCTCTTCTATGGCACGGTGAAGGGCACTATTTACGCGTTGTTATTTGCACTGCCGATCGCCCTTTTGGCCGCGGTGTACGTCTCGCAGTTTCTCCGCCCCGAATGGCGTAAGGTCGTGAAGCCGACCATGGAAATCATGGCGTCGCTGCCTTCGGTCGTCTTGGGCTTTCTCGCGGGCTTGTGGTTGGCTCCGCTCGTGGATGCCAGCCTGCTGAAGCTGATTTGCGTCATCGCCGTGCTCGCCCCCGCGGCCTTATGTGCGGGCTTCCTCTGGTCCCAGTTGCCGCAGCCGGTCCGCCGTCGAGTGGGTCCGGGTTGGGAGTTCGTCTGGCTGATGCCATTCCTCCTGCTCGCCGGCTGGGCGGCCTGGTCTGCGGCACCTTGGATCGAGAGCACTTTCTTCACGGTCAAGGACCTCGCTTCCGGTCAGAATGTTTCCGATTTCCGGGAGTGGTGGCGGCAAACCAGCGGCCTGTCCTATGATTCGCGCAATTCCCTGGTGGTCGGCTTTGTGATGGGCTTCGCGGTCATCCCGCTGGTGTTCACGATTGCGGAAGACGCCTTGTCGAACGTCCCCACGTCGCTCGTTTCGGGTTCTTTGGCCTGTGGCGCCAGCCGCTGGCAGACGGTCTGGCGAGTGGTCGTCCCGACGGCCATCTCCGGCATCGTGTCGGCAATCATGATTGGCTTTGGTCGCGCCATTGGCGAGACGATGATTGTCGTGATGGCCACGGGGAATACGCCGGTGATGGAGGCCAACCCTTTCAACGGCATGCGGACGCTCTCCGCCAATATCGCGGTTGAACTGCCCGAGGCGGCCACGGGCCACACACATTTCCGGGCGCTCTTCCTCGGCGCTTGCTGCCTTTTCTTTCTGACCTTCGTCATCAACACCCTCGCGGAGGTCCTCCGCCAGCGCCTCCGGGAGCGTTACAAGGTCGTCTAAGCCATGGCTAACTCACCGTCTGATTCTGCAACCCCTAAGGGCGAACCTTGGGTCTGGTTCACCAGCCTCGGCCTGATCGTCGGTTTGACGATGGTCGTCGGCCTGCTTGGCCTCGTCATGGTCAACGGCTTTGCTGTTTTCTGGGCGCCCGAAGTACCTACGGTCAAACTCGTCGATGGCACCACGCATATCGGCCAATTGGCACAACGTCGGATTCGGCCGGGCTCGCCTGCTTCCGACCCCCGTTATGAGCGCCAGTACCAAGTGGGCCTGCGTGAGGTTAATGGGGGTTCCTATGTTTGGGTCGACGAGAAGAAGATTTCGCAAGAGTCCATCGAGCCCGCGGTACTTGGGCTGGAGCGGATGGAGAACGGCCCAGCCTTTGTCGTCCCCGTCGCCCTCGTTGACTCTCAAGGAATCCGTATCCCCGCTGGCGAGGGCAAGTTCTTCCCTGCTTTGGAAGCGGAGGTCCGTCATGCTGGGGAAATCCGCGAACAGCTGAACGATATCAACCGCGGGCAGATTGGCGAAGTGAACGCGGAGATGGAGTCCCTGCGCATTGCGCAGCGTCGGGCCGAGGATCGGCGCGAGCCCACGCAGGCCATCGTCGAGCGCCTTGCTAAGCTGGATGCCCGCTTCGCCGAACTGAAGGCGGCAGGTGATAAGGTTGCCGCGGGTATTTCCGCCACGAGGCTCGAAGTGCGCGATGCTTCGGGTCGGGCATTGACGCTCCCCGTCGCCTCCTTGGTTCGTGCCTGGGAGCCCAACCGGATGACTTTTGGTCAGCGCGTCGGCCTTTTCTTCGGACGCCTTCGCGAATTCCTCCTGGATGAGCCGCGCGAGGCTAATACGGAGGGTGGTCTCATGCCCGCCATCTTCGGCACGCTTGTCATGACGGTCTTCATGAGCCTGTTGGTCACGCCTTTCGGTGTCATCGCAGCCATCTACTTGCGCGAATACGCCAAGGACGGCCCGGTCTTGCGCGCCGTTCGCATCTGCGTGAACAACCTCGCCGGCGTGCCTTCCATTGTCTTCGGTGTTTTTGGCTTAGGTTTCTTTGTCTATGTCTTAGGCGGGTCGTTGGACCGCATCTTCTTCGCCGACCAGCTCAAGTATAACAACAATACGCCTGTCCTAGGTACCGGTGGGTTGCTCTGGTGTTCTCTCACGCTGGCGCTGATGACCTTACCAGTCGTCATCGTGGCCACCGAGGAAGCCCTCTCGGCCGTGCCGCGTGGGATGCGCGAAGCCTCGCTCGCGGCCGGTGCCTCCAAGTGGCAGACTATCCGGGACATCCTGCTCCCGGCCTCCGCCCCCGGCATCTTGACCGGCGTTATCCTGGCCATGGCCCGCGGGGCTGGTGAAGTCGCTCCGCTCATGCTCGTGGGCGTCGTCAAACTGGCACCGACGCTGCCGGTCGATGGTTTGGCCCCGTTCCTGCACTTAGATCGCAAGTTCATGCACCTTGGCTTCCATATCTTTGACTTGGGTTTCCAGTCGCCGGACTCCGACGCTGCTCGTCCGATGGTCTTCGCCACCACGCTTCTGCTCATCGTCTTAGTGGTGTGCCTGAACCTGGGCGCGATCACGATCCGTAACCGCCTTCGTGCCCGCTTCAAGGGCGCCTCCTTCTAACCCTTTAAAACGTCCGCATGCCCGCCACCATGAACCCCACCACCTCTCGCATCCAGGTCCGCCCCGCCACCGAAAAGGAGGGACGTAAGGACTACATCAGCATCCGTGACTTCAACTTCTACTACGGCGCCAAGAAGGCCCTGGAGTCCATCTCCCTCGACGTGCCCGAACGCCGCGTCGTGGCCTTTATCGGTCCTTCGGGTTGCGGTAAGTCGACGCTGCTGCGCAATCTCAACCGCATGAATGACCTCGTTGACGGTATCCGCCATGAGGGCGATATTACCATCAACGGCCGCTCGATTTACGACCCCGGCTTGGAGGTCATCTCCTTGCGCCGCCGCGTCGGCATGGTGTTCCAGAAGTCCAATCCCTTTCCGAAGTCCATCTATGAGAACGTCGTCTACGCCCTCCGCGTGATGGGCGTCCGCGACCGCGCCATCTTGGACGAAGCCTGCGAAACGTCGCTCCGGAAGGCGGCCCTCTGGGACGAAGTGAAGGACCGCCTGCAGGATAGCGCCCTTGGCCTTTCGGGCGGTCAGATGCAGCGTCTTTGCATCGCCCGCGCTATCGCCAACCGTCCCGAGATCCTGCTGATGGACGAGCCTTGCTCGGCCCTTGACCCGATTGCCACCGGCAAGATTGAGGAGCTCATCCATGAATTAAAGGAACAGTTCACTATCGTCATCGTCACGCACTCGATGCAGCAGGCGGCCCGCGTGTCCGACCGGACGGCCTTCTTCTACCTCGGCAAACTCATTGAATACGATACCACCGAGAAGATCTTCATGAACCCCTCGCAGGCGCAGACGGAAGCCTACATCTCCGGCCGCTTCGGCTGAGCCTCGCTCCAACTTTTAACATAACACGACCATGCAACGCCACTTCCACGACGAGCTTCGCCAGCTCCGCGACGACCTCATCCTCATGGGCGAGCGCTCCCTCGACATGACCCGGATGGTCCTCCAAGCGGTCGAACAGGGCGACGATTCCTTGGCCCTCCAGGTCCGCGGCATGGACGACCGCGTCGACGACCTTGAAAAGCGGGTCGACCGCGAAATCATGCGTTACTTGACGCTGTTCGGCCCCATGGGTAGCGACGTCCGCCTCTTGTTGGCGGCCCGCGATATCGGCCACGACCTCGAGCGTATCGCCGACGAGGCTTCGGTCATCGCCAAGCGCGCGATGGTCATCTCCGAGCGTGGCCCGCTTAAGGACCTGCTGCATGTCCCCGCTGAAGGCATCATCGCCTGCGAGGTGCTCCGCCTAGCCTTAGACAGCTTCATCGAAGGCGATATCGCCAAGGCCCGCCTCGTCCTCGAGCGCGATGCGGAAATCGATACGCTCAACCGCAAGAACTACGAAGCCTTGTTCGGTCGCTCTGGCGACTCCGCGAAGGTTTCCGCTTCGCACGTTGAACTGATCTTTATCTCCAAGGCCCTGGAGCGCATCGGTGACCACTCGAAGAATATCGCCGAACAGGTCATCTTCATCCTCTCCGGCGAGGATATCCGCCACGCCCGCTGACCGCGGGGTGGGACGGGGTCGTCCGCTTGACGCTGGACGAGGCGGTTTCTTGTGGTATGATGGGATGTCATGTCCGCCGGTCTCCGCTTCATCTTGGCTCTTGCCCGTTTTTTCGCCCTACCGCTCAGTATCCTGATCGCGGTGCGGTTGGGCTATATGAACATCGCTGGGGACGCTTGGGGGGTGTTCGGGAATATCCTGCTCATTGCTTTACTGCTTGGCTTTGTGAACCTTCTGGTGCGCCCGTTCGTACTGGTTCTACTCTTGTTGCTGTCTCTACCTCTGTTCGTAATTCTGCGCCTTCCTAAGGTGCTGATGACGGGGCTAATCACCTTCGGGCTACTTTTCCTGACCAATGTGCTGATGCTCAAGTTGGTCTGCGGGGTTATCCTCGGGTCTTCCAACGTCGTGCTCCTCTCCCCCTGGCTAGCCTCTTTGGCGATTTCGGTGGGTTCTTGGTTTATTAGCTATTCGACCGCCCCGGCGGCCCAGCCAGCTCCCGGTGCGGATGGCCAGGCGAAGCCTAAG
>CAIYEN010000187.1 GCA_903925205.1 uncultured Opitutia bacterium | reverse complement strand
CCTGGACGAAGGTCATGAACCTCGACCGCTTCGACGTCGCCAAGAAGTAAGCGCCCCGCCCCCTGCCCCGCACGGCCCGCCCCCTCGGCGGGCCGTTTTATTTATCAACCCAATCAAGCGGATAGCGCCACCCGCCGGAACAATGGGCGCAACAGGGGTCGCCGACGAATAGGACCCCAGCCGACCGACCCCATGTGCCACCCCTCGAAAGCGACCCGGCCGAAGCCAAGGAAAGGCTCGCATTGGCTTGTCCGGCTGGCACAAAACAAGGGCACCCCCGGCGTTGCTACCCCCTAATATGAATCGTCGACGTTTCATCCTCCGTTCCTTGGGAGCTACTCTAGCCCTCCCTGGCTTATGCTCGCTCAGCGCCAAGGCCCTCAGCGGTAACCCCACCGTGCAGGTGGACAAAGGTGCCGGCATCGGTGCCCGCCGCTTCGTGGCGATCGGCAACCTACTCGGCTACCAGACTAAGAAGTTGTTCCCGACCACCACTGGGCGCGACTACGAAAAGACGACTCTACTGGAGCCCATCTGGGAGCAGCGCGAACTCATGACCGTTTTCCGCGGTCTCGACCACGGCGTTAAAGGCGGACACTTCGCGGTGCATTCCTTCCTCTCCGGCGTGCTTAATTCCGAGGCACAGAATCGCCCAGACGGCAACGTATCGCTCGACCAATTCCTCGCCGAAGAGCTCGGTCACCAGACCCGATTCTCCTCGCTCACCGTCGGCTCCGAGGGCGGCATCCACGGCGGCTGCCAACTCGCCTGGACGAAGTCCGGCGTACGCGTTCCGCCGATCACCAACCCCGCCGAACTTTTTGATAAGCTCTTCCTGAGCGATACCGCGGACCGCCGTATTCGTCGGGAGCAGGAAAACCAAGTGCAGGCCTCGATCCTCGATTCCGTGCGCGAGGAAGCGAAGCGCCTCTCCGGACAGGTCAACCAGGAGGACAAGGCCAAGCTTGACGAGTACTTCACATCCGTCCGCGACGTCGAAAAGCGCCTCGAACTGCGCCAGCGCTGGACCCATCTGCCCAAGCCAGTGGCACCTTTCAGCAAGCCGGCCAACCGCAACGCCGTCGACGACCTGCCGCTCATGTATGAGCTCATCGCGCTCGCCTTGCACACCGACAGCACCCGCATCGCTACGTTGGAAGTCGGCGGCGACTTCCTGCCCCAGAATCTCGGTATCAAAAAGGACTATCACGGCCTCTCCCACCACGGCAATTCCGCCGAGTCCATCGCCGCCCTCATCACCCTCGAGCGCTATCAGATCGAACAGTACGGTAAGTTCGTCGGTCGCCTCGCGCAGCTGAAGGACGGCGAACGCACGTTGCTCGACTCCACCACGGTGTTGTTCGGCAGCGGCATGGGCGACGCCAACTCGCACCGGAACACCGACCTGCCAATCCTCCTCGCCGGCGGCGGCTACCAGCATGGCCGTTTCCGCGAAGTCGCACGCGAGGTCAGGCACAAGGTGCCACTCTGCAACCTTTACGTGGATATCGCCCAGAAGATGGGCGTGGAAACGGCTGCCTTCGGCAACAGTACGGGCCGGTTCTCCTGAACCGCCGGCATCGCACTGCTGACGTGTATTTTATTCCGGCATTCCGACCCATGGGGTCCCCTCGACGCACGCTACTGGTCATCGCCACCGTCTTTGCGGCCGGCCTTATGCCCGCCGCGGAGGCGCCGGCGAAGCAGGTGGAGAAGTTCCTGAGCCGCTACTGCGCGGAGTGCCACGATGCCGCCACCCACAAGGGGGACCGTGTTTTCGACAAATTCACGCTACCGTTGAAGACGCTGCCCGCGGTGATCGAGGCGCGCGAGATTATCGACCAGCTGACGCTGCGCGACATGCCGCCGAAGAAGGCTGACCAGCCCAGTGACGATGAGCGCCTCACCCTGATTCGCACCCTGCGTGACGGTACCGCGGCGGCCCAAGCTTCACTGCAGAGTTCCGGCTCGCGTACAGTCCTGCGCCGGCTCTCCAACCGCGAGTATGAGAACACCCTGGCGACCTTGTTTGGTCGCCGCGTCGACACCCTCGGGCTGACTGCCGATTTTCCCAGGGAAAAGACCGCCCGCCACCTCGACACGATTGGCCAGTCGCTGGTGACTTCTGGCTTCTTGGTCGACCAGTATTTCCTGTCTGCCAACCGTCTCGTGGAAACCCGCCTCGGGAAGCCGGCCACCGCGCCGAAGACCTGGCGTTTTAACAGTAACTTCGTGCAGTACGAAGAGCTAACGGGCTCACATAAGAGCGCCTTCAACTTCCGCTACCTCAATATCTATGAACAGCCGAACACCGACACCCGTCAGGGCGGCTACGGCCACATCGAGGACTTCAAGCAAGGCGTGCCAGTCTCCGGCCTCTATGACCTCGAGGTCGAGGCGACGGCCATGCATCGAGATACCCATTACGATCCCGCCATCTTTGGCATCGACCTCTCGGAGCCTTTCATCCTCGGCGTCGTACCCGGCGACGTCACCAAGGGTCACATCCATTACCCGCAGGCCATCGAGCCACTCCTCGCCAGCAGCGTGGTCCCTGATAACGTGCCGACCCGGCTGAAGTTCCGCGTCTGGCTGGAGGCCGGCCAGACCCCGCGCTTCATCTTCCCCAACGGTCCCTATGAATCGCGCGCTGCGGTGGTGACGATCAATAAGCGCTACGAAAAGGAGTTTTCGACGCCGGTCGGCTCCTCGGGCGTCGGCCGCGCGCACATCCTCAAGGAAGGCAAGTTACCGCACATCCGTATCAGCGAGATCGTCATCCAGGGCCCGGTGGTCGAGCCAATGGGCGGCGCCGAAGAGATTGCCGTTTTCGGCAAGGAGGGCTTCCAGCCGGCACGCGCGCTTGACCAGCTGCTCGCCTTTGCGGCGAAAGCTTACCGTCGACCGCTTCAGGACGCCGATCGCGCGTCGATTCGCGCCATGTACGAGAAGCGGCTCGCCGAAAAAGCCACTCCGCGCCAGGCCGCACTCGACGCGGTCAAACTCATCCTCTGCTCTCCTTCCTTTCTTTACCTGAGCGAGGTCACCAAGGAGAGCGACCGGCATCT
>CAIYEN010000186.1 GCA_903925205.1 uncultured Opitutia bacterium | reverse complement strand
CCTGCGCCAAGGCCAGTTTAAGCCTGAAGAAATCGAAGATGCGAAGCGTCGTCTACGGGTCAGCCGTCGCCAGGGCCGGCAATCCGCCGGGGCCCGCATGCAAGGCGCGATGGTCCGCGAACTGGTCGGCCTCGGCGCCAACTTCGATGCCGAATGGGAACGCCGCATGGCCGCAACGGACGGTAAGGCCGTCCAGTCGTTTGCGCAACGTTACCTGGATACGAAACTGGCGCAGACTTTAGTCGTCCTGCCGAAGAAAGCTTAGGCTTCGGCAAAAGCTCGCCGGCCCCAATAAGCAGCGATGAGTCCCGGGACAGCGAGAGCCAGTGCAAAGAGGAAGTAGTGAGCGTAGCCCCACTCCTGAGCCAAGGCGCCGGCCCAGAGGCCGGGCAAGTAACTCGCCACCAAGGCGATGGTCGACAGCAGGGCGTAACGCGTCGCGGCTTCGGCACCCGCGGCCATCTTCATCATCGCCAACAGCAAGGCGCAAACCCCAGCCCCATAGGCAAAGTATTCGATGAAGAAGAGGGCGCTGATGGTCGTCAGGCTGGCTTGAGGGTGTGCGGCCAGCCACGCAATGCCGATCAACGGCATGTGCATTAACAAGCCTAAGGGGAGGAGCGACCGGGATAAGCCCCAGCGCGTGACGACGAAAGACCCGAAGAGCCCGCCCAGCGCTAGGCCAAGAATAGCGGTTGGGATGCGGAGGAGCGCGTAGGTTTCATTGCCGAGTGCGAGCCCACCGGTGTCCGCGGTGGCGACCGCAAACAACGGGAGCACCTTGGCCATGTGGATTTCACTCGCACGGTAGAAGAAGATAAGGCCGAGCAAGGCCGGGAAGCGTGCATCGCCGAGCATCTGCCACAGTGAACTGAGCATCGCCGATAACCTTTGCTCGAAGGTCGCCGCGCTGGCGGCGACCGGGGGCTCGCGGCGGAAGGCAAATTGATTGGCGGTCCAAGCGAGGACGCCGACGCCACTGGCGAGCAGCAAGGCCGCTTGCCACGCGCTATTCGCAGTCACCGACTGGTTCATCTGGTGACCTGCCCACCAAATGAGTCCAGGGCCGGCAATGACTTGGCCAGTTTTCGAAGCGAAACTCAGTAGGCCCGAATGCTGCGCGCGGCCATGGTCGTCCAAAGAAGAGACATAATAGCCGTCGAGGGCGAAGTCATGCCCCGCGGAGAGCACCGAGATGAGGGTCAAGACGCCGAGAATCAGCAGTGTCGACTGCGCTGCTTGCCCGACCAAGACCGCCAAGCCCACGAGGGCGAGCAAGATGCACGCTTGGGCAATGAGGACGAAACGCCGCGTTGGGCCGGTCAGCGGCATCAAGGGCGCCCAGAGGATTTTGACCGCCACGGCTAACCCCAAGATGGCGACGACCTGGGTGATGCGGGTGTCGGAAACGTGGATATTCTTCAGGGCAATCGGCAACGCCTCATCGCGGATCGCCGCCGGGAGGGCCTGGAACAAGAAACCACCGATGACCCAGAGCCAAGCTAGGCGCGGTCGGGTCATCGGAGCCGGCTCGTGCATGCTACGGACTTACGCAGGGTCGCCCAAGGAGGTCCGGCCGTAGTGCTCAATGGAACGGAAGAGGCCATCGAAGAACTTGGCGACCGTGATGTTCAGGCCTAGGACTTCCTCGTCCGTTAAGTCGAGCATCTCGCCCGGACGGAAGGTGCGCGTGGTATCGGACAGTTTAGAGATCGTCTTGGTCGACTTATTCAACCCCCCGGTAAGGTTTACCTGCGGAGTGCCCGTCAAGCCAATCGGACGCTCCACCGGGGTGTTCTCCGGCGAGGCCTCAGTGGAGTCGTTGGGAACTTCGACATCCTTCATCGCCTTGAACTCCAAGGTTAACGAGCCGTCGGGGGCGATGTCATCGTTGGTGACCATGCCACCGCGCACGAGGACGCGCAAGGCCGCGGCGAGGCTAAAGATGCCGTCTTCGAGGTCGCAGATGATCGCGAAGGTCGCTTCGAGCTCGTTAAACTTTTCCTGGAGGTTCATCCGGACGAAGGCCTCATGCTTTTGGGCAATCTGCTTATCGAGTTCGGGCGAGACTTGTTGATTCTTACCACGGACGCGGATGAGCGTGCAGAGCAAGTGACAGTGATTCATGCATTCCGCCGAAAGACCAATGAGGTCATTAATCGTGGTGCGCAGCATCAGGTTCCGCGAATAGGCCAGCATCTGCTCATGCGGCAGGTGGGCCTGGGGTGCCGGCATCACGCGGGAGACCGTGGAATAATAGGCGTAGGCCTGCGGGTCGGCCGTACGGAGGCCAGCAAGGCTATAGGCCAACATGTCGTGCTGACGTTGCAGCATCGACAGGAAGTTGCGGCTGATGTTCTGGAGCGAGATGACGTTCTCGCCTTCGGGAGGCTGGACGGACGACATAGTTAGGCAGAAGGAGGGGGAGGGTCAGATTTAAGGTGGCGGGCACGTTTCCGCGCCAGGAAACCATCGGCACGGGGCTGAGGCGTCGAGGCGATCCAAGCGATGGCGATGGGCGCGGCCTCCGCCAGGGCTAAAGAAGGGCGGCTGGCGACGCCAGGGTACCGGAAAACGTGGTCCAGGCGGGGCTGAAGGTCGCCATGGATTTCCGTACCACTCAGCAAAAGGGCGAGATGTCGGCCGGGCACGCGGACGGGGGTGCCGAGGTCGACCTTACGGCCCACGCCAGGCGTGAAGCCAACGATGCAGCACTTATCTTCGACGAGCTTCAGCAGGCCACCGAGGGCGGCGGCACGCATTAGGCGGACGTGCTCCATGGCGCCACGGGCGAGGGACCAGACCATCGGGTCAAAGGCGAGCTTTTCGGTGCCCGAGGAGAGCAGCAGGCGCTGGATACCAAAAGCACTCATGGTGCGGGCAATGGCCGCTAAGTCGGCCGGGCGCGTGACGTGGTCCGCGATGACGACGGTCTCGTGCTTCTCACGCCATTCGGCGAAGTCAGCCACGCGCACGTGGCCAGGCTCAGGACGCATGGTAACGGCGCAGGCGTCGTGACAAGACTCTTCGCAGAGGTACGACATGTCATCGGGCGAAGAGGTCCGCAGCTTCACGCCTTGAGCCTCCAGGGCGATGACGTACGGCGAGAGGGCGGCGACAAAGGCTGCCGAGGCATGCACCTCGCGGAGCGCTTTGGGGTGCTCCTGAATGCAGGCTAAGACTGCGTCGATACCACGCAGTACTAGCCGGTTGGGATTAGCGTCGTCCGTACTCACAGAATGCGTCCCTCATCAAAATCAATCATGTCGGCAAAAGAAATAACGTCGGTGCGCTCGGTCGCACCCATCAAGCGCTTCGCATTGGCGAGGGCTTCGCGGCCCATCTCGCTCATGCCTTTTTGGACCAGTTCGCGATTCCATTTATGGACCCGGAGGTCGGGCGGAAAAATCGCGAGGAGGCGGGCATCGAGGTCCGCCTCGTCCTGCGCTTCGCGAACGCATTGAATGACCGCTTCGGGCTCGACCTCGAGGTGGGCGCAGAGGAAGCGGTCGAAGCCCTTACAGAAGTTGCGCTGGTAGGACTTGGGGAGTTCCCCCTTGAGGTGCTTGCGGATTTTACCAAGGAAGCGGGCGAGGTGCAGGAGACCAGTCGCGCGATGCGGAATATAGGCGGACGGGAGATCGTAGCAGATCTCCCCCGTCACTTCGCTAAAGCCGTTCGGGCGTGGGGTGGGTTGGTCGGTCATCGGGAGGGCCCAGACGTAGTCGTGAGCGGCGCCAACACTTTACCGATGATGAGGGCCGCCTTGGCGAGGTTTTCCGACTGGGCGCGCACGAAGTCTTCGGGTTTCTCAGCCTTTGGGCTGTTCCAGGTACCTTGCCCCTGAGCCAAGAGGCGGCCGGAGTCGGTTTCGACCCGGAAGTGAAGCTGCAGGATGGCCGTGCCGTGGCTAAGCGCAAACTGGTCGACATCCACGAGCAGGACGAGATGGGCCTCCCCGGGGGCCTGGAAAGTGACAGGGCGGCCGGTATCCTTGATTAAGTGCTGTCCGAGGGCTTCGGCAATGCCACGGTCAAGGGGGCTGGCCCAACGCTGCGAGTCTTCCACCTGCACGTTATTGGCTTCATCGATCAAGACCAACGTCGGCCGACGCAGGGCGGAGGGTAGGGTCACCCGCGGAACGAAGAGTAAGGGGCCTGCGACCGTCGGGCTAGCTTGGGGGGCGGACAACTGGTGAAAAGCCACGGACTCGCTCTTCTTATCAAAGATAATGCAGCCCGATAACACGAGGCCGGCCAGCAGGCAGGGAAGGAGGCGGAAACTCATTTGGCGTCGGTCTTTTCAGGAGTGGCTTCCACCTTCTTCTCGGGCGCACTCCGTTTGCTGCGGCCTTGAATGATGGTCTCGGGGTTCCGCTCGAGGAAGTCGGCCAGCGAGCGAATGGCGGTGGCGGCTTCGGATACATCCGCCAAGGCGGTGTCGAGTTCGCGGCGCGTCGGTGAACCTGCCTTCGTGAGCGTACGAAGGTTCTCCGCCGTTTCATTCAAGCGTTCCAAGGCTTTGCGTCCCGCGGCGGCCATCGACTTGATATCATCGGCGACTGGGTCGACCTGTTGATTGAGGCGTTTAACCAACGAGTCGACGGACTTCATCGCGGCGGAGAAGTCCTCCACGGCTTTGGTGATCGCGGGGTCGCCGGTGATCCGGGCAATATTGTCGGAAGCCCGGACAAGGTTACCGTTGATTTTTTCGAATTCAATCTGCGAGGCCCCCTGGTCGATGCGGCTCAGGATGGAATCAATTTTCTTCGTAATCGCCACGAAGTCGACGCGGCTCAGTTGGTCGAGCGTCTGCGAGACAGCCTTCGTCAACGCGCCCAAGTTGGACGGCAACGTCGGGATTTCCGCTTGGGCACCCTTGAGGTCGTGCAATTTGTAGGCCGTGTCCGGAAAGTAGTCCAATTCGACGTAGAGCACGCCCGTGATGACGGACTGTTGTTGCAGCTTCGCCCGGAGGCCTTTCTCGATGGAGACGCGGAGACCGGTTTTATCCACGAGGGCTTGGTCGAGGCCGCGCCGCGTCAGTAAGTCTGGGGTAAACTCCATCACGACCGGAATGGAATAGTCCGATGGGGCCTGGCCTTCTGTGCGGAGGAGCACCTGCGAAACCTTCCCAATCGTCACGCCGCGAAACTTGACGGGGGCACCGATATCTAGGCCGCTGACCGAATCGTCGAAGTAGGCGAGGGCCGTGGGCTTGACGCCGGCGAAGGAGCCCGCCCCCAGCAAGATGAAAGCAGTGATAAACAAAACGACGCCACCAGCGACGAAGGCGCCGATTAAAGTCTTGTTAGCGTTACGGCGCATTTAGGTGATCCGGGAGAGGGTGAAGAAGGCGTGGGCTTTGGCGTGGGCGGTCGGCGACAGGAAATCCTTCGGCGGGGCGTAGGCGCCCATCCTGCCCGTATCGGAGTCAAGGTAAACGCAGAAGTCGGCAATCCGGAGGATGCTGGGCACCTCGTGACTGACCAAGATGATCGTTGTGCCGAAAGATTCCTTTATTTTGAGGATCAGTTCATCGAGCTTACCAGAAGTCACGGGGTCGAGTCCCGCACTGGGCTCATCGAGGAACATGACCGCGGGATCTAAGGCGAGGGCGCGGGCGATGCCGGCGCGCTTGGCCATGCCCCCGCTGATTTCGGAAGGCAGTTTGTCCATCGCGTCGGCCAACCCCACGAGGGCCAACTTATATTCAGCCAGCTGGGCGACTTCCTGCGGCGGAAGCGGGAGGAACTCCCGCAGGGGCAGTTCCACGTTCTCACGGAGGGTCAGGGAAGAGAACAAGGCGGACCCCTGAAAGAGGTAGCCCGAACGGCGGAGCACCGTTTCACGCTCGGCGGCGGTCGCGTGGACGAGGTCCGTGCCGAGTAATTCTGAGCGCCCCGCCATCGGCTCATCGAGTCCGCCGAGAACACGCATCAACGTGCTCTTACCGCAGCCACTCGGGCCCACGATGGCGAGGATCTTGCCGGGGGCCAAGTCAATGTTCACGCCACTCATGACCGCATGGCCGGCATGGCCGACCACGAGGTCTTCACACAGGAGCATCGGAGCGACGGAGCTCATCAGAAGTCGTAGAGGTTGAAGATGACCGCGAACAAGGCATCAGCAATCACGATGAGGGTGATGCCCAGCACCGCGGCGGAAGTGGCGGCATCCCCGACGCCCAGGGCGGAGCGTTCGGCGACGGAACCGCGGTAGCAACCCGCCCAAGCGGCGATGAAACCGAAGGCGATGGATTTGATGAAGCCCACCAAGAAGCTCTTGAACTTGATGGCGAGAATCGCCTGCGTGAGGTACTGCTCGATGCTGAGGTCGCCCGCACAAGCGACAATCATGCCGCCAAAGATACCGATGAATGTCGCGAAGACCGCAAGCAGTGGCACCATTAACGTCACCGCCAAGATTCGGGGGACGGCCAGGTATTCCACCGGGTTAATGCCCAGTGAGCGGAGGGCATCGGTCTCTTGGCTCACGTTCATGCTCCCCAATTGCGAGGCAAAGGAAGTTGAGGTACGACCGCAGGCAATGATGCCGGTCATCAAAGCTCCCATTTCACGGGTCATGGCAAGCGAGACAAGGTTGGCCACGTACACCGTTGCGCCCACTTGGCGGAGCTGGATGAGGCCCACATAGGCCATAATCAGGCCGGTCAAGAAGCCGAGCAGTGTCACAATCGGCAGGGCATCCACGCCGGCCGTCTGCAGTTGTAATGTAAAGTCACTCCAATTGACGCGAGCCCGCCCAATACAAGCCCGGGCAAACCCCACCGCCGTTTGGCCGATATGGTCAAACGCTCGCCCCCACGAATGGGTGCTCGCGATACCCCAAGAACCAAAGTTTTCGAGAAAGCCGGGGACGGGCGGACGGTCCGTGCTCAATGTCGCTTTTTCCGCCATCTCGACTAAGGACTGGAGGCGAGGGGGCAGGGCGCTCAGGTCGCACTGGCGCACATTCTTGAAATGGACGTATAGCCAGGCGGGCAGGGACGAATCAAAAGCCCCGAGATCCACCGCTTCGACTTTAACTTTATCCCCCTTGAAAGCAATTTTCGGTAGTGCATCCTGAATGGTCCAGTCGCCGGAAACGACCACGAGCGTCACCCCATCCCCCTGGACCTCTGTCCGGGCGCTGGGCGCTCGTGCGGAATTGTGCGACATCCTGACAGTCAGATACTTGGGCGGTGAATAGTTCACAAGCAGAAAGGCATTGTGACACCGGTGTGAAACGGCTTTGCTTCCGCTCTGATTCATGCGGTCCTTGCCTTTCATTGCTTTGCTTGCTGCCGCCAAACTCATGGCGGAGACAGCCCCCCCGCTGATCCTGAATTCCCATCTTTCGCTCCCGGCGCCGGGCACGGTGCTTTCGCTGGTGGAAGAGAACGATAAGTTCGCCCCCAAGAACCAGGACCGCTATTACACGCAGGGCCTGCGCCTATCGTTTAATACCGATGAGCACCATTATTGGGCTCTAACCCAAGAGATTAACACCCCGGCGGATACCAATAATTCAAACCCACCGGACACCGACCTGCCTTATTCGGGGGCCCTCTATTTATCGTATGGGTACGGACTCGTCCTCGAACGGGGCGGCCGCCGTGACTGCCTCTTTTCGGCTGAATTCCAGTTGGGGGTCATCGGTCCAGCCTCGGGCGCGGCCAACGTCCAGAACAAGTTCCATGACCTAGTCGGCATCACGCACCCAGCGGGCTGGGATACCCAATTGCCGAACGAGCCGGCGATGAATCTCAACCTGGAGTTTAAGCGTCGCTTTGAGCTTGATGGGGCTCCCAAGCACTTACGTGATTTAATTGCGCGCGGACAACTCCAGATGGGGACCTTGCGAACCGAAGTCGTGCTCGGGGCGCAATTAAGATGGGGATGGGACCTCGACCGCTCTTGGGGCCATGGCACGATTCGCCATTCCAATGCCTATCAGCCAGTCCAGTCCTATAACTTTGCGGCCGATGGCCCGGTGATTTCTGGTTGGTTCTTTATCGATGCGCAGACGGAGGTGGTCGTTCGTAATTACGCCACGGACGGCACCAACTTTGTAGACTCTCGTTCGGTCGTGCGCCGTCCAGTCATCCTGCAGCTCAGTCTCGGGACGACCTTCCATTTCTACCACCTGAGCGGTACTTACTTTGTCAGTGTGCGCACCAAGGAGTTCGAAACGCAGCAGGACTATCATTACTTCGGAGGGCTTAAGGCCGACCTAAAATTCTAATGAGTACGCTGGCTGTTGTAGACATCGGTTCGAATTCGATCAAGGTTGCCGTCCTGGACGGCCGCAGCGGTCGCGAACTATCGCGTGCCTCCGAGTCGGTCCGTATCTTTCCCGCTGATACCGGGGCGGTGGTGCTCTCGCCCGAAGTCATCGAGGCCGGGGCGCAAGCCGTCGCCCGCCTCGTAGCGCTGGCGCGCGAGCAGCAGGCCAACCCGATCGTCTTGCTTGGCACGAGTGCCTTGCGCGAATGCAGCAATCGGGCTGAGTTTGACGCCCGCCTGCGCGCTTTAACGGGGCTGGGGTTGACGGTGGTTTCCGGCGAAGTTGAAGCCCGCTTAGCGGCAGATGGCGTGCGCTCGGATCCCGCCCTCGCGACCTACCAACACCTCTTCGCTTTTGATCTCGGCGGCGGCAGTTTGGAGGTCATGGAAATCCGCGGCCAGCGTTGCACCCTGGCAAAAAGTTTCCCCTTGGGCTCCGTCCGACTCACGCACTCCTTGCTCGCCGGCGCCCATGGCCCCATCAGCGAAACGGCCCAGCTAGCATTTCGCGCCGAGGTCGTGAAGACCTTGGGCGATGTCATCCCGGCCCAGGTCGCGGATCGCGCGCTCATCGTGGGAGCGGGCGGCGCTTTTTCGGTAATGGGCTTATACCTAGAAGCCATTGGCGAACCCCCCGTGGGCGGTCGCCTGCCGCTCTTGCGCATCCGGGAGCTCAAGGACAAGATTTGCCGGATGACGACTCAAGAACGGCGCACGCTTCCCGGCATCCCCGCCGACCGTCTCGACATCATGCCCGCCGCCTTACTCACCTTGTGCATCTTGGCCGACTTAACGGGCGCCGAGGCTTTTCACGTCACCCATCGGGGCGTCCGGCATGGTATGGTCCAGCTCCTCTTAGGAGAATCGGGCAAACTCTTTTCATGAAAGCCCTCCTTTGCTTATTAGCGGTGGTGGCTTGGGGCGCAACCGAGCCAGTTCCACAGGTCGGGAGACTGCAACAGTTCAACGCCACCACGCGGAGCGCCAGCTTGACGCCTGGACCGGGCCCGGAAAAAAAGGCGGTGACCGTCGGCCTCCAGCCGGGCGACCTGGAGATTGCTTGGAGTAAGCCGATCCGTTGCGTCTTGGTCCAGCGAGACGGCAAACTTTCCGCGGAAGGGATTGTCTCCGCTGACCCCGAAGAATTGCGTCAGGAACAGCAGGTGGTGGATGACCTACGGCGGGATACCTTTGAGCGCGGGCGCATCGTCATGCGCGGGGCCAACGACCTCATGCCCATGATGGCCTTATGGGATCAAGACGGTCGGTTGCGTATGAAGAAGGATTTTCTCGGCTCCCCGCTGGCGGTGAACTTCGTCTTCACGAGCTGCCATAATGCGCGGATGTGTCCCGCATCGACGCAGGCGATGCGCAAACTGGCGGACGAGTTAGCCAAACGTCCCGCCCTCGCGAATGTGCGTTTAGTGACCATCACTTTTGACCCCGAGGTCGATACCCCTGGCATCCTCCGGACCTATGCCCAGGGTTACGGCATCGACTTTAAACGCCACAGTTTCCTGACCGGTCGCGAGGCGCACATCAAGGACCTCATGCGCCATTACGGCATCCTTACGACCCGGAGCGATGGGACCATTCTCCATAACGCCGCCTTAGTCATGGTTAGCCCCGAAGGTCGCATCGTGCAGCGCCGCGAGGGCGCCGTTTTTGACGCCGAAGAGGTCGCAGAATATTTCACCCGCTTCGCCGAACCCAACCAACCACGATGACTGCTCGCCACCAAATCTGGTTGCTCAGTGCCTTGGCCATTGGCGCTTTCTTCGGACTACGTTCCTTGCCGGATACGCAGTGTGCGTTTCTGCATGCGGACCATCAGCCCGTCATCTCGCAGGGCGTCGAGTTCTGTGGGGTTAATGAGGAAGCCAACTTCTATTCGCCCAAGGCCCTCCAGTTCCCAGTCAAACTTGAGCTGGAATTTACGGACAACGGAAAGAGCGGATCCCTCCGCCTCATCGGCGAAGAGGGACGTCCCCTCTTGCCCTATGAAGTGGCCGTCTCACACACGCAGAAGGTTCATTTGCATTTACGACAGGTTACCGGACGAAAAGGGTATATCCACCTCCACCCAACGGCATCCGATGATGGCACTTGGCGCTTCGAACTACCGACTGGGTTCACGGAAGGAAATCCAGGGGGGCAGTTCCAGGCCTACGTGGATTTCGTGACCGTCCGCGCCGGCCGAGTTCTCCTCGCGGAGGCCACTGCCAGCCTCGAGGTGCGCTCCTTGCCCAAGCCTCCGCTGCCGTCACGCAACGAGGTCAAAGCCGTCACGCTCTCGACCAGCCAAACCGGCAAATCCGCGTTACTGCGCGTGACCTTGGCCGCCCCCGTCGGCTCGCCGCCGCTCAAGCTGCAACCGCTGATGGCCTCCCTCGGCCATGCCGTCCTGTTTGGCGATGCTACCACCCAACCGGGCTACGCACACATGCACCCCTCACTGGAGGGCGGCGAATATGACGCCAACCCCACGCTTTCTTTCCGCTTACGCCTGCCTAAGCCCGGCCATTATGACCTCTGGCTCAACATCAGCGATGGTGCCGAGGATTACCTCCTCGTACCGCTGGAAGTTACGCCTTGAGCGACTTGAAGTAAGCGACGGTCGCCACGAGCCCTTCGGCCACACTGTGGCGCGGCTGCCAGCCAGCCTGCTGGAGCTTATCGGAAGATGCCATGGAGTGCTTAATATCACCCGGGCGGTCCGGCTTGTGCTCGATGACGGAAGCAGAGCCTGTCAGCCGGATGACCTCTTCAGCGAGGGACTTTACCGTCATCTTACGACCGTAGCCGACGTTGAAGACTCCGCCCATTTCTGGTTTGCTCGCGGCAAAGGTTAGCGCCCCGACGATGTCCTTCACGTAGATGAAGTCGCGGGTCTGCAGGCCGTCGCCGAAGATGCCGATCGACTCACCACGGACTGCCTTTTCGATAAAAATCGGGACCGCGGCGGCGTAGGGAGACTGCGGGTCTTGGCGGGGCCCAAAGACGTTGAAGAAACGTAGGCTAGTGGTGGCCAAACCGCGTTCCCGACGGAAGAGTTCGAGGTAATATTCGCCGTCGAGTTTGGTCACGGCGTAAGGCGACTTCGGCTCGGGCAGCATCGTCTCGACCTTGGGGACGGTCGGGTTGTCACCATAGACGGCGGCCGAGGAAGCCAGGACCACCTTGCCCACTTGAGCGGCTTCGGCGGCCTCGAGGACATGCAAGGTCCCGAGGGCGTTGAGGTCGACGCATTCACGCGGCTTCAACATGGACTCCGGCACCGAAATCATTGCGGCCAAATGGTAGACTTGGTCGACGCCGCGCATGGCCTCGTCGAGCTTGGCCCGATCCAAGATGGAACCTTCGATAAGGGTGTGCTGGAGACCAGCGAGATTGCGCCGGTGACCCGAGCGGAAGTTATCGAGCACCACCACCTCCGCTTTGCCTTGGAAGTGTTCGACGACGTGCGAACCGATGAAACCCGCACCGCCGGTGACGAGGACTTTCATGGCTATTTGACCAGCGCCTCCATGGCCGGCAGCTGAGCCTCAATGGATTCGACGAGCTTAAACTGGGTCCGCAAACGGTCGAGGTTATGCTGGGGGCGCTTGACCTTGAAGTAGACGTCGCCTTCCAGCCAATCCGTGAGGAAGCGCAGGCCAATTTCGAAGGTAATCAGTTTCCCCGCAAAGGGAAGCAGGGCGCGTTCGCGCGGCGTTAGGAAGCCGCCCGCGGTGGACAGGTAGCCCTTTACGAGCGCTGCAAACATCGGCAATTGCATCGTGACCTTGGACAGGTCGGTCTCGTCTTCGGCGGCGGGCGACGTCGACGTCCGCACGAGGTCACCGAAGTCATACAGGGCCGAACCCGGCATGACCGTATCGAGGTCAATGACGCAGATACCTTCTTGGGTCTCGTTATCGAGCAGGACGTTATTGAGCTTCGTGTCATTGTGCGTCACGCGCTCCGGAATTTCGCCACGGGCCATCGCGTCCGCAATGACGCCAACCTCTTGGGCACGGGCAAGGGCGAAGGCGATTTCAGGCTGGGCGAGGGCGGCGCGGCCATGGGCATCTTTCGCCAGCGCGGCTTGGAAGTTGGCGAAGCGGCTCGGCGTGTGGTGAAAATTGGGAATCGTTTCAACCAAGCGACCACCGGGAAGGTCGGCGACCAACGCTTGGAAGGCGCCGAATGCCTTCGCCGCCTGAAAGGCCTGATCCGCATGACGGATGATGTCGTGCCCAGTAGCGCCTTCCACGAAGACGTAACAACGCCAGCGGTTGCCCGCGGGGTCGGTGTGCCAGCCACGGCCCGCCTTCGTTGGCACCAAGGTCAGCGCCCGGCGCGAAGCATCAACGGCACCCGCCGCCTGCAACTTAGCCTGGGCGTGCCGGCAGACGCGCTCGACGTTCTCCATGAGCCCATCGGGGTTTTTGAAGATGTTGTGGTTGATACGTTGGAGGACGTAGCGGAGGTTCCGGCCGCCTTGGCTCACCTCGAGGGCGAAGGTGTCGTTAATATGACCGCTGCCGTAAGGTTCCGCCGAGACATAATCACCCAGCAGGGCGAAAGCGGCGGCGATGGCGCGGGTATCGTAAGATGCGGAGGTTGCCATGGGACTAGGACCAAAGAGAGGCGGGGTAGTTGCCTTGGCGCACCTGCGCAAGGATGCTGGCTTGGACCATCGCCTTATCTTCGCGATAGGTCACGCCGAACCACGCCGCGGATGTCCGCAGAATCCGACAGGTCGCCTGCCGGGACTTCACGAGGTTACCGACAGCCATCGGGATGTAGGACTCGCTCTTCAGCTCTTGCCCCTTGGCCTGGAGGAAAGCGCTGAAGTCCTTTTCTAACTGCGGAAAGATACTGGGCGTGAAGCCCCACATGTTCATCGACACGGGTTCTTCACCGTTCAGATGGGTGACGACGCCGTCTTCGGCGCGGTTTTCGGCGCCCGTGGCCGTCTTGGCAATCTTCGTCAGCTCCTGGATGTCGGTCAGCAACCCTTGGCCATCGGCTTGGCAGACGCCGCGGGCGACCGTGCCATGCTCCGAGAGGGTGTGCTTCAAGGTGAAGCCGACCATCGCATAGGTCAGGTCACTATTCTGCAGGCCCGCGAGGTACTGGCCGAGGGTGGCGTAGGACTCGCGGCCGTAGAAGTCGTCGGCATTGATGACCGCAAATGGGGTGTGCACGGCATCCTTGGCGCACAGAATTGCGTGGGTCGTCCCCCAAGGCTTTTCACGGCCCGCGGGAACGGCGAAGCCCGCTGGTAAGCGGTCGAGTGTTTGGAACGCAAACCCGACTTCGATCTGACCCGTAAACTTAGCCGCAATACGCTCGCGAAAATCTTGTTCGAAATCAGGACGAATAATGAAGACGACCTTACCGAAGCCCGCGCGGAGGGCGTCAAAGACCGAGTAATCCAGAATGGTTTCGCCCGACGGCCCCATCGGGTCGATCTGCTTGAGGCCACCATAGCGGCTCCCCATGCCAGCGGCGAGGACGAGAAGGGTGGGCTTCATTTAGAGGGCGCGCTTGAGGCGGGCGGCGATGTCTTGCTTAAGACGCTCGGCGAAACCGAGGGTATAATCGATGATGTCAAGTTTAGGGTCGTTGATGAGCGGGGTCAGATCGAGTGCCCACTGCAGCGAAGTCTCCTGGTCAGACGCATGGGCGTCGTGGAATGTAGCGTTCGCGAGCCGGCGCCCGAGAACCGCAAGGTCGTAACGCTTTCCACCGACAATCTGCGTGGCAAAGACCGCGTTGAGGGCATTCGCCAATTCCGGACGGGCCGAGACCGCCATCGGAACTTTCTCGGCATCCAGCATCCAATCGAGTCCACGCCAGACCTCACAGCCCAGCACCTTCTGGGGGCGTAGTTCGACCGGCAAGGCGCGCAGGGCTTCGATACAACGCAGGAGACAGGCAACATGCGTGTCGTGCTTATCCGCCGGGTTATGCAGGTAGACAACTTCAGGACGGCTGGCCTGTAAAATCGCGACGAGGTCGGCGACGACGAACGGCTCATGGGCGGGGCGGACTTCCTTGGAAAGGTAACCCAACTGGGCGATGAACGAATACTGACCGATGACGGCCGCCTGCTGCTGCTCTTGGATACGTTCGGCGGCCATCTGGTCGTCCGTCCAGCCGGCATACGGGCCCTTGCGGGAGCTGCTGCGTCCATCCGTCATGATGACCCCACCAAACCACTGGTCGGCGCGATCGTAACAAGCGAGGATCCCCTCGAAAGCCATGAACTCGAGGTCATCTTGGTGCGCGCCAATACCGAGGTGGGTCGTCCGGCTAATGGCGTCGGGCCCAGACTTTTGGTCAGGGATGAACAAGTTAGCCTTAGGGTTGAGCTTCATGTCAGAGGGAGGGTAGGGAGGCTGCGGCGACGGCTTGGCCGTGGCGTTTATCCTTCTCGGAAGGCACCACGAGGTCGATGCGAAGTTCTGGGAATTCATCGGCCAGTACTGACCGAGCTCGCTCAATTATGACGTCGCCACCCTTGCCAGAAGTCACCCGACCCATAATCAGCAAGCACTGGATCTCGTAGAAGCTGGCGAAGTGCGCAATCGCATAGCCGAAGGCAATCCCGATGGCCTCATAGACTTGTAGTGCACGCGGATCTCCCGCCAGCATGAGTTTCTGCAGTTCCTCCAACTGTTCGGGCAGGCGCATGCTCGCCGGGAGCATAATACCGGCCAAGGGCAGGAGGCGGCCCACCCCTTGTTGGCTGAAATATTGGACGCCACAACCGAGGTCACCGGACCATTCGTCGGCCGGACCGTTCACACGATAGTCAACGGGCACGAAGGCGAGTTCGCTTAGCCAGTTGGTAAGGTTGCCCTTAGGGTCGACGAAGCCAGCGGCCACGCTGGTTCCCATGGCGATGCCAAGGACGGCGTTGCGATTGAGCGACATCGATGCCGCGAGGGCGGTGACGTCTCCATCGTTCAGTACTTCAAAGGGGACTTTCCACTCCTTAGCCAAGTCGAGGAACATGCCCTTCACCTGGGCATCGAAGACCTGCGGGTCGGTCACGCCACGGAAGAGCGAGGCCACCCGGACTTTGTTATTAATGTAGACGCCCGCCGCGGAACCGCCAATCGCGTCAACGCGCGGCAAGTGCGCAGCGGCAATCTGCAAGGAATGGCGAATGCCCTCGAGGTGATAGTTCGGGTCGGGCTGGAAATAGGGATCCCATTTCACTTCCTCGGAGAAGACGACTTTTCCGTCGATGACCGCGGCGCACTTACGGTCCGAGCCACCCAGGTCGAAGCCGATGCGGCAGCCACCCAGATTCCGACCGAGGGGAAGGTGCGAGGTGCTCTCCGCGGGCAGCTGTGCTTCCGTCACCGCTTTAAAAACAAGCGGTAACTCAAAGAGTTTTTGCGTAAACTGCGCATCGAAGTCGCGGGTCCCGCGCGGCGCGTACATCGCTTGTAAGGCTTGCACGAGCGGGTCCGCCAAGGCACCGGCGAGCGAGACAATATGGCCACTGCGTGCCCAGAGCAGGAACTTCACCGTACGTTCGACGTGCAGGAGGTTGTCGGCGTCGTTGGTGGGGCTAGACGGGAGGACGAACGTTCGAAAAACCGAAGCAGTACCGTCGGGTCGAGATAGGCCGATCGCCAACGGCGTACTGCCGGGAGTCTGTTGGCAGAGTTTCAGGAATTCCTTGGTCCAAAGCGAAGCCGGGACGAAACCCGGATCGATCGCGGCGGTGTGGCGAGGGGAAATGATCATCCGAGCGAACTTAAAGGAGGGCGTTAGCTTCTGGGTCGAGGTGGAACGTGCAACGGGGGTGGCTCTGGAGCCAGCTCGCCGGGCAGTCCGCGGAAGGCTGTGTACGCAGAGTCTTCCGAATGATTTCGGCCTTACCCGTACCGAAGGCCAGCAGTTCAACCTGACGGCAATCCATGATCGTAGCCACGCCCATGGTCAGGGCACCGTGGGGGACGAGGCTCAACTCACCGAAGAAGACCGAGTTATCGCGGCGGGTGACCTCATCGAGGTGGACGCGACGGGTCCGCGAATCGCGGGCGGAAGGGGGTTCATTAAAGCCAATGTGGCCCGTGCGGCCAATGCCCAGAACTTGGAGGTCGATGCCGCCGGCAGCGCGAATCGCGGCTTCGTAGTCCGCACAGGTCACCGCGCCGTCGGCGCTGATGCCCGCTGGAACGTGGGTATTTTCACGCCGAATATCGATGAAGCGAAAGAGGTTTTGCTCCATGAAAAATCGGTACGATTGCGGGTGGTCGCCGGAGAGGCCCTCGTACTCGTCCAGATTAAAGCTCACCACGTTCTGAAAACTCAGGCCCTCTTCGCGATGCAGGCGGACTAACTCCGCATAAAGGGGCAGGGGCGTCGAGCCCGTCGCCAAGCCTAAGACCGCAGTCTGCTTGAGCTTACCCTTCGCCACTATGAGGTCGCGGATAACCGCCGCCACCGTCTGCGCCGCGGTCGCCTTATCCGCATGGACCATGACCTTGGACATTAGCCGAGAGAAGCCAGCATGCGCACGAGTTCGTCGCGCTTGGCTTTGGCTTCGTTGAGTTGCTTGCGAGCGCCCTCGAGAATCTGCGGGGGGGCCTTCGAGACAAACGTTTCGTTGGAGAGTTTGGCATCGCCGGCGGCGACCGCCTTCTCGATTTTTTCGATTTCCTTAGCGAGGCGGATCTTTTCGGCGCCTACGTCTAGGTTGTCACCGACTTCCAGGAGGACGATGCCCACGGGGGTAACCGTACCTGGACGACCGCCCGCATCGGCGATAAAGTTAAGTTCGGCGAGACCCGCCAAGCGACTGACCTTATCACGGTTATTCTCGAGCAAGGCCTTGGCGGTCGCGTCTTTGGCGATAACCGTGACGATACTGTCGCGTTTATTAGCTTGGTTGGCTTGGGACTTCATCGCACGCACCGCGGCGACAAACTCGCGAAGCAGGCCGACGTCGGCAACCTTCGAGGTCATCATCTTTACCCCATGCTCACGGAGGACGCGCAACAAGTCGCCTCCCGTGCCGGTGCCATGATTTTGAATGAAATCCTTTTCGGTGCCGTAACCCAACAGGTGCCAAAGCTCTTCGGTGATGAAAGGGGCGATCGGGTGCAGCATCAGCAGGAACTGACGCAGGACGAGGTCCTGGACCGCTAAGCACGTGTCACGCAAAGCCGGATCGGCCAAACGCGACTTGGAGGCCTCGACATACCAGTCACAGAAGTCCCCCCAGAAGAACGTGTACAGGCCTTGGGAATAGGCCGTGAACTCATGTTCCTCGAGGCGCTGGGTCGTGGCATCCGTGAGTTCGGCCAAGCCGTGCAAGATGGCAAAATCGTCGTCGTCGAGCTGCGCGGGCTTCAGGCGCGAGGCGATGGCGGCGAGGTTACTGTTGTCGAACATCGGTCCCGACATCTGGCGGAAGCGGGCGGCATTCCAGAGCTTATTGCAGAAGTTACGCCCTTGGGAGACGCGGTCTTCGTCGAACAGGATGTCTTGACCCTTCGGGGCGATGGTGAGCAAACCGAAGCGGAGACCATCGGCGCCGAACTTGGCGATGAGGTCAAGCGGCTCAGGCGAGTTGCCCAAGGACTTCGACATCTTGCGGCCCTGCTTGTCACGAATGATCCCGTTAAAGTAGACGCGTTTGAACGGAATGCGCTGGCGAATCTCGTCATCCGTCAGGGTCTTCTTTTCGGGGCCGTGCAGCTCCAGGCCAGCGATAATCATGCGGGCAACCCACAGGAAGATGATGTCGGGACCCGTGGCGAGGGCGCCGGTCGGGTACCAGTGCTGGAGCTCGGGAGTCGTTTCACCAGGCTTACGCCAGCCGATGGTCGCCAAGCACCAGAGCCACGAGGATGCCCACGTATCGAGCACGTCGGGGTCTTGCTCCCAGTTCTGCGGGTCGGTTGGCGGGGTGAGGGAGACGTGTCGGTTGGCAGCGTCATTACGATCCGCGCCCTTGCGGTACCAAACTGGGATGCGGTGACCCCACCAAAGCTGCCGGCTTACGCACCAGTCTTGGATGTTCTCCAGCCAATGGAGGTAAGTCTTCGTCCAGCGTTCGGGGTGGAACTTGATGATGCCGGCCGTGACCGCCCGCTTAGCTTCTTCAATCTTCGGGTAGTGGATGAACCACTGCTCACTGAGGCGAGGCTCGATGGGCACATCGGCACGTTCCGAGAAGCCCACGGTGTTCTCATAAGGCTCAATCTTAACGAGGGCACCGAGCTCTTCGAGTAACTTGGCCGCGGCGTTCCGGGCCTTAAAACGCTCCATGCCAGCCAACGGACCTGCGTCGGCGTTCATGGTGCCATCGGGATTCATGACGTCCAACACCGCCAAGCCATGGCGCTTGCCGATGTCGAAGTCGGTGCGGTCATGGGCAGGGGTGACCTTGAGGACGCCGGTGCCGAATTCACGTTCGACCGCCGTGTCACCGACGATGCGAATCTGGGCGCGCGGGAAGGGGCGCCAGACATGCTTGCCGATGAGGTGCTGATAGCGCTCATCTTCTGGATGAACGGCCACGCCCGTGTCACCCGGAATGGTCTCGGGGCGGGTGGTGGAGATTTCCAAGAACGTCCCCGGATGCTCCACGACTTCGTAGCGCATCTTGAACAAGGAGCCCTTGGAGGGCTTCATGATAACCTCTTCGTCGGAGAGGCCAGTCTGCGAAACGGGGCACCAGTTGACCATGCGTTTGCCGCGATAGACATAGCCCCGCTCGTAGAGCGTGACGAAAGCCTGGAGGACCGCTTGCGAGTAACCCGCGTCGAGCGTGTGGACCTTCCGATCCCAGTCGCACGAAGCGCCGAGTTTGCGGAGCTGGTTCAGGATGATGCCGCCGTGCTTGTCGCGCCATTCGGACGCGACCTCGATGAACTTCTCGCGGCCGAGGTCGTGCCGAGTCTTGCCATGATTTTGGCGCAGGTCTTTTTCCACGCGCGACTGCGTCGCAATCCCGGCATGGTCGGTACCCGGCAGCCACAGCGCGGACTTACCCTCCTGGCGGGCGCGGCGCACCATGATATCCTGCAGAGTATTGTTCAGCAAGTGCCCCATGTGGAGCACGCCAGTCACATTGGGCGGTGGGATCATCACCGCGAACGATTCGCGGGTCGGATCGACCTTGCCGGCAAAGCAGCCTGCGGCGACCCAGCGGTCATACCATTGTTGTTCGACCCCTTGGGGGTCATAGGACTTGGGAATTTCGGCCATCGGGAAGGGGGATGATTAGAGTGGAACTTGGGGGTTGAAAAGAGCGGATTGGTCGCCCATCAAAGAAGCAAGCTAGGCCCCATGCAATGGGTGCCGACGAACCCCGCCAGGTCCGGAAGGAAGCAACGGCAGTCTGGTTCCCCGTGTGCCGTGGTCAGCCTAGCCCCTTTCACTTTTTAGCCCTTAATCAGGGCACGGGTTTGGTTTCCGTGCACTTAATGACGGAAACAATTTCTAAAACAAGAAAGGGTGCGAATTGCACCCTTTCGTTCGTTAAGCCTAGCGGCGGAAGTTACAGCGAGTGGATACTCGACTTCGAGACGGCCATCGCGGCTTCCTTGAAGGATTCGCTGATGGTCGGGTGCGCGAAGCACGTGCGGGCGATGTCTTCGGCGCTAGCGCCGTATTCCATGTGCGCGCAAGCAGCGGCGATCATTTCGGAACCACCGCGGGAGACAATCTGAACACCGAGAACCTTGTCGGTCTTGGCATCGGCGATGACCTTGACGAAACCGGTGGTCGCATCGGTGGCGATGGCACGGCCGTTACCCGCGAGCTGGAACTTGCCAACCTTGACCTCGATGTTCTTGGCCTTGGCTTCCGACTCCAACATGCCGACGCCGGCGATCTCAGGGTCGGTGTAGATGACGCCCGGGATGATGTTATAATTCACGTGCCCAGCCTTACCGGCGATGATTTCCGCCGCCGCCACGCCTTCTTCTTCCGCCTTGTGGGCGAGCATGGGGCCAGCGACCACGTCGCCGATGGCGTAGACGCCGGGAAGGTTAGTGCGGAAATGGTCATCGATCACGACGCGACCACGCTCATCCAGCTTGAGGCCCGCTTCGGCGGCGCCGAGGCCTTGCGTGTTGGCCTTACGGCCGACAGCAACGAGAATCTTGTCCGCCGGGAATTCCAAAGGCTTACCATCGCGTTCGGCAGTGAGGGCCATACCGCCGGCGCTCTTTTTCACGCCGGTGACCTTGGCCCCGAGTTCGAACTTGATGCCTTGCTTTTCGAAAGCCTGCTGGGCGACCTTGGCGACGTCCGCGTCGTAAGCCGGACCGCCAATTGACGGGAGCATTTCGACGACCGTGACTTGGGAGCCGAGGCGCGCCCAAACCGAGCCGAGTTCCAGGCCAATGGCGCCGGAACCGACGACGACCATCTTTTCGGGAACGCTCTTGAGGGCGATGCCGTGGTCGGAGGAGATGATGGTTTCGCCATCGAACTTCATGAACGGCAGCTCTACAATCGAGGAGCCCGTGGCGATGATGATGTTCTTGGTTTCGAGCGTGCGTTCACCAGCGGTGCTGCGGACGAGCACTTTGCCCGGTTGCTTGTCGAGACGACCCAGGCCTTGGACGATTTCGATGCCACGCTTCGAGACGAGGAACTTCACGCCCTGATTGAGCTGGGAAACGACCTTGTCCTTATTCGTCATCATGGCGGACACATCGAACGTGACCTTTTCGCCACCGACGAGGCCATGCTTCTTGCCATGGGCAACCTGATGGAAGACTTCGGTCGAGTGCAGGAGGGCCTTGGAAGGGATGCAACCGACGTTCAGGCAGGTACCGCCGAGGACGGGGTCCTTTTCGACGAGGGCTACCTTGAGTCCGAGTTGGGCAGCCTTTATGGCGGCGACATAACCGCCGGGGCCGGAACCGATGACAACGAGATCGAGTTGAGACATTGAGGTGTAGAAAAAGGGATTAGGCTCCGAAGAGCAGGGTGTGGGGTTCTTCGATATACTGGCGCACCTTGACCAGGAACGTCACGGCTTCCTTGCCGTCGATGATGCGGTGGTCGTAGGAGAGGGCGAGGTACATGATCGGACGGATCACAACCTGTCCGTTTTCAGCGACCGGGCGTTCGACGATATTATGGAGGCCCATAATAGCCACCTGCGGGTGATTGAGAATCGGCGTGGATAGCATCGAACCATAGATGCCGCCATTGGAGATGGTGAAGACGCCACCTTGCAGTTCGGGGAGCTGAATCTTGCCGTCGCGGGCGCGCTTACCGAAGTCGGTGATGGCCTTCTCGATACCGGCGAAGCTGAGCGCATCGCAATCGCGGACGACCGGGACCATCAGCCCCTTTTCGGTGCCGACGGCAACGCCGATGTCATAGAAATTATTTTCGACGATGTCCTCGCCATCGAGCTGGGCGTTGACGGCACGGACGTCCTTGAGCGCCTGGACGGCGGCCTTAACGAAGAAGGACATGAAGCCGAGCTTGACCCCATATTTCTTGAGGAATTCCTCGCCGTGACGCTTACGCAGTTCCATGACCGGCGCCATGTTGACCTCGTTAAAGGTCGTCAGCATCGCGGTCTCGGACTTCGCCTGGACCAGGCGTTCCGCGATCTTGCGACGCAGCGGGGACATGCGCTTGCGCGACGTGCGGCCTTCGCGGGAAGGAATCGCCACCGGGCCAGCCGGGGCAGCAACGGAAGCGGCCGGAGGGGAAGAGGGCACCGAAGCAACCGCCAGGATCGGAGTCTTGCCCTCGAGCGCGGCGAGCATGTCGCCCTTGGTAACGCGGCCGGCCTTGCCGGTGCCCTGGATCGAAGCGGGGTTCAGGCCAGTCTCTGCCGAAATACGGCGAACCGCCGGAGAGATTTCCGCGGCAGCGCCCGACTTGGCGAGCACCGGCACAGGCTGCGGGGCCGGGGCCGCCGGGGTCTGCGCGGAATCGGCTTTGGGGGCGGACACCGTGGCCGGGGCCGCGGCAGGGGCGGGAGCCGCACCCGCGGCGCCAGCTTCAATCGTCGCAATTACTTGCCCAACCAAGACTTCGGTGCCGGCGGGCACACTGATGGTGATACAGCCATCGACCTCGGCGGTACCTTCGGACGTGACCTTGTCGGTCTCATAAGAGAAGAGGGGCTGCCCTTTACGGACAGCGTCGCCGCTCTTAACGGTCCAAGATGCAAGGAGACCTCCGGTAATGGATTCTCCCATGGGGGGGATTTTGACTTCGACAGCCATGAAAAGTGAGTGGTGGACTTTGGAAGCCCCCCGTGGCCGTTTCAACGGGGAAATATGCCTTTAATCGCCTCCTTACCCTCTATTGAGGGGGTGAAGGTCGGTAAAGGCAGGCAGAGTGGCTGGCTAATGACTGAAATTAGGCATTAAACGCCTGACGGATCACATCGGCCTGTTCGACCTTATGAACCGAGAGAGCGCCAACGGCGGGCGAGGCGGCGCTATCGCGACCAGCATAGACCGGACGGAAGCCGAGCGCGGCCTCGACCAAGGGGGCGATGAAGGACCAGACGGCCATGTTCTGGGGCTCGTCCTGGACCCATACGAGCTTCTTAGGAGAACCGTACTGCGCGTGGAGTTTCTGCAAGGTGTCGGCGTCGAACGGATAGAATTGCTCGACGCGGAGAATCGTAGTGGTGGTATCCTTACGAGCGGTGCGTTCGGCATCGAGCTCGTAGAAAATCTTGCCCGAGCAGAGCACCAGGCGCTCGGTCTTGGCCGCGGGCGTGGGGTCCGCGAGGACCGCCGCGAAGCCACCCTTCGTCAGGTCGCTCAAGCTACTGACACAGGCCTTATGGCGGAGCAGGCTCTTCGGCGTCATGACGACGAGGGGCTTGCGGTGTTCGGCCTTCACCTGACGACGGAGGGCGTGGAAGAGCTGCGCGGGCGTCGAAGGCTGGACTACCTGTAGGTTGTTTTCAGCGCAGAGTTGCAGGAAGCGCTCGAGGCGAGCCGAGGAGTGTTCCGGGCCTTGGCCTTCGAAGCCGTGCGGAAGGAGCATCACGAGACCGCTCGTCTGACCCCACTTCGATTCCGAGGAAGCGATAAACTGGTCGATCATGATCTGCGCACCATTGGCGAAGTCACCAAACTGCGCTTCCCAAATCACGAGCGAATCCGGAGCTTCCAGCGAATAACCATAATCGAAGCCGAGGACCGCGTATTCCGACAGGGTGGAATTGACCAGCTCGATGGATTCACCGCCACTCACGGCATTGAGCGGACAGTATTCCGCGTCATTGGACGGGTCGTGCAGGACCGCATGGCGGTGGGAGAACGTCCCGCGTTCACAATCCTGACCAGAGATGCGAATCGGATAGCCTTCGGCGAGCAGGGAGGCGAAAGCGAGGCCTTCACCGAGACTCCAGTCGAAGTTCGCGCCAGACTTGAAAGCCTCGGCCTTCGCATCGAGCAAGCGCTTGATCTTGGGATTCGGGGCGAAATCGGGCGGCATCGTCCACAAGGCGGGTGCCACCTTTTGCAGCAGGGCCTCCGGTACGGTGGTATCGACCTTGGCGTCGTAGGGAGACTGGAAAGGACGGACCGTAGGCGGGGTCTTTTCACGTTCGGCGACTTCCACCGCGATGGCGGCCTTGGCGCGGTCCTGGGCGGCATTGAGGAGGACTTCAAATTCCGTCCGCAGACCTGCCAGCTCGCCATCCGGTGCCGAGCCAGAGGTGGTCAACCGCGAAGCGTAAAGTTCGGCGACACTCGAGTGATTGGAGATGGTGCGGTAGAGCACGGGCTGCGTGAACGCCGGCTCGTCGGTTTCGTTGTGGCCGTAGCGACGGTAGCAAACGATATCGACGACCGCATCCGCGGCAAACTGCTGACGGTACTCGAGGGCGATTTCGGTCGCAAGGACCACTGCGTCCGGATCATCGCCGTTGACATGGAAAATCGGGGCTTCGACGAACTTGGCGATTTCCGTGCAATGCCGACCGCTGCGGGCTTCTTCGGGGCCAGTGGTGAAACCTACTTGGTTATTAGTAACGATATGCACCGTGCCACCGACGGCGTAACCTTTAACGTTAGAGAAGTTGAAGGTCTCCATCACAATACCTTGGCCGGCAAAAGCGGAGTCGCCATGGATGAGGACGGGCAGGGCGGTAGCACGTTTGCCGTCGGTCTGCAGGTCGACCCGCGCGCGAGTCCGTCCAAGCACAACGGGATTGACGGCCTCGAGGTGGCTCGGGTTGTAGGCCAAGGTAATCGCGACCTTCTGGCCATTAATGGTACGTTCGCCTTCGTACCCGAGGTGATACTTCACGTCACCGTCGCCATTCGTGGTGTCGGGGAGATGGTGTTCGGAGAAACCCTCAAAGAGGTATTCAGGCTTCTTGCCGCAAGTATTGACGAGAACATTGAGCCGGCCGCGGTGAGCCATGCCGATGACGATATCGCTGATGCCCAAGCCCGGGGAACGGCTGATCAGGCGCTCCAGGGCAACCAACAAGGTCTCGCCCCCTTCGACGGAGAAACGCTTCGCACCGACAAAAGTCTTGTGTAGGAAACGCTCAAACTGTTCAGCTTGGACGATGACTCGCAGGAAGCTACGGCGGGTGTCGGCATCATAGCCTGGACGGAGACCGCAGGTCTCAATCCGCTCTTGTAACCAACGACGACGGGCACCGTCCTGAATATGGGTGTATTCCACGCCAATCGGACCGCAGTAAGTGGCCTTCAATTTCGCAAGAATTTCGGACACCGACAGCATCTGCCCCCCTAGAAAATCGGCGGTGTAATAGGTTTGGGTCGCGGGCAGG
>CAIYEN010000185.1 GCA_903925205.1 uncultured Opitutia bacterium | reverse complement strand
GGCGTCGCCAGCGCGGATGACTTGCATCAAGGCGATGCCGCCGCGGAAGGCGCCATGGAAATGGAGTCCGGGATTTTTGGCTTCGGCTCGCCTCAAGGCCGCTTCGCGACGTGTCTGGTCGACGCCGTATTGGGGAATCGCCCGGTCCCAGCGTTGAATCCATTCCTTTTCGGGCGGACCACTAACGCCAAGGGTTTCCGCGAGTTCACGGTCGACCGAAGCACGGAGCTGTTCATCCGTCTGCCGAGCGAGCGCAGGGTGGCGGGCCCCACCGATGAAGCAGCACAGCAGCACTTTGCCGTCAGGTGTCCGGCCAGGCAGGACGGTGGAAGGGAAGAGACACCCGAGGATTGGGCGCTTTTCATTCCCGGGGATGAGATAGCCGAAGCCATTGAGCGGATGGGCCACGGCCGAGCGGTCGTAGCCGCGCGCCACCACGGTCACCGGCGGCGCTTCCGCCCGCTCCCATTCGCGGAAGGTCTTTTTTAAATCTTCAGCGAAGGGGAGGGAAGCCCACTGCCAATGCGGCGCGGTCACAATCAGGTGTTTTGCGCAGGCACCTTCATCTTGGCCCTGAGCGTTTCGCCAAGCCACGTTCCAGCCCCGGGCGTCTTGTCGAATCAGCGTCGCCATCGCGCCCAGTTGTAGTGCTTCCGCTCGGAGCGGTGCGGCCATCGCGTCGGCGAGTTGTTGCATGCCAGCAGGAAAGCCAATGATGCGGCGGCCCTTGGGCGGTTGGCGCATGAGGCCAAGGATGACGGAGCGGTGGCTGGCTTCGAGGGCGGGGAGGGACGGAAAACTATTCGCCATGCAGAGACGGCTCGGGTCGCCGGCGTGCACGCCTGAAACCACCGGGTCCATGAGGAAGTCGGCCGCTTCCGCACCGAAGCGGCGCGTCATGAAGGCTTGCACGGTTTCTTCGGCGGTCCCTCCGCGGGGCCGAAAGATTTCCGAGAGGAAGCGGAGTTTGCCGCGCCAGGTAAGGAGGTCGCCCTTAAACAGGGAGGACGGCTTATTCGTCAGTGCGTGCAATTTTCCTTTGGATAAGATGAACCGCTGGGCCGAGGCATGGTCCGCTTCCTGCAGGACCGTCCCGAGCCCATAGCTGTTAAGCAGGGTTTGGTCGGCTACACCCTCGATTTGGAGGGTGTTGGGACCCGTCTCAACGAGCCAGCCATCTTCGCGGACGGTCCGAATAGCCCCCCCCGGACGCATCGACGGTTCGATGACCTTTACCTGGGCCCCTTGCCTCACCATGGCATGGGCCACCGCCAAGCCGGCGGGACCAGCGCCCAAGATGATGGCATCCAGTTGCATACTTCTAGGACAACGCCTCACACGAAGATTGGCAACCCTGCGTCCATTGGTTTGGCTGGATTCCTTGATGAAGCACCTCCTGCTACTCTTTTTCCCCCTCGGGGTCTTTGCCGATACGGTGACGCTGACCGACGGCACTTTCTTGCGCGGGCGGATCGAACGCGCCAGCAATGGGTTTCTAGAGGTTAGCGTGCCCTCGCTTCCCAGCGCCACCCAGCGGATTGCCTTGGCAAAAGTGGAATCATTCCGAACGGAGTCCGCGGTCGCTGTGAGTATGGGCGGAGTGGTGCAGCGAGGCATTGCCGCGGCGGTCGCCGGTCGCGTGGCCTCCTCGGGTGGCGCCGAAACCTGCGACCTGAATGGTCCGTTTGAATTATGGCGCGAGCCGGAGGTTCGGCCCAGGGAGTTGCACCGGCAACGTCAGTGGACCATGCAAGCCGACTTTGACCTTTCGGGGCGCTCCGGTGTGACGCAAGGGAGTGGCATCAGTGCGGGTTTCCAAGCGAAGGGTGTGCGTGAGGAAGACACGCTGCTCGCCAGTGTCCGGATCGTTCGCGCGACCGCCGGTACGCAGACTTCCGCCGATGACCTGCACCTCAATCTGGCCTACGAGACCAACCCGACGAACATCGTCTTTTGGTATGCGCGCACCGATAGCGGCTATGACAACGCGCGCCTGGTGGATTTCTTCTCGGTCAATGCGGCTGGCCTTGGCTTACGGCTCTACACGGACGGAGCCGGTAAGCTCGACGCTCGCGTGGGTCTAGCGCATCGCCTGGAACGTTACGGGAGCGCCGGGCAGGCCAATCTCTCGGCCCCCTCGGCGGACTTGGGCTTGGTGCTGACCCGGGAGCTGGGTTGGGCCGCCTTGGACTCGGCCATTTCGCTGGTCCCTTCCTTCCAGAAGTCGGGGGATTTCTACCTTCGGCATGAGTCGACCATCAACCTGCTGCGGGGCCCCAGCCCACTTTCCCTCCGCCTAGGTATTTCTAACGATTACCGCTCTAAGCCTCAGGCTGGCCAGGTTAAGTTAGACACCGCGTACTTTGCCCGTTTAACCTATGTCTGGAAATAGGCAGATTTTTTCTGCTATAAATTAAGCACAACTGATTAAAATTAAACAATACCCCCTGTGAATGGTTGCCTATTGAACCGTGGCACAAGGGGTGCTTTTCACAACATGTCGATAAACACTTTCCAATCCCCCAATCCATGAGCACCAACCCAGCCCGCCGCAACGCCATCGAGGCGATTGCTTCCCAGCCTCGCCTTCAGGGCACCTTCGACTTCCGCAATGAGAAGATCGACCTGATTTACGGACAGAATGTTTTCTCCCTCGATAAGATGGAAAAGCGCCTGCCGAAGGACGTCTTCAAGTCCCTCAAGGCCAATATCGAATCCGGTACCAAGTTGGATGCTGCCTCCGCTGACGTCGTCGCGGCTGCCATCAAGGATTGGGCGCTTGAGCGTGGTGCAACGCACTACGCCCACGTCTTCTACCCGCTGACCGGTTTCACCGCTGAAAAGCACGACACCTTTTTCGAGCCTAACGGTAACGGCACGCTCGCCCAGTTCTCGGGTAAGGCGCTCATCCAGGCTGAGCCTGATGCGTCCTCCTTCCCGAACGGCGGCCTCCGCTCCACCTTCGAAGCTCGTGGTTACACGGCTTGGGATGTGACCTCGCCCGCTTATATTTTCGATACCGAAAACGGCTCCACCCTCTGCATCCCCACCGCGTTCGTCTCGTGGAAGGGCGAGGCCCTCGATAAGAAGACCCCGTTGCTCCGTTCGATGGCTGCCGTCAATAAGTCCGCCGCCCGTGTTCTCGCGCTCTTCGGAAAGAAGCACGGCTTTATCTCCGCTTCGTGCGGCCCTGAGCAGGAGTACTTCCTGATCGACGCCCGTCTCTTCCACCTCCGTCCGGACCTTTACACCTGCGGTCGCTCCCTCTTCGGTTCGAAGCCAGCGAAGGGTCAGGAATTCGAAGACCAGTACTTCGGCACCATCCCTGATCGCGTCCTCGCCTGCATGATGGAAACCGAACGCGAGTGCTTCAAGCTCGGTATCCCGATCAAGACCCGCCACAACGAAGTCGCTCCGTCTCAGTACGAAGTGGCTCCGATCTACGAATCCGCCAACGTCGCGCACGATCACCAGATGCTCACGATGACGCTGCTCCGCCGCGTCGCCACCAAGCATGGTTTCGTCTGCCTTCTCGCCGAGAAGCCCTTCGCGGGCGTCAACGGCTCCGGCAAGCACGTCAATTGGTCCATCGGTGGTGCCGGCGTCGGCAACCTCCTCGAGCCCGGCCATAGCCCGCACGAGAACGCCCAGTTCCTCACCTTCTGCTCCGCGGTGATTCGCGCCGTCGACCTTCACCAGGGTCTGCTCCGCGCTTCCGTCGCCTCGGCCGGCAACGACCATCGCCTCGGCG
>CAIYEN010000184.1 GCA_903925205.1 uncultured Opitutia bacterium | reverse complement strand
CCGCTGCGAGCGGTGTTTCTGTGGAAGCCCTCGTCGCCGCGCTCATCGCTGGTCGCGAGTCGCAGGCGACTTTATTGGCCCAGCTCGTCATGCATAAAGGCGGTCGGCTCTTTTTGCCGAAGTCGGCACTGGTCGCCTATGGACCCGAGTTGCGTCCCTTGGTCCTCGAACAACTCGACGACGCGTGTGGGCTCTGGGCGGAAAGAGTGGATGTGGACGACGCCCTGTGGGCAAAGTTGTCGCGGGGGGACATCGCCGCTGACGCGGTTGTTTACCTGAATGTCCCACTTGGCGCTGACTTGGCGTGGCGCGGTCGCTTGGACGGCGATCGCTACCAGCCGTTAGGCTCGCCTGGGACGGCGAAACTTTCTGATCTCCTGATTAACCGAAAAATCCCCGTGGAACGGCGGGAATCGCTCCCCGTGGTGCTGGTTGATAATACAATCCATTGGGTTCCCGGCCTGCCGCCTGCACACACGGCCCGTTTAGTCGGACCACAGAAGGGGGCTCTCCGGTTGACTTGGCTTACCCCCTGCTTAAGTTAAGACCTCCCCCGATGAGCCAAGACAACAACGAGGATGATAAGAACGGTAGCCGCGTAAACGGACGCTCCCTGCTGGTTTGGGTGGTCCTGATTGCTGCGGTCGCCTTACTCGTGAATTACAGCGCCCCGAGCGCGGGTCAGGTACAGCGACTCAACGTCACGCAAGTCCTCGCGTTGGCCAAGGAAGGCAAGGTCAAGAACCTCAACGTTAAGCCCAATCCCGCCGCCGGTTCCGACAGCTGGTATCAGGTCGAAGGTGAGCTTGAAGTGAAGGGGGCCACGGCCGACGAGAAGTCCCGCTTCATCGCGGATGGACGGGTGACTGAAAAAGAATTCGAAGCCCTGCGGGCCTCCGTCCCGAAGGAGAACTTCAAGGAATCCCCGGCCCAGACTGGCCTCACCATGTTCCTGTATAACGTCCTGCCCACCTTGCTGGTGTCGGGCGTTGTCTTGTTCATGATGTATCGCTTCCTCAAGAGTTCGCAGAAGGGGGCGATGCAGTTCGCCAAGAGCCGGGCGCGCCTGAACTCCACGGACCGCGAGACCACGACTTTCAAAGACGTCGCCGGTTGCGACGAAGCGAAGGAGGAAGTGAAGGAAATCGTCGACTTCCTCCGCGAGCCCAAGCGCTTCACTAAGATGGGCGCCTCGATTCCGAAGGGCATTCTGATGGTTGGCCCGCCCGGTACGGGCAAGACGCTCCTCGCCCGCGCCGTCGCCGGCGAAGCCAAGGTACCGTTCCTCAGCATCAGTGGTTCCGACTTCGTCGAGATGTTTGTCGGCGTCGGTGCGGCCCGCGTCCGCGACACGTTTGACCAAGCCCGCAAGCTCGCCCCGTGCATTATCTTCATCGACGAAATCGATGCCGTCGGTCGTCAGCGTGGGGCGGGCTTGGGTGGTGGCAACGATGAGCGCGAGCAGACCCTTAACTCCTTACTCGTCGAGATGGATGGCTTCGATGGCCAAGCGGGGGTGATTGTGATCGCCGCAACCAACCGGGCCGACGTCCTTGATGCCGCCTTGCTGCGTCCAGGTCGTTTCGATCGCCAAGTCTTCGTCGACCTCCCCGACCTGCGCGGCCGGGAAGCCGTCTTGGCTGTGCACGCCAAGCGTTTTCAGATGGCGCCCTCCGTGGACTTACAGCGCATCGCGCGCATCACCACGGGCATGTCCGGCGCTGACCTCGCTAACCTTCTCAATGAAGCCGCGCTCCATGCGGGTCGCCGCAATCGTGATAAGGTGGAGATGTGCGACGTGGAAGAAGCCCGCGACAAGATCGCGCATGGCCGCGAACGCCGTAAGGGTGCGGACCAAGAAGATCTCCGGAAGACCGCTTACCATGAAGCCGGCCACGCCCTCGTGCAGGCGGTGCTGGATGACGGCACGTTGCCCGTTCATAAGGTCACGATTATTCCACGGGGCCGCGCCTTGGGTATGGCCATGTTCATGCCCACCAAGGATTCCTTCGGCAGCTCGAAGACCTGGCTGACCCGCTTCATCTGTACCGCGATGGCGGGCCGCGTGGGCGAGCGTGTGATCACGGGTGATATTTCGAGTGGGGCCTCGCAGGACATCAAGCAGGCCACGCGCATGGCGCGCCAGATGGTGTGCGACTGGGGGATGAGCGACCTCGGCCCGATTTCCTACAACGAGAACACCGACACCGTCTTCCTCGGCCGCGAAATCTCGCGGACCCAAGGGCATAGCGATGAGACCGCCCGTCGCATCGACGTGGCCGTCGCTCAGATCGTCAACGAGCAGTTCGCCATGGCGGAGAAAATCATCTCCGAGCACGCCGATGCGCATCGCAAGATTGCCGAAGCCCTCTTGGAGCACGAAACCTTGGACGGCATCCACATCATGGAAATCCTCAAGACCGGTGCGATTCAGACCCCAGTGGTCGGCAGCCCGGTGGCGAACCCAGTCCGCGAGGCCGCCCCGTCGGGCCCTACCCCCGAAACGGGGACGCAGTCTTCGCCGAGCCCTGCTTGAGGTTTGCCCTCGCCTGGCGAGTGGTTAGCTTTCCCGTATGGTTCTAGGGCTCACGGGTGGCATTGGTTGCGGCAAGTCCGCCGCCTTGGCCGTATTTGCACGCTTGGGCTTCCATGTTGTCGATGCCGACCAACTCGCCCGCACGGTTTTGGCCCGTCCGGACATCGCTCACCAACTGGTCGCGCGTTGGGGCGGGGCGGCGCTGGGCGCCGATGGCTTGCCCGATCGGGCTTGGATTGGTCGGAAGGTTTTTGGTGCCCCCGCTGAACTCGCCTTCCTTGAGGCCTTGGTCCATCCCGAGGTGGCCCGTCTCCGCCAAGCGGCGGTGGCTGATTCGTCGAAGCATCATGTGGTCGAAATCCCTTTGCTTTTTGAGAAAGGATTGGCGGCCGAGTATGATTACGTCGTCTGCGTCGCTTGCTCGGATGAGGTTCGGTTGAGTCGTTTGGAGGCCAGAGGCCTTACCCGACAGGACGCCCAAGCGAGGATTGATGCACAAATGCCTTTAGTTCAAAAGGTTATGAAATCCAATCACGTCCTTTGGAACGATGGAGACCTCCCCGCCTTAGCCGCGCAGGTCACGCGATTGGTGGCTCGGCTCACGGCTGCCGAGAAGTCCATTATTTGACCGCTTTTGCGATTGCCGAGGAGGGGGTGGGATTTAGGTTTCAAGGCTCCCGTGCTGCTCTACCCCAAGGAGTGCACTTATCACCCCACCTTCCGCCAAGGATACCCCTACTGTGACGACCGCCGACGATTTCGTCATCCAATTCATTCAGGACAAAGCCCTCGTGACCGCGGGCGACGTCGCCGAGGCCCGTGCGGCCGTGGCGGCGACCTCGGATGCCAACCCCGACACCCTCGCCTTGGCTAACCTGGTCGAGAACGGGAAGGTCACTTGGTCGAAGATTACCGAAGCCCTCGGGATCGAGTTCGACATGGAAGTCGTCGACCTCTCGCAGGTCTCGCCGGCTGACGAATTGCTGAAACTGATCAGTCGCGAACAGGCGGAACGCTCGAATATCCTGCCTTTGCAGATGGATGGCGTCGAACTCCTCGTCGCCATCGCTGATCCGCTCGATACCGACACGCTCGATTCGCTTTCCCGCGTCCTTAAGTTGACGCTTAACCCGAAGCTCGCGCCACCGGACGAATTGCGCAACGCGATCAACCGCTGTTACAGCGGCGGTCAGGTCAGCGTTTCGTATGAAGACGTCTTCGGTAAGGCCTCGGAAGACGGCCTCTCGGTCGAGCTCCCGCAGGGTGGGGAAGCCAAGGAAGACGACGCCCCCATCATCCGTTATGTGAACTCGTTGATCGTCGACGCGATTCGCCGGAAGGCCTCCGATATTCACTTAGAACCCCTGGAAAAGCGGTTCCGCGTGCGGTTCCGTATCGACGGTGTGCTGCAGGAAATGAAAGGCCCGCCGAAGCGCTTGCAGGCCTCCGTGATCTCCCGTCTCAAGTTGATGGCGGAAGTTTCGCTCGCCGAAAAGCGTATCCCACAAGACGGTCGTATTCAGGCCCGCACCGGTGGGCGTGACATCGACTTGCGCGTGTCCGTCCTCCCGACCGTCTACGGTGAGTCGATCGTCATGCGAATCCTCGATAAGGAAGGCCTCAAGCTTGGTCTGCCTGAACTCGGCTTCTTCGCGGATGACCAAGCCAAATTCCAAGGCCTCATCTCGGGTTCCGATGGCGTCTTCCTCGTCACGGGTCCGACCGGTTCGGGTAAGTCGACCACCTTGTACTCGGCCTTAAATTACATCAACAAGCCCGACCGTAAGATTATCACCGTCGAAGACCCGGTTGAGTACCAGATGGCGGGGATCAATCAGGTGCAGGTGAAGCGCGACGTCGGCATGACCTTCGCCGCCGCCCTCCGCGCCATGCTTCGTCAGGCGCCGAACATCGTCATGATTGGTGAAATTCGCGATTTAGAGACCGCCGAAATCGCAATCAACGCGGCCCTCACCGGTCACATGGTGTTCTCGACCCTCCACACCAACGACTCCGTCAGCGCCGTGACCCGACTCGTGGACATCGGCGTGAAGCCGTTCCTCGTGTCCGCCGCGCTCCGCGGAGCCCTGGCTCAACGGCTCGTCCGCCGCGTCTGCCAGTCGTGCGCGCAGCCCTACAAGCCGACCGCCAAGGAACTCTACACTATCGGTATGACCGAGCAGGACATCGCCGGGGCGACCCCGATGAAGGGCGCCGGTTGTGCCAAGTGCGGCGAACGTGGCTACAAGGGCCGCCGTGGCGTCTTCGAACTCTTCGTCATCACCGAGGAAATTCAGGAAATGATTTACTCGGGCTCCAACCTCGTCGACCTCCGCCGCAAGGCCCGTGAGGCCGGCATGCGCACCATGCGCGAAGACGGCCAGCGCAAGGTCGCTTCGGGCATGACGACGATTGAGGAAGTCATGGGTGCGACCGTCGCCGACGACGTCATCTAAGTCCGCCATGGCGTACGAGATCAATCAGCTCCTGGAAGCCATGATCGAGAATGGCGCCTCCGACCTGCACCTGCACGTCGGCCGGGCGCCGAGTCTTCGCGTCAGTGGCAGCGTGGTCTCGATTGAAGGGGCCGCGCTCACGAGCGAGGACACCCAAGCCTTGGTGAGCTCCATCACCCCCGCCGAGCAGGTCGAACGCCTCAAGCGTGACGGTGGTTGCGATTTTGGTTTCTCGTTCCACAAGAAGGCACGGTTCCGCGTCAATGTTTACCGTGGTAAAGGCGTCCTGGGCATGGTCCTGCGCCTTATTCCGACGGCGATTTACAGCCTCGAGCAGCTGCGCCTACCGCCGATGATTAAGGACCTCCTGCGCCGTCCGCGTGGGCTCATCCTCGTTACTGGCCCGACCGGTTCCGGCAAGTCCACGACCCTCGCGTCGATGATTAACTGGATTAACGAGAATGAAGACGGTCACATCGTCACCATCGAGGACCCCATTGAGTATTACCACGCCCACAAGGGTTGCGTAGTCACGCAGCGGGAAGTCCATAACGACGTCCCCACCTTCGCGGAAGGCGTCCGTGCCGCGCTCCGGCAGGACCCCGATGTTATCCTCATCGGCGAAATGCGCGACCTCGAGACCATCGAGGCGGCTGTGTCGGCGGCGGAGACGGGGCACCTTGTCTTTGGTACCCTGCACACCACGGGCGCCGCTCGCACGGTTGACCGGATCCTCGACGCTTTCCCCGCTGGGGCCCGCGACCAGATCCGCGTGCAGCTTTCTTCTTCCATCGTCGCAGTCATCTCCCAGTGCCTCCTGCGCACCGTGGACGACAAGCGCGTCGCCGCCTACGAGATCATGGTGCGCACGGACGGCATCGCCGCGAAGATCCGCGAGAACAAGACTTTCCAGATCACCTCCGACATTGAGACCGGCGGCGGGCGCGGCATGCGCACGCTCGATTCCGACCTCCTCGCCTTGTTCAATCAAGGCAAGGTCGCCGAAGAGGAAGTGATGAACTATTGCCAGGATTCCGAGATGATGCGCGCCCGCCTCAATCCTGGTGCCCCCAAGAAATAACCCCTTACCCGACCATTCCCCATGTTTGAAGACCACAGTGACGTCATCCGCGATATCGCGCTCGAAGCCGGCCTTGTCGACCAGACCCAATCCGACGAGCTCTGGGAGTCGCACGCGACCACCGGCAAGTCTTTTGCCGACAGCCTCATTGACGCCGGCCTCGCCGACCGTCCGACCTTACTGCAGGCCGTCGCGGATCACCTGCAAGTCCAGTACTACTCGACCATCCCGGCCGATCTCGGCGAGGAACTGACCCGCACGCTTAAGCCCGCCCAGGCCCATAAGTACATGGTCGTCCCGGTGGCGGACGAGGCGGGTAAACTGACCCTCGTCGCCAAGGACGCCTTTAATTCGGCGGCCATCAACGAACTGACGTTCATCCTGAAGCGCGATATCGAGTTGGCCGTGGCTGACCCTGATGCCGTGGAATCCGCCGTCGTCCGCGTCTACGGGGAAGCCTCCGCAACTTCGATGGAAGACCTCCTCGGCGAGTTCGAGGAAGGCGCCGCCGCTGCCACGAACGATGAAGACGTCGTCGCCGCTGCCAGCCAGGCCCCGATCATCCGCTTCGTCGACCTCGTCCTGCAGGAAGCCGTCAAGGCCAAGGCCTCCGACATTCACTTCGAACCCTTTGAAGACCAGTTCCGTATCCGTTACCGCATTGACGGTTCCTTGTACGAAATGGCCCCACCGCCGAAGAACCTCGCCTCGGCCGTCATCGCCCGCGTCAAGGTCCTCTCCGCGCTGAACATCGCCGAACGACGCATCCCGCAGGACGGTCGTATCAAGACGACCATCGGTGGCCGTGCCATCGACCTTCGTGTGTCCACGCTGCCGACGCAGTTCGGCGAGTCCGTCGTGTTGCGTATTTTGGACAAGACCGTCGTCAACCTGAGCCTCGACGCGTTGTCGATGCAGGAAGACATCAAGGAAGGCATCCGTGGGATGGTGAACCGCCCGAACGGTATCTTCATCGTCACCGGCCCGACCGGTTCCGGTAAGACGACCACCTTGTACTCCGCTTTGCGCGAAGTGAACACCGAGGACGTTAAGATCCTCACCGCCGAAGACCCCGTCGAGTACGAAGTCGAAGGCATCATGCAGGTGCCGATCAACCACCAGGTTGGCCTGACCTTCGCCGCCGCCCTCCGTTCCTTCCTCCGTCAAGACCCGGACACCATCATGGTCGGGGAAATTCGAGATCTCGAGACCGCCCAGATCGCCGTGCAGGCTTCGCTGACTGGTCACGTTGTGCTGTCCACGCTGCACACGAATGACGCCCCGGGCGCCGTGACGCGACTCATCGATATGGGTCTGGAGCCATTCCTCATCTCCGCTTCGCTCGAAGGCGTCCTCGCCCAGCGCCTCCTCCGTCGCATCTGTAAGGTATGCCGGACGGCCTATGAGCCGGATAAGGAAGTCATCAACATGCTCGATGTCGATGCGCTCGAAATCACGAACAAGAAGTTCTACTTCGGTAAGGGTTGTGCCGAGTGTAGCCGTTCTGGCTACCGCGGTCGCCAAGGCCTCTTTGAGCTCATGACGATTAGCGATTCCCTGCGCACCATGATTTCCCAGCGTGCCCCGACGCTCGTCCTCAAGCAGAAGGCGATTGAAGTCGGCATGCGTCCGCTCCGTGAAGACGGCCTCCGTTGCATCTTCGACGGCCACACGACCATCGAAGAAGTCCTTAAGTACACCTAACCTTTAACCTACCCCCACTCCCATGCCCGAATACAAGTACAGCGCCATCGACCGTAACGGCGCGCAGACCTCCGGTAAGATCGAAGCCGCTAGCGATGAGCAGGCCCGCCAAAAGCTCATGGCCCGTGGCCTCATGGTGACGACCCTCGCCAGCGATGGCAGCGCCGCCAAGTCCGTCGTCGCCAGCAGCGCGCCGAAGAAGTCGCGCTTCACTTTCGGCGCCAAGGTTTCCGACGAAGACGTCACCATCATGACGCGCCAGCTCGCCACGCTCATCGTCGCAGGCTTGCCCTTGCTCCGTGCGCTCGAGCTCATCCATAAGCAGGAGCGTAACCCGCACTTCAAGGAAGTCCTTGGCAACATTGCTGAGAGCGTTTCCCAGGGTAATAACTTCTCCGAAGCCCTCCAGGCTCACCCCAAGGTTTTTGACCGTCTCTTCGTTAACATGGTGAAGGCCGGTGAAGCGGGTGGCGTGCTCGATAAGGTCCTCGACCGTCTCGCGAAGTTCCGCGAAAAGGCCCAACGCATCCAAAAGAAGGTCAAGTCCGCGATGGTGTACCCGGGCGTCGTTGTCACGGTCGCCGTCGTCATCGTTTACATCCTCATGGTGAAGGTCGTCCCTTCCTTCCAGAAGTTGCTCGACGGTCAGAAGACCAACATGCCGGCCCTCACCCAGGTGGTCGTCGGTATCTCCAAGGCGCTCACCGAGTATTGGTACGTCACCCCAGTCGCGATCTTCGGCCTCTACTCCGGCCTCAAGTACTGGCTGAGCACGGCGAAGGGTAAGGAAATCTTCGACCGCGTTATCTTCAAGCTGCCGAAGATCGGCGGCTTCGTCCAGATCGTCTCCGTCTCCCGCTTTGCGCGCACCTTCGGTACGCTCATGGCTTCGGGCGTGCCGATCCTGCAGTCGATCACCATCACCCGCGATACCCTCGATAACGTTGTCATCGCGAAGTCCCTCGAGCGCGTCCATGACCGCGTCCGTGACGGCGAACCCCTCTCCGTTCCGCTCGAGCAGAGCGGCGTCTTCCCGCAGATGGTGACGTCTATGATTCAGGTTGGCGAAGAGACGGGTCAGCTGCCCGAGATGCTTAATCGTGTCGCTGATATCTATGACGAAGAAGTCGACAACGCGGTGACCGCCCTGACCTCGATCATCGAGCCAGTGCTCATCGTGTTCCTCGCCGTGGTCGTCGGTACGATCGTGCTCGCGATGTTCCTGCCGCTCATCGCGCTCATCACCAAGATGACCGGTGGTGGCTAAGGCTTAACGCCTCGACACGAAACGGCCCAGTCACCGCAAGGTGCCTGGGCCGTTTCATTGGGGCCGAGCGGGTGACCGTTCGCATTGGCCCAAAAAGGAGCCGGCTTGCATACCCCTATGCAAGCCGGCTGTTTTTTTACTGCTTTATCTTACTTACCCCATTGCCCCGTAGGACAAAGTTAATACGAGATATCATTCATTAAGCCTTGGGTCTGACAAGGACTAAAATCTAGGGTTTTACACCTAATTGGCAATTAACTGGCCAAGAACGACTTAAAATTGGGTGCAGGGGTAGGATTTGAACCTACGACCTTCAGGTTATGAGCCTGACGAGCTAACCGGGCTGCTCCACCCTGCAATCAGTGGGAGGCGAAGAAGAAGGGCAGAGAGAGCCCGCCGCAAGCCCTTTTTTCGGGCATTCACGGAAAGCCCTGAGCCCGCGGAGGTGGTTTAAAAAGGGTTTGAAGATAGTGCCTGAGCCACTGACTATTCACGTGCTGGCTATGAGTGACGATACCCCCCCACCTCCGCCCCCCGAGGAGAGCTCCGAGCCTTTGCCTCCGGACATGCCCCCATCGCTGCCTCCGGAGGACGTCGTCGAAGAGCTGCCGTTAGAGGATGCGACCTTGGGTTCCGGGCGCCGTAAGCGACCCTTCTGGAGTCGCTTCGGTGGCGAGGGTTTTATCGTTTCGGTGGGCGTGCACGTCGTCCTCGTGCTCATCGCCGCTTTCTTGATCATCTCCGTTACCAAGGAGTCCTCCAAGAAAGACCCCAATGCCTTTGCGACGGGCGCGGGGGGTGGTTCGGCCGGGGATAAGGCCAAGAACTACGAGACGAAGGTGAAGCCTAAGAATGTGAAAGCGATTGCTAAGAACGCCTCGCGCATCACGTCCAAGAGCACCACGGCAACGATTGCTTTACCGGAACTCCCTACCTCTAGCAGTGCCTCCATGATCTCTGGCATGATGGCCGGCGGCTCATCCAAGGGCTTTGGCGGCGGCTCAGGTGGTGGCATCGGTTCGGGCATGGGCGTTGGCGTCGGTAACGGTAAGAACTTCGTCGGCCGCCCCGTCATGGGCGCTAAAATCTTTGCGCAGCGTATCGCGGTCTTCATGGACTCGTCGGGCTCGATGACGCCGTACCTTGACCGCGTGGAAATGGAAATCCGCAAGCAATTCCCGGACGCTGACGTGTATATGTATAATGGGCTCTTCATCTATGCCCAAGATGGTTTGGTGACCGGCGGTAAGCGCTTTAAAGGCCAGCCAGTGCGTTCTTTCGGGACGGGCGCTCGCGAGACGGACCCCAAGAAGTTGACGGGCTCGGGTAAGAATATTCTCAAGAAGTACGACGATAACTTCAAGCAGGGTTCCGCCGGCGCTTGGATTGATATCATGAAAGAAGAGAAGGGTTACGACGCCCTCGTGTTGTTCTCCGACTTCCAGGACGGCGTGACGCAGTACCGCATGAAGGGCGTGAAGGCGGACAGCAGCGTCCAGGGCGGCGGCTTCCCTATTGTGTATTATGATGGGGTCCGGACGGACATCGCCCGCGGCTCCGACACCCGTAAGCCGGACGAGAAACGTTGGGAGCAGGAATGGCTCAAGGCGTTTAATGACGCCCGTGATGGCAAGGGGCCGCGACTTTACCTTTTCTCCACGCAAGTGGAGCCGCAGGAACTTCTCACCAAGTGTGCGACGGGCTCGGGCGGTCAGGTCAAGATGGTGACGTGGTTGCGTACTGGCGGTCAGCCGCCACCCGATCCGGTTGACCCAGCGACTGCTGGTGACAAGGCAATGTCGACGGATCCGGCCGCTGCGCAGCCGCCGGCGGCCAAGGCTTACAAGCCGGCTCGCTAAGCCCTCAGGATACTCTCGGGACTAAGCTTCAGGGAATGAACCACAGGTTCATCTCCTTGTGGCTGTCGTGCGGTTTGGTCCACTCGTGGACGTGGACCAAGACTCCTTTACACGCTCGCGCCGTCAGGCGCGTTCTTGGCGTAGCCTCCTGGCTTCCTTATTAGTCCACGGGGGCCTACTCGGGGCGGCGTGCTGGATTGTATTGCGTTCGCCGCCCTCCCGACCCCGCGAGGAAGGGCCCTCCGTCTTTGTGACGGCTTCCGGTTCCACGGCGGCGGGCTCCGCGGAGCACGCCGTGAAGGCTCGGCCGAAAGCAAACTTCCAACCGCGGCAGCGCTTGGCGGTGAATAACGCCAATGCGAGCGTGTCGCTGCCCAGCCTCCCACCGGTCGGTGGCACATTGACTGGACCCACGGGCGGGGCTAAGGGTTTGGCGTCCACCAGTAATGGGGCAGGGAAGGGGATGGGCTTCGGCGGAGCCAACGGCACGGCAAAGCACTTCGTCGGCAAGCCCGTCATGGGCGCCACCATCCGCGCCCAGCACGTGGCCGTTTACCTGGACTGCTCGGGCTCGATGAAGCCCTACCTCGAGCGGGTGGCGGCCGAGATTCGCAAACAGTACGCCGATGCCGATGTCTTCCTCTTCGATGGGGCCCGCATCGTGGCGGTCGAAGACCACATTGTGTACGGTCGTGCCTTCCGCGGCGAGGCCCCGCGGCTGACCGAGGCACCCTCGCAAACCGTTGAGTCCACCCTCACGCCCGCCGGTCGTCAGCTCTTAGCCCGCCTGCGCCTGCCGTGCGAGAAAGGGTCCTTGGGTGCGTGGATCGACCGGCTGCTAGCCGAGAAGTATGACGCGCTGGTCGTGTTCTCGGACTTCCAAGATGGCATCCGCGTGTACGATGAGAAACGGAAGGGCCATCCGTCCTTGGTCTACTCGGATAGTACGTACCATCCGGTGGGCCGGGCCATACCCGCGGGGAGATGGCAAGAACAGTGGCTCCAGGCCTTCCAGCAGGCGGAACGAGGGCAGGGGCCTAGGTTGTACCTCTTCTCCATCCAAGGAGAGCCCCAAGGCTTCCTGCAGCGCTGCGTTGAGGCCTCTGGCGGGGCGTCCATCAATGTCCGCTGGCTTCGGGCCGGCCGGCGGGCTCCGTGATGCCTTGGCGGTTGCACCGTCGGGGGACTTGGGTTGCATAAGGGCATGGTGACCTACACGGCCGAATACCGCGCGCATTTCTCGGATACCGACGCCGCGGGGATCGTGCATTTCTCGACCATCTTTTTCTGGGTCGAAGCCACGGAAGAAGCCATCTTCCGTCATCTTCAGCTCCCATTCCTGAAGGCCGATGGTGCCAAGCTCTCGGGCTTCCCGCGGGTCCGCGTGGAGTGCGATTACCTTGCTCCTATCTACCGCGAGGACGTCGTGAAGCTGACGCTCTCCCCGGCCGAAATCGGCGATAAGAAGCTCGTCTGGCTTTTCGACGCCCACGTCGGCGAACGCGCCGTGGCCAAGGGCAAACTCACGACCGTCTACGCGTGGCGCGACGGCCAGGGCCCCATGTCCGCCGCCTTAGTGCCGCTCGAGATCAAGCAGGCCCTGCAGCGCCACTTCGGAGAAGTCTGAGGCATGAATCGCTGGCAGATACTCCTCTTGGTTGGATTTGTGCCTTGGTTGTTTGTGCTGACCCTGTGCTCGTCCCCGATGCACGCGCCGTTTAGGGACACGAGTTACCTTCAGGACATTCCACCAAAATTGCATGCCGACGAGGCGGTGCAGTGGTCCCTAGCTAAGGATTCCGCGGCGGGCGTGCCTTACAGCGATAACCAGGATAAATTCCATGGGCCGGCCTTGGCCGTCGCCGCCAAGGTGGTATTGGCGGTGCGCGGCTTGTCGTTCGATGATGCGACCCAGGAGGATCTGCAGCTCGTGCCGTTCTGGTTTTACCTGCTCATTTGTGCGGCACCGCTCGGCTTGCGCGGCGTCTCCAAGCCGGCGCGGTTCTTAGCTTTCACTCTGCTGCTCCTCAGTTCGGCGGGTTGCTATTTCGGACACTACTTCATCCAAGAGCCGTTACTCGTCGCAGGCTTCGTGTGGGGCGTGCTGCTGTGGTTGCAATCGGCGGGCGGCGAGCGCCCCGCTTGGCGGGCGCTATTCTCCGGTGCCGCCTTTGGTTTGTCCTTGGCCTGCAAGGTCACCGCCCTGGCCTATCTTGGCATCTTCTTGCTGACGTTGCTCATCTTCGCCCGTGAGACGCTGTCGTGGCGTCGGGTCGGTTGGGCGACGCTGGGTGCGATCGTGATTTGGGTCAGCCTGCAGACGGTGCACTTCACTGACTGGGAAGGCATGATCGCTTGGGGTCACCAGTTGTGGCGGTCCTTCGCCGTTGCCTCGGGCAACGAAGACACGCTGGTGCTCACCAATCCCGGGTATTGGTGGACCGTCGGACTCTGGTTGGCCGCGTTGGTGGGGATTCGCCTGGTTCGCGGCGGCCAGCGTTCCGCCGAAGACGTCCCGCTGGCGCTCGCGGTCGGCTGCTTCCTGTTCCATCTCGCCTTGCCCTACAAGACCCCGTGGCTGCTCTTCCTGCCGGTCTGCTTGAGCCTGACGATGGTCTGGCCGGTCCTGGCGGAAGGTCGCGTCTGGACTTGGGCCGCCTGCTTTGCGGGCGCCAATCTGTTCGTGTTGGCGTCCTGTAATATACTGCAGCGTCACAGCGCCACGCATTCGCAGCTTTATCAGCGTTTAGAGGAAATCGCCGCGGTCCGGACCGCTTGGGAAAAGCAGTACCCCGGTCGTCCCTTTTACATCGCCGTCGAAGGCGGGCATTATTGGCCGCTGCCTTACTACCTACGAAAGTACCAGGTGGGGTATGGCGAGTTTGCGGGCGCTGAAAAGGCGGCGATTAGGTTCCTGCCCGCACTCAATCGGCCTGAGCCCAAAGTGCCGGATTACGCGAACTACTTCATTCACTTACGCTCCGATGACCCCTATTGGATGCTTGTGGATGCTTCCGTCGTGCCTAAGTAATCGCCGTCGTCACAGCGCATCCCTAATCTCCCCCTTCCCCCATGAGTGAACGCAACGTCATCCACAATTTCTCCCATGAAGCCATGGGCACGCGCTTTTGGATCCGCATCGCGGACGAGGATCGCTCCTACGCCGAGCGCGCCGCAGAATCGATCTTCTACGCCATCGACGAACTGGACTTCCAGGTCGACGCCCGCCACGACAGCGGCCCGCTCGCCGGGGTCAACGGCATGCCCGACGGTGCCCTCGTCGCTGCGGGCGACCATTTTCAGACGCTCTGGAATTTCTCCCAGGCCCTGAAGGAGGAATCCGCGGGCGCCTTCGACGTCACCGCCGGCACGCTGTTCCGTTATTGGGAGGCCCGCGGCACGCCTTCGTTCAACCCGGACGACGCTGAATGGACGGCTATCTTCAACGCGTTTAAGTCCGCTGAGTTCAAGCTCGCGGGCACCGAGTTCACCTGCGTGAAGTCCGGCGCCGCCGTCGACTTCGGGGCCATCATCCGTGGTCTCGCTGTCGATCGCATCTCTGACATGCTCGAGAACAGCTGGGGCATCCATCGGGCACTCATCATGGGGGGCGGCGGCGTGGTGCTGGCGCTCGACCCGCCGGGCGATGCCAACGGCTGGCGCATCGGCATGGGCAAGGACAAGGAGATGAATCTTTGCCGCTTCGCCCTCGCGAGCAAATCTAACGAACGTCAGGCCACGCAGTTTGTCGACCCGCGCACCGGCCAATGCGTCACGCTGGCGGCACCGGTACGGGCGCTGGCCTCCGGGGCCCTCGAGGCTTCCGGTATCGCGATGGCCGTGGCGGTGCAGTCTCCCTCCGAAGCCGAAGAACTCATCCGCCAAGGCTGCAGCCGCGGGGCGTGGTTGTCGGACGGTACGTGCCTCGGTGCCGCGATGAACTTCGAGCTCACTGACCGTCCGGTACCAGCCCCGACGCCGTCCTCCGAGGCTAGTTAAGGAGTTTCTCGAGGTCCGTGAGTAATTGCTCACGATTACCCGAGAAGAGGAAAGTATCTGAACCCACGGAACGCAGCGCGGACTCCAAGACCTCGCGGGGCGGCTTGCGGGTGGCCATGAGCCGACGGAGGTAGGTCTCCAGGTCGCCGGCGATTTGCGGGTGGGCCAGTTTGAGCTGCACAATCTGCAGGAGGATGGACTGGTTGGTCTCGTTCTGCAGGTGCGCCGCGATGAGCATGTTGTTGGCCTCGACGTAGCGCTTGGCGGCGATGAGCTTGCGCCCAGAGGCCACGAGCAGTTGTGGCGGCACGTTCTTGTTCTGCATCAGCCGCTGTAGGTTGATGAGCCCAATCTCGGGCTGGCCGTCGGCGAAGTAACCGATGGTACGGAGTGCGTCGAAGGCGATACGGGTCTCGCTCATCCACTGTTCGCGGTCGCTTTGCCGAATAAGTTCCTCAATCAGCATCACCGCGGCGTGCGACTGCTGGGAGTTGATGAGGCACTCCGCATGGGTGAGGGCGAACTTCAGGCGGTTAGGGAAGCGGCGTTCTTCCGACCATTTGAGGAGCCGTCCGGTCAGCGCGGGCTGGATGCTGTCATTAGCATACTGGGCCAGTTCGAGCATGACCTGATCGTTGCGGCCGTGTTCACGAATGAGCCTATCGATGATGACCTCACGCTTGGCGGCGTTCTCGGGCCCGGGTATCAAGAAGAGCGACTGGATGGTCGGGCCGGGGTTGGAAGGGTCCTTGATAAATAATAAGTCGAGGCAATCGCGCGCCCCGGCAAAGTTGCCGCTATCCTTCAGCCATTTGGCCTTCAGTTCGAGGAGCCGCGTAATGCCTGGGTAGGCACTCGTCGCGGCATCCAGCAACTTAAGGGCTTCGGCCCGCTCGTTGGTTTCCCAGAGCACCTGACACTTGAGCAGGAAGCCTTCCGGGGTCTTATCCAACTGGTAGGCCTGGATGAGGCGCGAGGTTTCGGCGTAGTTCCCGCGGAGGAAATTCGCTTGGGCTTGGGCGATTTGCAGGTCGCTCTTGATGCCCGCATTGAGGCCAGGCATCGGTAGGTACTTCTGCGCGCAGTCGATGATACGCTGGTCCTGGTCCAGCATGAAACTGCGGTAGAGGAAGGACCGAAAGTGCGGTTGGTCGTCCAAGGAGAATTCTAGGGACTCCTCCAAAATCTGATACGCGTCCAGCGGCCTGCCGAACGCGAAGTACAAGTCAGCGCAGAGGCGTTGGGCTTCGAGGTTCTTCGGGGCGAGGTTCGCGCCGGTGCCGATGTACTTGGAGAACTCGGCGTAGTCTTGGCGGGCGAGGGCGGCCTTAGCCACGGTCACGAAGTATTCGCCTTTGTGCTGGAGGTGGGCCACGCGCCCGAATTCGTCGTGGTTTTTCAGGATGTTCGATCGTTCGCGTAGGCGGACTTCTTCCTTGGTGAGCGGAAGGTTGGCGAACCAGTTGGCGACCGAGTCCGGGAAGTAGAGGTACATATCCCCGCGGCGGGTCGTGGTGATACCGCCCATGAAGCGTTCCTTGAAATAGTACGCTTCGGCGCTCAGGAGCCAGCCCGCGACCGCTGTGAGGGGGAGCACCCACGCCAAGCGCGGCCAGTTCGGCCGGTAACTGAGGTCGTGGTAGCCTTTCTGTTCCACCAGTACCAAGCCCAGCAGCATCCGGCGGGTCCGTTTGCTACCCGGACCCTGACCATAGACGTAAGTGGGATCGTCGGCCATCGCTGCACTCAATCAATCTCCGACCTGCTTTACGGGCAAGTGCGGAGTGCCGAGGCTCAAAGCGCGGACGCGATTTCGGCCACGTGGTCCGTCGGAGCCAGACAGGTGGTACCCACGCAAAGCTGGAAACCTTGGGTTTCCGGCGAGGCGACGAGCCGGAGCGGGCGATAGGGGCGGGCGTGGGCTGAGGTGTTTACCTGTCCACCAAGGGCTGACTGCAAGGCCTCCAGGTTGGCTCCCGGCGCGTGCTTCAGGACGGCAGGGCCCAGTGCATACCGGGTGAGTCCCTCCAAGGCGTGGGCGACGCCGTTCGGCACGTTACGGGCCATGCCGCCGTAGGCTTGCGCGAGGTCTTCGAGGGTCTGGCGCCAGCGGTCTTCGCCGGTCAGCGTGTAGGCTTCCGCGCACGTGTGGATCAGCGCCGAATTTCCAGCGGGGACGGCGTTGTCGAACCAGTCTTTTTGTCGGACGGAGAGGTCGTCGCGGCCTGCCGGCGCGAAGAAGAAGCCGACGGCATGGGGATCGGCGAAACGATCGGTCGTGGCTTGCATGAGCGCACGGGCGCGGGCGGCGAAGCGCGGGGCTTCGCTGGGCAGCCCCCACGACGCATAAGCGGCGAGGGCGAGTTCGGCTTGGGCGAACCAAGCGTAGTCGGTGAGGTTGCCCGTCAACGAGGCTTGGGCGCCGTGCGCCACCGCCCGGAGCGTGGGCGAGGCGCCTTCTTCGCCGAAGAGCCGCCAAGCGCTGGCTTCGATGTCGGCCGCGAGTACGAACCAATCCTTCCGACCGAAAATCCACGCCGCCTTGGCGAGCGATCGGATGAGCAGGGCGTTCCAGCCGAGCAGGGCTTTGTCGTCGCGCTCGGGTTGCGGACGGAGGTTACGAGCGGCGAGTAACGTCGCGCGGGCACCGGCCAGGCGGTCGCGTTCCGCGGTTTTGGCGCGGAGCTTAGGGATGTTGGCGCCTTCGAAGTTGCCTTGGTCGGTCAGGCCATAAGCGGCGGCGAAGGGGAGGGCTTCTTCGCCCAACAAGGCCACGATCTCCACCGGCTTCCAAACATACGTCGTCCCTTCCTCGTGGTGGGTATCCGCGTCGAGCGCACTGGCGTAAAGACCGTTGGGCAGGCGCATCTCGCGCTGGAGCCACCCGATGGTTTCCTCGCAGACCCGCGCATACAGTGGGTCGCGGTAGCGGGCCCAAGCTTCGGCGTAGGTGCCGAGCAGCTGGGCGTTGTCGTACAGCATCTTTTCGAAGTGCGGCACGGTCCAGTCGCGGTCGACGCAGTAACGGTGGAAGCCGCCGCCGATTTGGTCGAAGAGCCCGCCGCGGGCCATCCCGCCCAACGTGACCGTGAGCACGGCGTCGAGCCGCGTCGCCAAGGCGCGGTCCTGTTCGGCCGCCGCGGTACCGCGGATGGCGAGGAGAAAGTCTACCGTCGGGGGCGAAGGGAATTTCGGCGCGCCGCCAAAGCCGCCGTAGGTGTCGTCGTGCTGCTCGCAAAGGCGCTTGGCCGCGGCCAGCAAGTCGGCGGGCTGCGGCGAGCTTCCATCCGCATCCGGCGCCCGTGTGAGGTGCGTCAGGTTCTGGGCGATGGCATCGGCGTTCGCGGCGAGTTCGTCCTTGTTCCGGTGAAAGAAGTCCGACACGCGCATCAGCAACTGCGGCCAAGGGACTTGGCCGTGCCCGCGGTCATCGGGTGGGAAGTAGGTGCCGCCGAAGAAGGGACGTCCGTCCGGAAGGCAGAAACAGTTCAGGGGCCAGCCGCCATGCCCGTTGATCATCTGAACGGCGTCCATCATGAGTTTATCGACCTCCGGACGTTCCTCGCGGTCGACCTTGATGCAGATGAAGTGCTGATTCATCAGCTCCGCGATGTAGGGTTGCTCGAAGGACTCGCGGGCCATGACGTGGCACCAGTGGCAGGAAGAGTAGCCGACCGAGACGAGCACGGGCTTACCTTGGGCTTGGGCGGCGGCAAAGGCGTCCGCACCCCAGGGCCACCAGTGCACGGGGTTAGCCGCATGCTGTTTCAGGTACAGGGACTGCTCTTGGGCCAGACGGTTGGACACCCCCGCAAGGTTGCGGCTCTTTGGCCGGGTGCAACCCTCGAGGTTTTGGCCTGTTCGTCTTGCAGGGGCAGAGGGTGGGCTTAATCCTCGTCCTACCCATGCGGCGCCTCCTCCTTGCCCTTTTCCTCGTCACGGCGGCCGTTCAGGCTGTCGAGGTGCAGCTGGTCTTTGACGATAAGGCCGACGAAGAGAAGTTGAAGGCCTTCGGGGCCCGCTCCGTGGAGCTCATCAAGGAATGGGAACCCAAGATCGCTGTGGTCCTCGGGACGGCCGAGGCCAAGCGCCCCAAGCAACTGACGGTCCGCTTCAAGGACATGGACGGCGTCGCCTTCTGGGACGGTAAGGCCATCACGGTTTCGAGCCGCTATGCTGCGAAGCACCCAGACGACGTCATGCTGGTCGTGCATGAACTGACCCACGTCCTGCAGGGGTACCGCAAGATCCCAGGCTGGATGACCGAAGGCATCGCCGACTACGTCCGCTTCGGCATCGCCGAGGAAGGGAAGTTCGGCATCCGCCTCGACCCGACCAAGAACAAGCCCCGCGATTCCTACCGCGTGACGGGTTACCTGATTCTCCAGGCCGAGAAACGCCATCCCGGCTTGGTCAAGAAACTGCACCTCGCCGGCGTGTCCGGTGGGGAGGTCGAGAAGGTCTGGTCCGAGCACTGCGGTCAGACGATTGATGAGACCTGGGCCGAGGTCGTGCCCGCCAAGACGAAGTAAGCATGTCTACGATTCGCGTACTCGACCCGACGGTCGCCAACCAAATCGCCGCCGGCGAAGTGGTGGAGCGCCCCGCCGCGGTGGTGAAGGAACTCCTTGAGAACGCCCTCGATGCGGGGGCAACGCGCGTGGTCGTGGATTTTTCCCGCGGAGGCAAGGCCCTGACGGTCGTCGAAGACAACGGCAAGGGTATGACGCCCGAAGAGGCCTTGCTGAGCGTGGAGCGTCACGCGACCAGCAAGATTCGCCTCGCCGCCGACCTCGACCGTATCGCGACGTTCGGCTTCCGCGGTGAAGCCTTGCCCTCCATCGCCAGCGTGGCGCGGTTCACCCTGCAGACGCGTCCGGCCGCCGCTCCTTCCGGCACGGAGCTACTCATCAATGGCGGCCGCGTCGTCCATCAACGCGAGCATGGCATGGCACCTGGCACGCGCATCGAAGTCGCCAACCTTTTTCATCCGGTCCCGGCCCGCCTGAAGTTCCTCAAGTCCGATGAGACCGAGGCTGCCCACATCATCCGCCTTGTGCGCTTGTACGCCGTCTCGCACCCGCAGGTCGGGTTCCTGCTGCGCGAAGATGGCCGCGAAATCTTCCGTTCTCCGGGCAATGTGCCGTTGCTGGACCGCGTCCGGGAAATCTGGGGCCGCCAGGTCGCCGATGAAGTCAGCCTGATGCCGGTCTTCGAACGTGATGGGATGCGCCTGAGCGGGTTGTTGGGCAAGCCTGGCGTGAGCCGTGGCACGCGCCAGGACCTCGTCACCGTCGTCAACGGCCGCCCCGTCGATAGCCGCACGATGGCCTTCGCGCTGACCGAGAGCTACCACACGCTGATTCCCAAAGGTCGCTACCCGCTGGCTTTTGCTTTCCTCGAGATCGACCCGGCTTGGGTCGACGTGAACGTCCACCCCGCCAAGCGCGAGGTGCGTTTCCGCGACGAGGCCCGCGTCCGGGGTTTCCTCATCCAGTCGGTACTCTCGGTGCTGCAGGCTCGCATGGACGACGGTTTGCCGACGACCACGGTTCCCGCGATTACGCCGACCTTAGGGCCCGCGGCCGTTGCCCCGCTGGCTTCCCCGGGGGCAGCTTCGGTGGTCAGTCCCTCGCCGACCGCGGCGTATGTGCCACCCGTTTCGATGCCGCCGGCTTCCGCGCCGGTCTCCGGTAGTTCGCTGCGCCTCGGTTGGCGTCTGCTGGCGCGCTTGCGCGAAGAGCGGGCAGTTTTCGAAACCCCGACGGGCCTGGCCATCCTCGACCTCGGCGCCGCCCACCAGCGCGTGCTCTACGAAGATATCCTTCGGCAGTTCTCGGAGCGTAAGCCTATCAGCCAGCCTTTGCTGGTGCCCTTGACCATCGAGCTGGAACCGCTCCCAGCGGCGGTGCTGAAGGAACGCATGGGTCTGCTGCAGGATGCGGGCTTCGACTTCGAGGAATACGGCCGCAACTTCTGGCGGGTGGGTGCGCTGCCAATCTGGCTGGATCCAGCCGACGCGCTGGGCTTCTTGCGTGACCTGCTGGCCGAAATGGCTCGCCGGGAAGGGGACTTTGGTCGTCCCGCCTTGGCTTACGACGCCTTGGCCCGCCTAGCGGTCAATAAGGCCCGCCGGAAGGGCGATGCCTTGGCCGATGGTGAGTTGCTGGAACTCGTCCAAGCGCTCTTCCGCACCGCGCAGCCCGGAACGGACCCGAAGGGCCGCCGGACGTTCGTAGAATGGACGGACGCTGACCTTGGCCGCCGTTTCGGCTGATCAGCGGCGGCCGCCTTTGCGGCGTTGCTTCGCGGGCGCCGGCTTGCCGGTCCGCAGGGCTTCAATCTGGTCGCGCAGCATCGCCGCCTTCTCGAATTGTAATTCATCCGCCGCCTCGAGCATCTCGGTTTCAAGGTCAGCTAAGACGCGCGCTACATCGCGGTCATCGGTGCCTTCGGCGACTGCGAGCAGCGCTTCTTCTTCATCGACGAGGCTTTCCTCGATGGCTCGGACCGTGCTCTTGGGGGTGATGCCGTGCTTCACGTTATAGGCCTGCTGGCGCTTGCGACGATCGCCGCAGATGGTCAGCGCCCGCGTCAACGACTTAGTCATCACGTCGGCGTAGAGGAGGACCTTGCCGTCGACGTGACGGGCCGCCCGGCCGGAGGTCTGGATGAGGCTCGTCTCGCTGCGGAGGAAGCCTTCCTTGTCCGCGTCGAGGATACCGACCAAGGCCACTTCAGGTAAGTCGAGGCCTTCGCGGAGGAGATTGACGCCGACGAGGACGTCGAACTTGCCGGCCCGGAGGCGGCGCAGAATCTCCACGCGCTCGATGGCGTCGATGTCGGAGTGGAGGTACTCGACCTTCAGCCCGTGCTCGCGCATGAATTGCGAAAGGTCCTCGGACATCCGCTTCGTGAGCGTCGTGACCAGCGTGCGCCAGCCGAGGCCGGCGACGCGCTTGGCTTCGCCGATGATGTCTTCGACCTGCCCGCGGATGGGCCGGACCTCCATGATGGGGTCGAGCAGGCCGGTGGGGCGGATGACCTGTTCGGCGATGACGCTGGAGACCTTGTATTCATGCGGCGCGGGCGTCGCCGAGACATAGACCGTCTGCCCGGAAATCGTGTCGAACTCTTCGGGCCGCAGCGGGCGATTCTCCATGGCGGACGGCAGGCGGAAGCCGAAGTCGACGAGCTTTTCTTTGCGCGCGCGGTCGCCGTGGTACATCCCGCCGATTTGGGAGACCGAGACGTGGCTTTCGTCGATGAAGATGAGTCGGTCCTCCGGAAAAAAGTCTAAGAGGCAATGCGGGCGCTCGCCCGGGCGACGGCCCGCCATGTGCATCGAGTAGTTCTCGATGCCCGAGCAGAAGCCCGTTTCGCGCAGCATCTCGAGGTCGTGCTCGACGCGCATGCGGATGCGTTGGGCCTCGATGAGGCGGTTGGATTTTTCAAAGAACGCCACGCGCTCCTCGAGCTCGGCCCGGATAGCCTCCGCCGCCGTCTTCACGCGGGCGGCCGAGGTCACGTATTGGTTCGCCGGGTAGAGGTCGAACTTGTCGAGCGTCTTGCCCGGGCGCACGGTGACCGCGTCCAGTTCCCGGATCTGCTCCAGCGTATCGCCCCAGAACTCCAACCGGATGGCTGATTCCATGTAAGCCGGCCAAATGTCGATGGTCTCGCCGCGGGCGCGGAAGGTGCAACGCTCGAGGATGGCGTCATTACGCGAGTATTGGTTGGCGACTAGCCGCGTCAGGAGTTCGTCGCGCTTGATGACCAGCCCCTGGCGCAGCGGAATCATCAGCGCTAGGAAATCTTCGGGCGAACCCAAGCCGTAGATGCAGGAGACCGACGCGATCACGATGACGTCGCGCCGGGAGAGCAGGGCGCTGCTGGCGCTGATGCGCATGCGCTCGATGTCCTCGTTGATGGCCGAGTCTTTCTCGATGAACGTATCCGTCTGTGGGACGTACGCCTCCGGTTGGTAGTAATCGTAGTAGCTGACGAAGTATTCGACCGCGTTCTCGGGGAAGAAGTGTTTGAACTCCGAGTAGAGCTGGGCCGCCAACGTCTTGTTGTGCGAGATGATCAATGCCGGCCGTTGCTGGCGGGCGATCAGGTTCGCCATCGTGAACGTCTTGCCTGAGCCCGTCACCCCGAGCAGCGTCTGTCGTGCATTCCCTGCCGTGAGGGACGCATCCAAGGCCGCGATGGCCGATGGCTGGTCGCCCATCGGTTGGTAATCGGAATGCAGGCGAAACTCCATGCCGCTTAGTCGAGCCGACCGCGCACGAGCCAGCCTGCGTCGACCTCCGAGAGGTCTTTCACGATGCGATGCGCCTTTTGCGGGAGGAGGGCTTCCCGCGTATTCGTGGTCGCTAAGGCGATGGTGATGAACCCGCCGGCGAGGCCGGCTTGGATGCCTGAGAAAGAATCCTCGAACACGAACGAAGCCGCGGGGTCGCCGTTGGCCAAGGCGCAGGCCTTGAGGAAGACCTCCGGGTCGGGCTTGCCGCGGGAGACGTCTTCGCTGCTGACGGCGCCTTGGAAGAAGACGCCCAGCCCGAAGAGCTCAAACGCCAGCGCGAGGTTCTCCTTCTGCGTCGAGGTGCCGATGACGCAGGGAATCCCCGCGGCCTGGAGGGCGCGGAGCAGTTCGAAGACGCCGGGTAGGACGCGGATGTGGCCTTGGCGGGCGATGACGCGGTAGAGCTCTTCCTTGCGGTAGGACAGGCGGCGGACCTCCGCCGGGTCGTGCGTCCATTGCAGGATGTCGGGGATGATGAGTTCGTTTCGCTTGCCGAAGCCGCGGACGAAGTGGTCAGCCGGCAAGGGGAGCTTCTCCTCAACGGCGAGCTGCTCCCAGGAACGTTCATGCGCGACGGCGGAGTCAACGACGACCCCATCCCAATCAAAGACAGCGACGGTGCGGCCCATGGCTCAGTGCTTATCCCAGGCGAGGGTGACCTTGACCGGACGATGCTCCCAGACGTTGAGGGGCTCGAAGATTTGGCCGGGGGCCAAGATGTTATTCGGGTCGAGGGCCCGCTTGACCGCCAGCATCGCGCCGATTTCTGCGGGCGAATGCTGTAGGCGGAGGAACGGGGACTTCGCGATGCCGATGCCGTGCTCGCCGGTGATGGCGCCGCCCAGTTCAACGACCTTACGCATGACCTCGTAGATTGCCTGCTCGGCCTTGCGGCAGTGCTCGGGATTATCGCGGTCGTACATGATGTGCACGTGGAAGTTGCCGTCGGCGGCGTGGCCAAAGGTCGGCGTCGCCAAGCCCACGCGGTCGCGGACCTCGCGGGTGTAGCGGATCAACTCCACGTAGCTGCGGAACGGCACCACGATGTCCTCGTTCAGCTTGGCGTTGCCCAAGGCGTACATCGCCTGCGAGCACGTCCGGCGGATGTCCCAGAGCGCTTCGGCCTCGGCTTCGACCTCGGTCTCGCGGAAAGCCACGGCATACTGGGCAATCCACGCGCGGACCTTCACCGCATCTTCGGCGAGGGCGGCGGGGTGGCCGTCGATTTCAACGAGCAGGATGGCATGGGTCTCTTCCACACCGTGTAGCTCGGCGGTGGAGAAGACGCGACTCCCGCGGCGCTTTTCGGCGGCTTCGACCGTCTGCGTATCGAGGAACTCGAAGACTGCCGGGTTCACGCGCGCGCCCATCAAGGCGGCCGCGGCTTCGAGCGCGCCTTCATCGGTCCGGCAGGCCAGCAGGAACGTGCGGCGGGCCTTGGGCTTATTGACGAGCTTGAGCGTGGCCTTGGTGATGACGCCGAGGGTCCCCTCGGAGCCAATCCAGAGGTCACGGATGTTGAGCCCGCTGACGAACTTACGCAACGGTGCCCCCCACTTAACCTTCTCGCCGGTCGGCAGGAAGCCCTCGAGGGCGTAGACGTGGTCACGGACCACGCCGTACTTGGCGGCGCGGAGGCCGCCGGCGTTCGTGGCGATGTTGCCGCCGATGCTGCAATGCTTCAGCGAAGAAGGGTCGGGCGGGAAGAAGAGGCCGTGTTCGGCGGCGAGTTCGTTGATGCGGGCCGTGATGGCTCCAGGCTGCACCGTCGCCATCGCCGAAATCGGGTCGATCTCGATCTTGTCCCAGTGGTCGAGGTGGATGACCCAGCCACCGCGAATCGGCGCACTTGCGCCGGTGTTGCCGGTGCCGCGGCCGCGGACGGTGACGGGAACCTGGTGTTCGTTGGCCAACTTCAGGACGACGCCGATATCGTCTTCGACCTCCGGACGGATGACCGCCTCGGGCATGAAGGACAGGCGCATGTTGTCGAAGGAGGCGGCGAAGCACGTGGCCTCGTCGGTCTTGACCTTAGCGGCGCCCAAGCGGGCGAGCAGCGCCTGCGTGGCGGCAGGATGGGTGCGTAAGGGAGTCGTCACGCCCCCCAGCAAACACGCTTAGGCGATTTCCGCAAGCCACGCCGTGGCCTCGGCGTCGGACGGCATGCGCCAATCCCCGCGGGGCGAGAGGGCGACCGAGCCGACCTTGGGGCCATCTGGCATGACCGAACGCTTGTACTGCTGGCTGAAGAAACGGGTCAAGAACGAGCGGAGCCAGTGGCGGATCTCCGTGTGGTCGTATTTCCCAGTGAAGGCATGTTCGGCGAGCCAGAGCACCTTGGCTGGGCGGAAGCCGTTACGGATCACGTGGTACAGGAAGAAGTCGTGCAGCTCGTAGGGACCGACGAGCATTTCCGTCTGTTGCGAGATTTCACCGTCGGCCCCCGGGGGCAGGAGTTCGGGGCTGACCGGGGTAGCCACGATATCTTCGAGCAAAGCGCGTTCGTGCCCAACGTGGCGGGCGTGTGCGGCCCAGGAGACTAGGTGACGGACCAGCGTCTTGGGGACGCCGATGTTCACGTGGTACATCGAAATATGGTCCGCGTTGAAGGTGCACCAGCCGAGCGCGGCTTCGGAGAGGTCACCCGTGCCGACAACAAAGCCACCCGCCTGATTGGCGACGTCCATGAGCACCTGCGTGCGTTCACGGGCTTGGGCGTTCTCGAACGTGACGTCGTGCTTGCCGGGCGGATGCTGGATGTCGGCGAGGTGCTGCTCGACGGCTGCGCCGATGGGAATCTCGCGAGCGGTGACGCCGAGGGCCTCCATCAACTTAAGCGCGTTCATGCGCGTCCGGACCGTGGTGCCTGGGCCGGGCATGGTCACGCCGATGATGCCCTTGCGGTCGAGGCCGAGGCGGCCGAAGGCTTCCAGCAGGACCAGTAGGGCCAGCGTAGAATCGAGACCACCCGAGACGCCGATGACCACGTGGCGGGCGCCGGTGTGGCGCAGACGACGGGCCAGGCCGGTCGACTGGATGGCAAAGATTTCCTGGCTGTGTTCGTCGCGGCGATGCGCGTCCGAGGGCACGAAAGGATGCTGGCTGAAACGGCGGCGCAGTTTGGGCGTGGTGCCGGTCGGGTGGCCCAATTCGAACGTGCGGACTCGCGGTTGGAGCGTCGCGGGCGCACCGAAGAACGTGCTGTTACGGCGGCGTTCGGCCTGGAGCTTATCGACGTCGATTTGCGACACGAGCAGCGAGAGCTCGAAGCGGAAGCGTTCGGATTCCCCGAGGACAACGCCGTTCTCGGAGATGAGGCCGTGGCCGCTGTAGACGATATCGGTGCTCGATTCGCCGGCGCCCGCCGCGGCATAGACGTAGGCGGCGAGGCAGCGGGCGGACTGCGCACGCACAAGGTCGCGACGGTAGGCGGCCTTGGTCAGGAGCTCGTCGCTGGCCGAAAGGTTGCAGAGCAGGGTCGCACCAGCGAGGGCTTGGGCGCCGCTCGGGGGTTCCACGGCCCAGAGGTCTTCGCAAATTTCGATGCCGACCACGCAGTCGGGGAGGTCGGCGGCCTGAAAGAGGAGGTCGGTGCCGAAGGGGACGGTCTGTCCGAGGACGTCGATTTCCTTGACCGGGGCGACGCGGGCGGAGGCAAACCAGCGTTGCTCGTAGAACTCGCCGGTGTTCGGTAGGTGGGTCTTGGGGACGATGCCGAGGATCTTCCCGCGGGAGATGAAGGCGGCGGCGTTGAAGAGGCGTCCAGAGACCTCGAGGGGCAGGCCGACGAGGGCGGTGAGGCCGAGGCGAGCCGTGGCCTCGGCCACTTGGCCCAAGCCCTTCAGGGCGCCTTGTAGGAGGGTGCGTTGGCCAAAGAGGTCGCCACAGCTATAGCCGGTGAGGCAGAGTTCGGGGAGGACGACAATCTCGGCGCCTTCGGCCGAAGCTTTCTCGAGTGCCTGGATAACCAAGAGAGCGTTGGCCGCAGGATCGCCTAAGCGAAGGGAGGGGGAGGCGGCCGCTACGGTCACGAACCCGAACTGGTGAGTCCTTTTAGGCATTTTTAGGCTCGGTAACGCTCATGTTCACCGTTGACCCGTGGGGAGGCAACCCGAAAGGTCTTT
>CAIYEN010000183.1 GCA_903925205.1 uncultured Opitutia bacterium | reverse complement strand
CTCGCCGTGGTGGTGGGCACCACGACTGGGGACGTCCGCGCGAAGGCGGTGGCGAATTGGTTCGTCAGCCGCGCCTTCCGCCGCCCGGCCACGAACGTCGAAATCGCCCGCTATGCCAAGGTCTTCCTCGAGGGTGAGAAGTCCGGCGCCAACTGGGAATCCGGCGCCCAGGCGATGATCGCCGTGGTGCTGGCTTCTCCGAAATTCATCTTCCGCGGCGAACAGGATGAGAAGCCGACCGCACGCGAAGCCCATGCCATCAGCGAATTCGCGCTGGCCTCGCGGCTGAGCTATTTCCTCTGGGGCTCGATGCCCGATGACGAGCTCTTCCAGCTCGCCTACGCGGGCAAGCTCTCCGCCAACCTCGAGGCCCAGGCCCGCCGCCTGCTCAAGGACCCGCGCGCGCAGTTCCTGACGCAAGGCTTCGGTATCCAGTGGCTCCAGCTGCGCCAGCTCTCAACGGTCTCGCCCGATCCGACGCTCTACCCGAAATTCAGCGAGGCGGTCCGCGCCTCGATGATGAAGGAGACGGAACTCTTCTTCGCCGAAGTCGTCCGCGAAGACCGTGACGTGCTCGATCTCATCGACGGCGACTTCACCTACGTCGACCGTACGCTGGCCGCGTTCTACGGCCTCAACACCGAGTTCTCGCGCGGTCGTGACCGCGGAGAATTCGTGCGCGTGACGCTACCTAAAGGCGATCGCGGCGGCATCCTGACGCACGCTTCGATCCTGACGGCCACTTCCAACCCGACCCGCACGTCGCCGGTCAAACGCGGCAAGTGGATCCTCGAACAAATCCTCGGCACGCCTCCACCGCCCGCTCCGCCTTCCGTGCCCACGCTCGATGGCCAGCAGCTGAAGGGCAATCTCCGCGAACGCATGGAGCAGCACCGCCGCGACCCGGCCTGCGCGGCCTGTCACTCGCGCATGGACGCCATCGGCTTCGCGTTCGAGAAGTTCGACGGCGTGGGGCTGCTCCGCTCGTCGGACGAAGGCAAACCGATCGACCCCGCCGGCAAGCTCTCCGACGGACGTTCCTTCGCCGGCGCGGGCGAGCTGAAGCAGCTCCTCCGCAAGGACGGCACGAAGATCGTCCGCAATCTCTCCACGAAGCTGCTGACCTACGGCCTAGGCCGCGGGCTAGACTATTACGACGGCCCGGCGGTCGATAAGATCACGGATTCGGCCATGAAGTCGGGCAATCGCTTCTCTTCCCTCGTCCTGGGGGTGGTGATGAGCGACCCTTTCCGCCTCCGTCGGGGAACATCGCAGGTTGAAAGCGGGTCTGAATCCCCTAAGAAGAAATAACCCCCGTCATGAAGACCGACCTCATTCCCCGCCGTACCGTCCTGAAAGGGCTCGGCGCCGTCATGGCCCTGCCGTGGCTCGAGGCGATGGGTCTGCAGACCGGTTGGGCCGCGGGCAATACGCCCGCGAAGAACGCCGCGCCGAACCGGATGGCGTTCCTCTACGTCCCCAACGGTGTGAACATGGACGGCTGGCGCGTCGGCGCCGAAGGCGCGCTGCCTTCCAAGCTCCCGCCGATCCTCGCGCCGCTCAACAACGTCCGCAGCGACTTCTCGGTCCTCACGGGCCTCGCAGCCGACAAGGCCCGCTCCCACGGCGACGGCGGCGGCGACCACGCCCGCGCGATGTCCGCTTTCCTCACGGGCGCTCAGCCTCGGAAGACCGACGGCGCCAATATTCGCTCCGGCGTCTCGGCCGACCAGATGGCCGCTTCCCGCATCGGCGACCGCACGCGCCTCGCTTCCCTCGAGATCGGCACCGAAGCCAGCAAGCTCGCCGGCGGTTGCGACTCGGGCTACTCCTGCATCTACCAGTCCAACATCTCCTGGCGCTCGGCCACCCAGCCGATGCCGAAGGAAGTGAACCCGAAGCTGATCTTCGAACG
>CAIYEN010000182.1 GCA_903925205.1 uncultured Opitutia bacterium | reverse complement strand
TGCATATGCTTAGCCGCGTGCATCTTGTCAAACACGGAGCCGCCGGAGGCAAACAGCGGGAAGCCCTTTTTGAGGATTTCCTGTTTCCAAGCGGGCGGGATGTCAACGTAGTTGACCGGGTTGCCGGTCGTATCAACGCCGCGCTGAACCTTGACGCCATACGCCTTGCCCAGCTTCTCGACGGCCTTCGGCAGCATCTTGTCGTAGAACTCGTTCATGCCTTCGCCGCCGACTTTGAGGTTCTCCCCGCGAAGTGATCGAAGTCCGTTGACGTTTGGTTCTTCGCCCATGATCTTTCTGGCTACATCTTTGCCAACGTAATCCGCAAGTTTATCCGGCGGTACGCCGTTCTGATCTATGACGTTGGAGTTGCCGCGCTTGGCAACTAGCCGCTGTGTGTCTGGATTGTAGTGGACACTGTCCACCTGCTTACTCAAATCATACCGCTTCGCCTGCGCCTCGCCCGGCGTCCACGACAGGCGGTCCTTGCCGTTCTCGACGGCATCGCGCAAAGCCTGCTTCATCGTAAGATCGGGCCATGTGGTTTTGAACGGGGCGCGGGGGACACCGACGCCCTTTTCAATCATCTGTTCGCGCTCGTTATTGCGCCACTCTTGGCGCTCGGATTCGGTTGTCGTTTCCCATGTTTTCTCACCGCGCCATGCCCGATCAAAACCGCTAGATGCTTTTTCTTCGACAGCTTTGTCTGTCGGCCGCTCGCCTTGATACCCTTCCGCCCGCCCTTTCTGGTGCCAGTCGCTCTGCACTTCCTCGATGTGGTGCGATGCCGTGTTGCCGATTGTGCGCTCGTTGGTGCGCATGTGCGTCACGGGGTTGGGCTCATCCCAGTGGGGGGATTTGTAAATCGGCGAGGCACTGATCTGCTTTTGCAGAGCGGCGTTAGCGTCTTGTAAACTGCGTATCTCGGCGCGAATTTCGTTTGTACCGCTCGTGCCGTGCATCTCTTGGCGCAAGGCTTTGATCTTGGCCTCGTTTGCCACTTGCGCGGCACGCGGAGCTTCCCACTGATTGGGCAAAGTCAGCAGCTTCTCGCTGTAGTTCTCGCCGCCCGGGAGTTGGTAGCCGGAGTATTTCGTCTCTACGGCTGGGCCAATATTAGCGAAATTCTTTGCATCGTCCAACGCCTGCGCTTCCGACATCGACCCCGGGTGCCGAACAATCATATTGCCGGAACCGTCGAAGCTCTCCCAATAGGAACGGTCTCCTTCACCGATGCGTTTGACCGTGATCTCTTTGAGGTTAAACGGTAGACCCTTCTTCACTTCCCCCAACTCAACCTTATTCCCCGCCAAGTGGTCGGCGATCTCCTGCTTCGTCACCGTCTGGCCCGCACGGCCCGCGAGGTACTGATCCAACCCGCGCCACTGAATTTCCTCCGGCTTAACGCCGGGCCGGTTGGCGAGCGTCGCGGCCCACTGCTCGGCGGAAGCCTTGGCTTGCGGAATGTCGGAGACGGCGCGGTCCAAAGCTGAATAGAACGTCGGCGCGTTGGGCTGTTCAAGAACGGCCCTCTTGATAGGCCCTGACCCCAAAGCAAACTCGCCGGGATTCAAGGCTACGCCCTTGGTAACCGCCAACGGGTTAAGGATGTCGCCCGCCAGCTCGGCGATCTTCGGCATGGCCCACTGAACACCATCCGGCGTTCTGGTCAAAGGAAGGACACTAGGACGGCGAGCCATTTGTAGTTCTTCGCCGGTCTCAACGTTGTACGGAATACCAGCATCGTTTAGTCGAACATTTGGCGGCATCTCATAGTTGCCGGACTGCACGGCCTCTTTGCCGGGCTCCATCATCCACGTCTTGCCTTCGGTGGATGGCGGCGTTGGCTCGTATGGTGCGCCCCTTACGTTGCCAGCAATGCGAGCAGCGGCTGCCTCACGGGCGGCCTGCGCCT
>CAIYEN010000181.1 GCA_903925205.1 uncultured Opitutia bacterium | reverse complement strand
CGGTCCTTCCAGTCGATACCGCAAAGGTCGGCCAAGAGGTCGAAGCCTTGGGCGTCGCGGAGGAAGCGGACGGATTCGACCAGGTCTTCGCCCGCGACCTGATAGGTCGGCATGTCCTGCGAAGCGAGGACCTGCGTGCGCGGAAAACGGTCGGTCAGGACGGCGGCTTCCATGTTTAGCGGACGATCTTGGTTTCGACGGTGCGGCCGCGGAAGGTGCGCTTGAGCGAGCCGCCTTCTTGGCGAATCTTCTCCTGCAGCAACATCATGCCGTCCAGCAACGCTTCGGGGCGGGGCGGGCAACCGGAAATATAAATGTCCACTGGGACAATATTATCGACCCCTTGGAGGGTCGCGTAGGAGCGGTACATGCCGCCGGTCGAAGCGCAGGCGCCCATGGCGACGACCCACTTGGGCTCGGCCATCTGGTCGTAGATGCGGCGGACCACTTCGGCCATCTTGTAGGTGACGGTGCCGGCGACGATCATGCAGTCGGCTTGGCGCGGGGAGAAGCGCATGACTTCCATCCCGAAGCGGGAAATATCGAAGCGGGAGCCACCGGCGCCCATGAGCTCGATGGCGCAACAGGCCAGCCCCATCGGCATCGGCCAGACCGAGTTGCTGCGCACCCAGTTCACGACGGCATCGGCGCGGGTCACGATGACCTCGCCCTCCACCTTGCTGTTATAACCGAAATCAGATTTGACCATGGTCGTTTGCCGCAAGTTAGGACAGCCCCCCTTGGGAGCAAGACGGAAGGGCAAAAAGCACATTTTTAACCGAATTTCTCGGGTCGGCGCTGGACTTGGGACTTTTAACCAGCGGCCAAAGGGGTAGGGATAGTCTTACCCCTTGATCATGCACCGTCTGGCCTTCCTCCTCCTTGTCACCTGCCTTGGGCTCTCGGCGGCCCCCGCCCCCCTCCGCGTCCTGGTCTGGGACGAACGTCAACCGGACCAGAAAAAGGGCTACGCGGGGGCCTTCTTGGGCGACACCTTGGCCAAGCACCTCTCCGCCCAGCCCGGCCTGTCGGTTAAGTCGGTCGGCATGGATGACCCGGACCAGGGGTTGGACGCTGCGACCTTGGCGGCGACCGATGTGGTGGTCTTCTGGTGCCATCAACGGCCTTTGCAGCAAAACGATGCGCGCATGGAGGCCCTCGTGCAACGGGTCCAGGCAGGCAAGACGGGGTTCATCGCTTTACATTCGGCGCACTGGGCGAAGCCGTTCGTGCGCTTGATGCAGGAACGGGCCAAGGCCGATGCGCTCGCCCAAGTCCCCGCAGCGGAGCGCGCGACGGCGAAGTGGGAGTTTCTGAACGACAAGCCCTATCGAGTCATTCCGAAGAAGGGAGCCGCCCCGACGCCGAACGTCCGTAAGGTCGGTGACATCTGGCAGCTGACTTTGCCGCAGTGCGTGTTTCCAACTTATCGTGCCGACGGCGCGCCTTCGCACGTGACGACGCTCTTGCCGACGCATCCGATTGCGGCGGGCCTGCCTGCGAAATGGGATATTCCGCAGACTGAAATGTACGGCGAGCCGTTTTGGGTGCCGCCGCCAGACAGCGTAATTTTCGAGGAAAAATGGGATAAAGGTGAGCATTTCCGCAGCGGCGCGTTGTGGAAGGTCGGGCAGGGTGACGTCTTTTATTTCCGGCCCGGGCATGAGACCTACCCCGTCTACCAGCAGGCTGAAAACCTGAAGGTTATTGAGAACGCCGTCCGCTGGATGGGTGCGGAGGCCGCGCGGCGATGAGGAACGTCATCGCCGTCTTCCTTTTGCTCGTCGCGGCATGGGCGGCCCCCGCCAGTCCTCCGCCGAACGTCTTGGTGATCCTCGTCGATGACCTCGGCTACTCAGATCTCGGTTGCTACGGCGGCGAAATCCCGACGCCGAACATCGATCGCTTAGCCGCCGGTGGCGTGCGTTTCGAGAAATGCTACAACTCTGCGCGGTGTTGTCCGACACGCGCGTCGCTGCTGACCGGCCTGCATCCGCACGAGGCGGGCATCGGTGATTTCGTCCGCGCTAAGCCGACGCCGAACACGGGCGAAGCCTATACGGGGCATCTCTTGGCCAGTAACCAGACGCTCCCCGAGCTGCTCGCGGCACGCGGTTACAGCACTTGGATGGTCGGTAAGTGGCACATGGGTTCGCCGGGCCCACTGGACCGCGGCTTCCAACATTATTTTGGGTTCAAAGATTTTGGCGCCCATTCGGAAGGCCAATGGAATGCGGCCAAATACGTGCGTTTACCTGCGACGGAAAAGCCTGAGCTGAACTACGAAACTGGCCGTTTCTACGCCACCGACGTTTTTACCGACTATGCCTGCGAATTTCTGCGGCAGGCGCGGTCCGACAAAACGAAGCCGTGGTTTCTCTACTTGGCCCATTCGTCGCCGCACTTCCCGTTGCAGGCGCCGCCAGCTTCCATCGACCGCCACATGGCGACCTATCGGCGCGGTTGGGACGTGCTGCGCACGGAACGTTTTGAGCGGATGAAGAAACTCGGCCTCATCCCCGCGACTGCGACCTTGCCCGCGCGCGCCCTCGTGCCGGTGGATCGCGACGACATCGCCAATGGCTATGCGGGGCAAGTGAACCCAGCTTGGGAAAGCCTGCCGGCGGATCGGCGCGAAGACCTCGCGCGGCGCATGGCCACCTTTGCCGCCATGGTAGAACACGTCGATCGCGGCGTCGGTCGTATCCTTGCCGACCTCGAGGCCAGCGGCGAACTCGCGAACACCCTCATCCTTTTCACCAGTGATAATGGGGCCTGCTACGAGTGGGGCCCGTTCGGTTTCGATGGGGCTTCGCGCACCGGCAAGACGACGCTGCATGCGGGCGAAACGCTGGCGCAGATGGGCCAGCCTGGCTCGTTTTCGTCCTATGGCTCAGGCTGGGCGAACCTCGGGAACACGCCCCTCGCGATGTACAAACACTTCTGCAATGAAGGCGGCATTGCCTCGCCCTTCATCGCGCATTGGCCCACGGCGTGGCCGGCCCGCAGCGAGTGGGTCCGTACCCCAGCGCATGTGATGGATTTCTTCCCGACCATCGCGGAAGTCACGGGCTCGGTCCGTCCGGCGGAGATTGCGGGCGTGCGGCTCAAGCCCCTGTCCGGCGTGTCGCTGGAGCCCGCCTTGCGTGGCGGCACCGTGCCGGAACGCGGTATCCCCACGGCCCATGAAGGGGCGCGTGGCTATCGCCTCGGGCAGTGGAAAATCGTTTGGGGTAAGCGCCAGACTGCGCCTGTCCAGTGGCAGCTCTTTGACCTCGCGCAGGATCCCGCCGAGGAACATGACCTCGCCGCGAGCCAGCCCGCCAAGACCGCCGAACTCGCGGCACGGTGGGCCGCCTGGGCCGAGCGGGTCGGCGTACAGCCCCGTTAATCTGTTACCATGAAGCCGTTTGTCCTGCTCCTCTTTCTTGCGGTTTGGCCGACGTGGGGTCGCGCGGAACGCCCTTATTTCGGGGCCGAACCCGGGGCCTTGGCAAAAGCCAAGCAAGCCATCGCCACGGGCGACCCCGTGCTCGTCGGGGCCTTGAAGAAACTCAAGCAGGACGCCGACAAGGCACTCTTGGTCGCGCCGGCTGCGGTGACCGAAAAGCAAAAGCTCCCGCCCAGCGGCGATGCCCATGATTACATGAGTTTGGCGCCTTATTTCTGGCCCGATCCCGCTAAGCCCAAGGGCTTGCCGTACCTGCGCAAAGACGGCGAAGTGAACCCAGAGTCCCGGGAACTCGCCGCCAATGACACCCTGCGGGTGCGTGCCTTGGCTGCGACCGTGGAGGCGCTGGCGCTCGCTTACTTTTTCACGGCCGAAGAAAAATATGCGGCGCACGCCGCCCAGCACCTCCGGGTTTGGTTCCTCGCGCCGGCGACGCGCATGAATCCGAATCTTAAATTCGCCCAAGCCGTGCTCGGCGTGAATGACGGCCGCGGGACGGGCATCATCGAGGCCCGTGGCTTAGCCGATGCCGCCGATGCGGCCATTCTGCTCCTCGGTTCGAAGGCTTGGACAAAGGACGACCAAACAGCCCTGGAACGCTGGGGGGACCAGTATTACGAATGGCTTTTGCGCAGTAAGAACGGGCAGGACGAACGCGCCGCGAAGAATAACCACGGCACTTGGTATGATGTGCAGGCCGTGCATTGGGCGCTGGTGCTAAAGCGGACCGAAGAAGCCAAGGGCCTGCTGGACCAAGCGGGCGTGAAGCGGATTGAAGTCCAGATTGAGCCCGATGGACGCCAACCCTTGGAACTCAGCCGGACAGCCTCTTTCAGTTATTCGTGCTTCAACCTCCGGGCTTTATCCGACCTCGCCTTGCTGGGCCGACATGCGGGCGTCGACCTCTGGGCCTACCGCTCGAAGGATGGCCGCTCGCTCCGGGTCGCGTTGGATTATCTCGTTCCCTATCTGGGGACGCAGCCGAAGCCTTGGCCCGGTCAGCAGATTCATGGCAGCAGCCCAGACGAAATCATGCCCGTCCTCCGGCGGGCCGCGCATGCCACGGGCACGGCCGCTTACGAGGAGCTGCTCGCGCAGTACGCGGAAGCTCCCAGCAAACGGTTCCAGTTGGTTACTCCGCGCTGACGCTTACTGCGCCCAGCCGAGCAAGACGCAGGCGCGGAAGAACAAGTAGCCTAGCGTGAGGGTAATCGGAATCGTCAAGACCCAGGCCCAGACAATTCGGCCCACGAGGCCCCACTTCACCGCGTCAAAGCGCTTGGTGGCACCAACGCCCAGGATGGAAGTCGAGATGACGTGCGTCGTCGAAAGGGGGATCCCTAGTTCGGAGGCCCCCGTGATGGTGATGGCCGCGGCGGTTTCAGCGGCAAAGCCGTGGACTGGCTGGAGTTTCACCATCTTGTGACCCATCGTACGGATGATGCGCCAGCCGCCCGCAGCGGTCCCCGCCGCCATGGTCACCGCACAGAGGACAATAATCCAGACGGGGACATGGTCGACCGTGCCCTTGGCATTAATGGTGGGCTTGAGCCATTGGGCCCAAGCCGGGGCATGCGCAGGATCGAAGGCCCCCGCGCCGACGCCGACGATGAGCGCGAACGTGATGATGCCGACGGTCTTTTGGGCGTCGTTGGAACCATGGGAAAAGCCCATCAGTCCGGCCGAGACCAGTTGGAGCTTACCGAAGACCTTGCCGACGATGCTGGGGCGAACCGTCAGGCGAACGATCACGATTGTCAGCAGCATCATGAAGATGACCCCGAGAGTGAACCCGATGAAAGGCGAAATCACCATCGGTTTGATCAACTTGGGCCAGAGTCCGACCGACTTGCCAGCTGCATCCGTGCCGTCCCAGATAAGTCGTCCCCAAGTGAGGTGGGTCTGACCGAGGACCCCGCCGCAGAGGCCACCGATGAGCGCGTGGGAGGAACTCGAAGGGATCCCGAACCACCAGGTAATGAGGTTCCAGACGATGCCGCCCATGAGGCCGCAAGCGATGGCCAGCTGGGCGACCTGAAAGCCCCCGGCAAGGTCGATGTAGCCCGAGTAGATGGTCTTGGCGACGGCGGTGCCCCAAAAGGCCCCGATGAGGTTGGTGACCGCCGCCAGCATGATGGCTTGGCGGGGCGTCAGGACCCGGGTCGAGACGACGGTTGCGATAGCGTTAGCCGCATCGTGGAAGCCGTTGATGTATTCAAACACCACGGCCACCAAGATGACCAACATCATCAGCAAGAAAGGATCCATGAGCGGCTAGGGCAGCGGCTTAGGCGTACTTGAGGGCAATCTGGAACACGACCTTGCCCGCGTCGCGGCAATGGTCGATCGCGCGCTCGAGGAGTTCGTAAATGTCCTTGAGGACCACCACTTCCTTGGCGTCGACGTTACCTTGATAGAGGTCGCGGAGGAGGCCCACCATGAGGCGATCGGCGTCGCCTTCGATGGTCTGAAGCGTTTCGTAGTCGTCTTGGATTTCTTCGACGTTCGAGAGTTTGCGGAGACGGCTGACGAGGCGGGCCGTGACTTCGGTGGCCTGCTCGAGCATGCGCACCTGCTTGTCGACGATGTCGGTCGAGAACTGCGAGGGGCAGATGGCGAGGCGTTCGCCGATCTTTTCGCAGGTCTTCGGGATCTTATAAAGGGCGTTGGCGAGGGCCTCGATGTCTTCGCGTTCCAGAGGCGTCACAAAAGTCCGGCAGAGCTCTTGGGTGATCGAGAGGCCGATGCGCTTATCCACGCGGCGGGCGACGACCAACTCGGTGAAGCATTGTTCGAAGTCGGGCTTGCCGACCTGGGCGTAGAGTTTGGAGAGCGACTTGGCGCTTTTCTGCGCTTCGTCGGCACTGGCTTCGAGGAGTTCGTAGAACTTTTCATCCTTACCGAGAACCTTCTTAAGGAAGTCTTTCATAGGGTTGTGGGGTGCGCCCTTAAAACCCTCCGAAATTGGGGAGCGCAACACCTGTTCGTAACCTATCCGTAACATCCGTAACATCAGTCCGTTACGATTGTTACGATTAGGTTACGGCTGTTTGGGGGTAAGTCTGGGGGTAAAGTGTTAATAGTCACAATCGTCACGGGATTCCTGCGGTTTCGCCACGGTTTCGTCACCCAGGGCTGGCATCATTCGTTTCCATGGAAGACACACTACGTCCGTTGAGCGCTAAGGTCCATTTCCGCACCCTCGTGTTGTCGGATCTCCACCTCGGTACCAAGGATGCCCAAGCCCGCGAGCTCCTCGAGGTCTTGCGCGGCATCCGTTGCGACAAGCTCATCCTCAATGGTGACATCGTCGATCTCTGGTCCTTACAGCGCAAGAACCACTGGGGCCCGGCGCATACCGCCGTCGTCCGCCGCATCCTGAAGATGGCCGAAAAAGACGGCACGCGCGTCGTCTACCTACGTGGCAACCACGATGACTTTATCCGCCGCCTGATTCCGCTGAGCCTCGACCGCATCGAGCTCGCCGAGGAGCACCTGCACGAGACGGCCGATGGCAAGCGCTTCCTTTGCATCCACGGGGATGCGTTCGATACGGTCATGGCGAAGATGCGCTGGTTGGCGGTCATCGGCGACATCAGCTATCAGCTCCTGCTCGACCTTAACCGTTTCTATAACCGCTGGCGCGCCTGGCGCGGCAAGGAGTACTTTTCCCTCTCGCAGGCCATCAAGGGCCGCGTGAAGTCGGCCGTTAGCTTCATTTCCAGTTTTGAAGACCACCTGCAGACCTTGGCCCGTCGGCGCGGCTGCGATGGCGTGATGTGTGGCCACATCCACAAAGCCGAAGACCGCATGATCGGCGAGATGCGCTACCTGAACTCCGGCGATTGGGTCGAGTCGTTGACCGCCATCGTCGAAGAAGCCGACGGCCGTCTCCGAGTTGTCGACCGCGCCGAGCTCCGCGCGCTGATCGCAGCGCAGCGCGCGGCCTATGAGGCCGGTGCCTATCCTGAAGTCCGCCGCGAGCCGGCCGTCGCCTAATGATCGAGATACCCGTCCTGTCCGCAGGGTTTGGCGAAGGCCATAACGCCGCGGCCCGGGCGATTGTCGAGGCCTTGGGGCGTCATCCTTCGGGGGCTTTCGCGGGTAAGCTGCACGACCTTTTCTTGGATGCCTATGGCGCCGAAAAGGCCCGGTCGCAGCGCGACAGTTATATTCGGGTCGCGAATCGTTACCCGCGCTTGTGGGGGTGTCTCTACGGCGCCCTTGACCGTCTACCGTTGGTGCGCGCTTCGCTGCCGTTTCTTCGTCCGGTCGAGCGTGAGTTGAACCGGCTGCTCGATACGCAGCAGCCCCCCGTCGTCATTTCGGCCTACCCGCTGTACAACTACATGATGGCGCGTCGCTGGAGCGTGGCCGATCCCGCGCGTCCCCGCCTGATCACGGTCGTCACCGATTCGATCTCTGTGAACCGCGCCTGGCATCGGGCGCATTCGGATTGGTACATCACGCCGAATCAAGCCACGGCTGACGTCATGATCCGCCAAGGCGTGCCCGCGGCCAAGGTCTTGCCGTTCGGTTTTCCGGTTGCCGCCCGTTTGGCGCCGCGTTCCTCGGCCGTCGCCGGCGAAGCCCGGCCGCGCGTCTTGCTGATGCTCAATCCCGGTAAGCGCGATGCGGTCGAACTGGCCGCGGCGCTCTCAACGCTGGGCCTCGAGCTGGTCGTGACCGTCGGTAAGGATGCGGACTTCAAGGCCGCGGTGGAACAGGCCGTGGCGGGTCGGGCCGAAGTGCTCGGTTGGACGGACCGGATTCCGGACCTCATGCTTTCGAGTCACCTCGTGATTTCCAAGGCGGGCGGCGCGACGACCCATGAGTGCGTTGCGGCGGGCGTCCCGATGGTGATCACGCAGGTCATCCCGGGCCAGGAAGCCGGCAACGGTCGCCTCATCACCGAGCATGGCGCGGGCGCTTATGGGCTCACTCCGTCCGCAGCCCGCGCGGTCGTGGCTTCCGCTTTCGCGAACGATTGGGCTGTGTGGAAGGAATGGAAGCGCAGCGTCGACGGACTCGGTGACGCCCGCGGCGCCGAACGCATCGCGGACTTAGTGGCGCAGTCGATTGGCTCTGACCAGCCAGTCGTAGCGGCCTCTTAAACGCGCTTCGCGAGGTACTCGACGATGTCGGCGGCGAGCTTCACGCTGACGCCAGACACGGTCGTGATCTCCTCGGCGGTGGCCTTGCGGAGTTTCTGGATGCTGCCGAAGGCCTCTAAGAGGGCGTCGCGGCGCTTTGGCCCGAGGCCCGGCATTTCGTCGAGGATTGACTCGCGCAGTTTGCGGCTGCGGAGGTCGGCGTTGAAATCGTTGGCGAAGCGGTGCGCCTCGTCGCGCACGCGCATGAGCAAGGCGAGTCCGACGTTGTGCCGCGGCAGCTTCAGTTCGCGGCCGTCGGGGAAGACGATGGTCTCCTCGCGTTTGGCGAGGCCGATGAGCGGCGGGGGCGCTAGGTCGTGCTCCTTGAAGGCTTCCAGCGCGGCGCCGACCTGGCCAAGGCCGCCATCGACGATGACGAGTTCCGGGAAGGCCCGGTGTTCTTCGTGGAGTCGCGTGTAGCGGCGGCCGACCACTTCCTGCATGGAGCGGAAGTCATCGTTGCCTTCGAAGGTCTTGATCTTGAAGCGGCGGTAGCCGTTCTTCTCCGCGCGGCCGTCGACGAAGCGCACCATGGAAGCGACCGCGAGCGTGCCGGAGATATGCGAAATGTCGAAGCACTCGATTGTGTTTGGCGGTCCCACCAGTTCGAGGTGCGCGGCCAGTTCGGTCAGCGCACTGGATTCATCGCGCCGGGGCAGGGGGTTGTCGCGCAGGAAGCGGCGGGACTTCTCGCTCGTGCGCGTCAGCGCATCGAGCAGGTCGCGCATCTTCGCCGCTGTCTCGTAGTCGCGCTCCTCCGCGGCCTTACGCATGTCGGCTTCGACTTGCGTCGTCCAGTCCTGGACTTTCCCTTCCAGGAACTCGCAGGCCAGGCGCACCCGGTCGGCGTATTCCTCGACGGTGACCTCGTTCGGGAATTTCTGGATTTCGGCGCGCGCGTCGTCGAAGAGTCGCCAGCGGCCATCGGGCAGGAGGGTGGGGGACGCTTCGGCGAGAATGATCCCGAACTGCTTACGCATCTCGGTCAGCGTCCGGCGGACGGCTTGCTGGTGCGGAAAGGGCCCAAAATAGCGGCAGGATTCGGTGGTGCGGGCGCGGACGATGCGAAAGCGGGGGATGGGGTCGGCGAGGTCGACCCGGATCTGGGGGAACTGCTTGTCGTCGCGGAAAAGGATATTCCACTTCGGCCGCCAGCGTTTGATGAGCTTACCTTCCAGTAAAAGGGCTTCTGTTTCGGTGCGGACCTCGTGCCATTCGAGGTCCCGGACCCGTTCCATCATGGCGGCGACCTTGGGGGCGAGCCGGCTGGCGGTCACGAAATAGGAGTCTAGCCGGCGCCGGAGGTCTTTCGCTTTACCTACATAGACCACCAGCCCGGCGGCGTCCTTCATCAGGTACACGCCGGGGGTGCGGGGGGCGCGTCGCGCCTTCGCTTTGGGCGAAAGTTCTTCCCGGTCGGTTTGCATTTTTAAAAGACCCTCTTAATCCTGTTGTCCTGCCCCCGACCCGCAAATGGAAACCTGCAATAATCGCCCCCGCCAGGTCCTGGTCCTTAATATCGGGGACGAATTGCTGGATGGCCTGCGGGAGAATGGGCACCTCGTTTGGTTGGGGGAACAGTTGGCCCGCCGTGGCTTGCCCATCACGCGTTCGATGGTTGTCCGGGATAAAGCCGAAGAAATCGCTGCCACTTTAGCGACCGCGTGGGGCCAGTATGACCTCATCGTGACGACGGGTGGGATTGGGCCGACGTCCGACGATCATACCCGTGCGGCCGTCGCCGCGGCGCTGGGCGTCTCGCTCCAACACGTGCCGGCGGCCGAAGCCGCCTTGCGCGAGCGGTTCAGCTTGATTGGCCGCAAGGTATCATCCGCTGACCTAAGTCAATGCACGGTACCCGCTGGCGGTGAAACGCTCCCGAATGCGCGCGGGACCGCCCCGGGCGTTTTCTTCCATCAAGGCCGGAGCGCTTTGGTCATGCTCCCGGGGCCATCCTTGGAACTGCGGCCCATGTTCGAAGCGGAAGTCGTCCCCCGTCTCCGCTCCATCGGTTGTGCCTGTTTGGGCGAAGCCTACGTACAGGTCCGCACCTTTGGCATTGGCGCAGTCCCCTTGGAAGAGAAAGTTCGGCCGTTGCTCGCTCCCGGGATGGTGCTCACCTTTGGGACGCACACCGGCGTGGTCGATGCCCGCATCTCTTCGGGGGGCAGTGGCGCCTCGGCGGATGACCTGTGTACGGTTGCCCGCAAGGTACGGGACGCCGTGGGCAACGATTTCGTCTGCACTGGCCATTCCTGCCTAGCGACCATCGTGGTCGAACACCTGCGCTCGCTCGAGAAAACCGTCGCCTTGGCGGAGTCGTGCACGGGCGGCCTTTTGGCCGACGCCTTCACGGATGTTCCAGGGGCATCCAAGGTCTTCGCCGGTTCGGCCGTCTGCTACACCAATGATGCGAAACTGAACATCTTGGGGATTCCTGAGTCGATCCTCGCCCAGCATGGGGCGGTGTCGGCCGAGTGCGCCGCCGCGATGGCGACGGCGGCCGCCGAGAAGTTTGGTTCCGATTACGCATTGGCTGTGACCGGTTATGCGGGCCCCGGTGGTGGCACCGAGGCCGACCCCGTCGGGACCGTTTACTTTGGTTACGCCTCGCCGACGGGCGTTTGGTCGCGGCGCGTTCACCTACCGGGCGATCGTGCACAAGTGAAGTTACGCGCCGTCAACACCGCCCTCGACCTCATGCGCCGCAAACTGAACAAGTATTGCGTCGAAGACCTGCTTCACGGGGCCTAAGGCCTGGCTCGATTAAGTGGGCGCGAAGCCTCCCAGGGACGACATTTCGCCAGCGGACGGTTGTGGATAGACTAGGATTGCCACCCAAGGGCAGGTTGGGGACATTGGCGACGGATGCCTGTTTCCCTCGCCATCGTCGCCGGCAAAGACGAATACCTCGTCGAGCGGGACGCCCGTGCCCTGTACAATCAAGCGGTCCAGAAAGCGGGCCCCGAGGCGGACAAGGAAATCATCTCCGGACTCATCAATCGCGTGGACGATGCCCAGGGTATTGAAATCCAGTTCCTGGAATCGGTGAACACGCTTTCCATGTTCGGTGGGGCCAAGGTCGTCTGGTTGCGCAATATCAATTGGATCGCCGACAACGTCCCCTCGCGGTCGGACGAAGTGAAACTCGCCATGGCCAACGTACTCACGGGGGCGGCCGCCTGCGAAGGCCCCGTCACCGTCATCCTTTCGTTCACGCCGTACGACGGTCGCCGTAAGGACCTCGCGGCCTACAAGGATAAGGCGAACGAGTTCATCATCCACGCTTCGGCCGCTAAGAGCCCGTTCTCCAAAGACGACCCGCAAGGCGATATGCAGCTCGGCCTCATCGAGAAGACTTTCCGCGACGCCGGCGTGAAGTTCGCGCGCGGCGTGCCGGAAGTGATTGTCGGGCGCGTCGGCCAGTCGACCCGCATGGTGCTCATGGAGTCTGAGAAGCTGGCGATTTACGCGGGCCCCGGCGGCACCCTGAAAGAGGCGGACGTCCATCTCCTCGTGCCGACCTTCGGTGAAGGCGATTTCTTTGAGCCCATCGAAGCCTTTGCGGAGCGTGACCTCGCCTGGTCGCTACAGGCCTTGGATCGCTACTTCTTCAACGAAGACTCGTGTCGGCCGCTCTTGAGCGCCCTCCAGAACCGTCTTCGTCTCCTGATTCAGATTCGCAGCCTCGCCGACTCGGGGGATGTCCGGGTGTCCGATGCCGGTTTACCTAAAGGCTCTTTCGAAACCGCTTCGATGCGGCATGGTTCCACTTTTGGTTCGGCGGCGAAGTCGTCCGCCAATGTCTTCTCCCAGAACGCTTGGTATATCAGCAATAAGGTCGCTCCCGCCGCCGCCCGCTACTCCTTGGCCGAGTTGGTGGATGCCCAACTGGGCTGTGCCGAATGCTTTGACGTCTCCAATTCCGGCGGCGACGAGGAAGTCGCCGTCCGCGCCTTGTTTCTCCGAGCGCTTGCCGTGCGCCGTTAACCCTGCTATAACGCTTTCTTCCGATGGACCACGATTCCGTTCCCAACGTTCTTGCCGACCGCTACGCCTCCCCGGCGATGAAAGCGATTTGGTCTACCCGCGGCCGCGTGGTGCTCGAGCGCGAGTACTGGATTGCCGTCATGAAGGCCCAGCGGGACCTCGGCCTCGACATTCCGGCCGAAGCCATCGCCGCTTACGAACGCGTCAAGGAGCAGGTCGACTTCGAATCCATCCGGGTCCGCGAGGAAACGACCCGGCACGACGTCAAGGCGCGCATCGACGAGTTCTGTGCTTTGGCCGGTTATCAGCACGTCCACAAGGGGCTCACCAGTCGCGACCTCACCGAATCGGTCGAGCAGCTCCAAGTTTACCGCTCGTTGCAGCTCATTCGCGCCAAGTCTGTGGCGGCGCTAGCGGCCTTGGCCCGTCGGGCCGAAGCCGACCGCGATTTACTGATTGCCGCGCGCACGCACAATGTCGCCGCGCAGCCGACCACGGTCGGCAAGCGCTGGGCGATGTTTGGCGAAGAATGCCTCCGCGGCGTCGCGCAGGTCGATGCGGCCCTCGGTGCGTTTGCGGCCCGTGGTCTTAAGGGCGCCGTCGGCACGCAGCTCGATCAGCTCACGCTCTTCTCGGGGGACATCGCCAAGGTTGGGCAGCTCGAAGAGCGCGTCCTGAAGCACCTCGGCATCCCGCACGTCCTGGGCGCCGTCGGCCAAGTCTACCCGCGCTCCATGGACATGGAAGTCGTCGCGGCGCTTTTGTCGGCCGCCTCGGGCCCTTCCTCCTTCGCCAAGACCCTGCGTCTCATGGCCGGCCACGAGCTCGCCAGCGAAGGCTTCTTGCCTGGTCAGGTCGGTTCGTCCGCCATGCCGCACAAGATGAATGCCCGCACCTGCGAGCGCATCAACGGCTTCCACGTCATCCTCCGCGGTTACCTGGCGATGGCGGCTTCGCTCTCGGGCGAACAATGGAACGAGGGCGACGTCTCCTGCTCGGTCGTCCGTCGCGTCCTCCTGCCAGACAGCTTCCTGGCGACCGATGGCCTCTTTGAAGCCTTCCTGACCGTTTTGGGTCAGATGGAAGTCAACGCCCCCGTCGTCTCCCGCGAGTCCCGGCACTATCTCCCGTTCCTTTTGACCACGACTTTCCTCATGGAAGCCGTCAAAGCTGGGGCGGGTCGCGAAGAAGCCCACGAGGCAATCAAGGAACATGCCGTGGCCGTCGCCAAGGACCTCCGGACGGGTAAAGTCGACCGGAACGACCTCGTCGACCGTCTGGCCGCCGATGCTCGCCTCCGTCTCCCTAAGGCCGTCCTCATGGACGCCGTCACCAAGGCTGGGGAACTCACTGGGTCGGCCCAGGCTCAGGTCGGGGCTTTCTCTTTGGCGGTGCAGGCGTGGACGAAAAAAGTGCCGGAGTCCCAGCAAATCAAGGCCGGACGCATCCTTTAAGCCGCGTTGGGCGGGCGGGGTGGGGTGGGGTGGGGTTTTCCGTATTGCCAAGGGGCGGGGGGCTTCCCAAAACCCACCTTTCACCTGTTCCCTCCCATGTCTTCCCTCTCTGGTAACCTTCTCGTCGCGCAAAGCGGCGGTCCCACCCCCGTCATCAACGCCAGCCTCGCTGGGGTCATTGCCGAGGCCCTCAACCACGAAGACGAGATCGTCGAGATCCTTGGTGGCCTCAACGGCATCCAAGGCATCCTCCACGAGCAGCTGATTGACCTCGCCGAAGAGTCCCAGCAGACCCTCCGTAACCTCGAGCACACCCCGGGCGCTGCGCTCGGCACCTGCCGCTACAAGGTTAAGAAGCAGGAAGACTTCGACCGCATCCTGCAGGTCTTCGAAGCCCACAACATCCGTTACTTCCACTACATCGGTGGCAACGATTCTCAGGATACCGCCGCCAAGATCGATGCCCTCGCCAAGGAGCGCGGCTACGAACTTCGCGTCATCGGCGTGCCGAAGACCATCGACAACGATTTGCCCCTCACCGACCACTGCCCAGGCTACGGTTCCGTCGCTAAGCATATCGCTCTGACCGTGCGTGAAATGTCGCTCGATAACGCTGCCATGGGCCGCAACGACTTCGTTTCCGTCCTTGAAGTCATGGGTCGCAATGCGGGTTGGCTCGCCGCCGCTTCCGTCCTCGCGCAGCGCCAAGACAAGCGCGACGACTCCAAGAATGCCGCCAAGAACACCCACTACAGCTGCTCGGCTCCGCACATCGTGCTCCTTCCGGAAGTGCCTTTCAACGCCGACAATTTCATCCGTCGCGTCGAAGAAGTTTTGAAGACCAACCTCCACTGTTTCGTCGTCGTTTCCGAAGGCGTGCAGGACGAAGCCGGCAACTTCCTCGGGGCTGACACCACCAACACCGACGCGTTCGGTCACGCCGTCCTCGGTGGCGCCGGTGAATACCTCCGCACGCTCGTCGAAGAGCGCTTCTCGGGCGTCAAGGCCCGCGCTTCCAAACTCGGCATCGCCCAGCGCGCCGCTTCCCACAGCGCTTCCAAGACCGACGTCGAAGAAGCCAAGCTCTGCGGTCGCGAAGCCGTGAAGGCCGCCGTCAAGGGCGAGTCCGGCAAGATGGTCATCATGAGCCGCACCGGAAAGGAACAATATGGTGTCGAAACCCTACTCGCCCCCCTGGCGGACATCGCCAATGGCGTGAAGGCTTTCCCTGAAAAGTGGATCGGTGAAGACAAGATGTCCATCCACGCTGACTTCACCCGTTATGCCCTCCCCCTGATTCAGGGTGAGTTGCAACTCCCTTACGAACAGGGACTTCCGCGTTACGCTGAGCTCTCCAAGAAGCGCGTCCAGCGCTTGCTCGAACCCTACACGACGGCCTAAGCCCGCCCGTCTTTCTGGGTCCAGCAAGGCCTCCCCGTTACCGGGGAGGCCTTTTTACTGTACGTTCTTACGGATTGCACAGGAGGGGGACGTCTCTAGAGTTTTCTCCTCAAGCCCCCTGCAATGAATACCCTATTCCGTAGCCTTTCGCTCGCGCTCCTCGCGCTCCTCCCGGCTGTTGCCTCCGCCGCCCTTCAGAATGGCAAGGTCCAAGTCGGCATGGTGAAAGGCACCGCAACGCTCTTCGATCCCGCTTCCAAGCAGACCGTCTTGGCTTCGGGCCGCGTCTTCGAGCAAGGCTACCGCGTCGAGACTTCGGCTTCATCGACGGCTGAGTTGATTCTCTCCAACGGCTCCACCCTCATCGTGAATCCGGATTCGCTGGTGGAAGTGCGCACTTTCCGCCAAGTTGTTTCAGAGCTCATCGTCGATGGCGAATACCAGAAGCTCGATAAGGAACCGAGCCCGTCCGTGACCGAAATCGTCGTCACGCGCGGCAAGGTCATCGGTGAAGTCCGCAAACTTAACCCCCAGTCCTCCTACGTCATCAAGACGCCCGTAGGCGTTGCGCGTATCCGTGGCACCATTTACACGGTCCAGTATTCCACCGTCGGTGCCAACGCTGGTAAACTCGTTGTCGGTTGCGTCAAGGGTTCGGTCGAAGCCACCGTCTACGCCGCCAACTCCGGTCCTGTCTCCGTTGAACCCGGCAAGCAGATCAGTGCCACCGCTCCGGCCCAATCCACCGCCGCTCCGGGCGAAGCCCCTGCTCCTGGCACGACCACCCAGCCCGGCACGACGACGCAGCCTGGTACTCCTGACGCCGCCCCTGCTGGTTCCGTCGCCATCTCGATGGCCGACATGGATAAGGCCACGATCAGCGCCGTCGGTGCGACCATCGCTGCCTCGACTTCCTTGCCGGCGGCAATCTCCCAGGGCGTCGAAGCTCAGGCTCAGCTGGCCCCGACCGCAGACCAGATTACGCCCGTGACCGTGAGCACCCCGAAGACCACCTCTTCGGACCCCGTTGCCACGAATGCAGACGGTACGCCGACCACCCCGAAGGCGACCACGCCTCCGTCCGCTCCGGCTTCCACTTCCACCGGTGGCGGTAACGCCCTCGACGCGACGATCAGCAAGATTACGGACACCGTTCAGCAGGTCGTCGAAAAGCAGCAGCAGCCGAATCCGTCGCCAACGATGTAAGCTGGGCCTGCGCCCACGTTTTAAAGGCCCGACAACGTCGGGCCTTTTTTATGGGCGGTCTTCATCGCTTTCTCCTCTCGCTTTGACCCGCGTGAACCGTAACAATTCTTGGCATGTCGTCTGGCGGTAAGTTCATCACGTTCGAAGGAGGCGAAGGCGCCGGGAAGTCCACCCAAGTTGGCCTCCTGGCCGCTCGCTTGGAAGCGCATGGCCGGCGGGCTCTGAAACTGCGCGAGCCCGGTGGCACCGCCCTCGGCGAACAGCTGCGCGACGTGCTGAAGAGTCGCACGACCTTGGGGCTAGAAGTCTCCGCTGAGGCGCTCCTCTTCGCCGCCTGTCGCGCCCAGCTCGTCGGCGAGGTCATCCGGCCCCAACTCGCCCAAGGGACCTTTGTGCTCTGCGACCGTTTCATCGATTCCACCGTAGCCTATCAGTCTGGCGGTCGTGGTCTGGATCGCGCGCTCATTGCGGCGGCGAACCGCCTCGCCTGCGGCACCGTGTACCCCGACCTGACCGTCCTGCTCGACCTCGACCCTTCGCATGGCTTGAGCCGCGCTTCCGTTCGCGACCATGGTCAGCACGACCGCTTCGAGGTGTTGGGCGAAGGTTTTCACCGCCAGGTGCGGACCGTCTACCACGAACTTGCGGCGGCCGAACCCCAGCGCTTCCTTGTCCTCGACGCGACTCGCGATCCCCAAACCCTTTCCGAGGAGATCTGGCATGAAGTCAGCCGCCGTTTCCTCTGACCTCGAGTCGCTGCCGGCGCTCAAGGTCCTGCTGCGTGCCCGCGCCGAAGGTCGCATGCCGCATGCGGTTCTGCTGACGGGCCCGAACCCGGAATTGCTCCAGCAGGTCGCGGACCGGCTCGCCGCCATCCACCTCGAGGTGGTCGACCCGATTGCGCACGCGGATTGTCGCGTGCTGCGTCCAGCCAAGAAATCGCGCCGCATCAACGTCGAGAACACGTTGGAGGTCGTCACGGACCTGCGCCTGACTTCCGTCTCCGCGCGTCGCGTGGTCATCGTGCACGAGCCCGACCGCTTCGAGTCGGTTGCGGCGAACGCTTTTCTGAAGACACTCGAAGAGCCCCCGGCCGGGACGTTGATCATCCTGCAGACGACCAACTACTACCGCGTCTTACCCACCATCCTGAGTCGGTGCCTCCGCTTCCATGTGGGCGGGGCGACGCCCGAATTGACCGACGCCGCTTGGGCGGATTGGTTACGTGAGTTCGATAAGCTGATGGGGCGTCTCGCGGGTGCGGGTACGTCCACGGGACGTTCGACCGAGGTCGTGATTCCACTCTATGCTTTGTGCGCCCGCTTCGAGGTCCTCCTGGAACTCTTCGTCGAGGAAGCCTTAAAAGTGGCGCCACCGCCTCCGCCGACGGACCAAGACGAGGATGATGCAGAAATCGCTTACGAGGAGTCGATTCGCCGTGGCATCCGTACTCGCATGCTCGCGGCCTTGGAAGAACGCCTCCGCCTGGTGGGCCGGGCCCATCCCGCGTGCGGCCTGCAGGTGGCTGAAGCGGTCGATTTACTCGAGCAGGCGCGGATTCGGCTCGAACTCAATTACCACATTATCTCCGCGCTCGAGGGCTTCTTCCTGCGCACCTTGCGCGTCTTTGCCGCGCGGCCACTTCCCCCCACTTCCTGACATGCGTTTCCTTGCCCTGTTGTTCTGTTCCGCGGCTCTCCTCGCCGGTCCGGACGATGCCCAGCGCCGTCGGCCTGAGGTCGAGCGCGCCATTGCGAAGATGACGCCGACGATTGTCCGTATCGAGGTCATCTCCGAGGACGGCGCGGATGGTCGGATGCTCCGTCAACACTCGGTCGGCTCGGGGGCTATTATCGATGCCGAGGGTCACGTGGTGACTAATTACCACGTGGCTGGCCGCGGGGCCACGTTCCTCTGCCGCTTGGCCGATCGCGAAGAATTGCCTGCGACGTTGGTTGGCGCCGATGCCATGACCGATGTCGCCGTGATCAAGTTAGACCTGAGTCGGCGTCGGGCGAAGACCCCCTTGCCCATTGCAGAGTTTGCGGATTCCGATCGGGTCCGCGTGGGCGATACGGTCCTCTCGATGGGTTGCCCGGCGGGCCTGACGCAATCCGTCACGCTTGGGATTATCGCGAACGATGCGATGGTGATGACGCGTTTCGTCGGCGGGATGAATCTGGATGGTGAATCCGTCGGGGAACTCGTCCGCTGGTTCGGCCATGATGCGGTCATCTTCGGGGGCAATTCGGGCGGACCGCTCGTCGACACCGATGGCCGGATCGCTGGCATCAATGAAATTGGCGTCGGTAGCCTCGGTGGGGCCATTCCGGCTAACACCGCCAAAGCCGTCGCGGCCGAGCTGATCAAGCAAGGCCGGATTATTCGCGGTTGGACGGGTGCTGAAGTGCAACCCCTCTTACGCTCCCTCTCCGTGCAAGATGTCCGGGGCGTACTCGTCCGTGGCGCCTTGGAAGGTTCGCCCGCTGCGACCGCAGGCTTCCGGCAAGGGGACATCATCACTTCGGTGGCGGGGCAGGAAGTTTCGGCCGACTGCGATGAGTTGATGCCCGCCTATCACCGCATCGTTTCGGGGCTCCGTCCCGGTGTCACAGTTCCTTTCGTGGTCCGCCGTGGCGGCCAAGTGCTGACGCTGAACGTGCAGCCCATCGAGCGCGAAGCGAACGAAGCGCGTGAACTCGAACTCACCTCTTGGGGGCTCACCGTCCGTAACCTCACCCGCATGAGCGCGCTCTATGCCAAGCGTCCCGATACCCAAGGGGTTCTGGTGGATTCCTTGCGCCCCGGTGGTCCAGCGGCCGAAGCCAAGCCCGGGCTGATGGATGGGGATATTATTTTGTCCGTCGGTGGCCAGCCCGTGGCCAATGCGGCGGCCCTGCGACAGGTCTCACGTGAACTCCTGAAGGATAAAACCGAACCCGAGCCGGTGCTCGTGGGGTTTGCCCGCGGCAGTTCGCAGATGCTCTCTGTGGTCCGCGTCGGCCCCGAAGTCGATCCTGCCATCGCCCCGCGCGCCCCAAAGCCCTGGGCGGGCGTCTCTACCCAAGTACTCACCGCTGAAATTGCCAAGGCCCTCAACCTCAAGGGGAAGGCCGGCGTCCGCATCACGCAGGTCTTGCCGAATTCCAATGCCGAGAAGGCTGGCCTCAAGGTTGGTGACCTCTTGGTCAAACTCGATGGCAAGGTTATCCCTGCCCGCCGTCCCGAGGACGCGGAAGTCTTTGCCGCCTTGCTCCGCGAATACCCAGTCGGCACGGATGTCGCCCTTGACGTGCTGCGCGACGGTCAGGCGCTGGCGGTCACGTTACACTTAGCCGAACTGCCGGCACCACCCTCGGAGCTCCCGACGGTGAAGGACGTCCGTTTCGGCTTCTCGGCCCGCCAACTCGGCTATGATGATAAAGTGCAGCGGAAGGTCGCGACCGAGACCCAAGGCGTGATTGTCACCAAGGTCGAACGTTCGGGTTGGGCGGACCTCTCGGGGCTCCGGGCGGGTGATATCGTCTACACGATCAACGGCACGGCCGTGACCGACAACCTTACCCTGCGGGCGGCCTTGACCCAACTCGCCGCCACTAAGCCCCGCCACGTCGTCTTCCAGGTCCGCCGCTCCATCTCGGGTGCGTACCTCGAGTTTGAGCCCGATTGGTCGGCCTTCGAATCTACCAAATAAATACCCATGCGTTTCCTCCCCCTCCCCTTGGTGGCTCTCCTCGCCCTCGGCTCTTTCTCTCCTGCGGCGGCCGCCGATTCGGCGCCGAAGATTGAGGAGACTGCGCGTCGACTCTTTAAGGCGCACGCCGACTCCGTCATCACCGTCCGGGCCACCGTCGCCTTGACCATGTCGGCGGGCGATAGCCCATCGCAGAGCCGCGACCAGACGGTCGAAGAGTTCGGGACGATTGTCACCGCCGATGGACTCGTCGTCGTCGCGGCTTCGGCCATCGACCCCGCGACCGCCGCGGATGGCCGTATGGTGAATATGCGCGGGAGCCAGGTGAAGCTCTCCGTCACGAGTGAGGTTAAGGAAGCCCGCTTCATTATGCCCGACGGTTCGGAGATCCCGGCCGTCGTCGTCTTTAAAGACCGCGACCTTAACCTAGCCTATCTCCGCCCGGAGGCTGGTGCGGAGGAGGCGAAGGATGCCAAGTTTATCCCGATTGTGCTCTCCGCGACCCAAAAGCTTGGCGTCTTGGACGAAGTTGTCGTCCTCTCGCGTCTCGATAAGGCCATGGGGCGCACCGCTTGCATCGAGTGCGACGCCGTCCGCGCTGTCCTGGAGAAGCCCCGGGCTTATTATTCCATCCATATCAGCACGACGGGCCTGCCGGTCTTCGGCAATTCGGGCAATTTCGCTGGTTTCATCACGACCCGTTTTGGCAGCGCCGGCGATAATGGGGGCATCTCGATGTCTCCGGTTGTCCTGCCGGCCGCCGAGGTCGTGAAATCCATCGAGCAAGCCAAGGCCAAGCCGGCCGTGGTGCCGGCCGCCAAGCCCGTGGAAGCGAAGAAATAAGTTTTGGCTCTCGTTTCCTTAACTTTCCTGCCTTTGGGCGGTTTAAATTCGTAGATGCCTGCGGAGAACCCAGCGCTACCTGAGGACGAGGAGGACAAGCGGCTCATGTCGCTCGTCGCGTTGGGCGATGACGCAGCTTTACGCAAACTGGTCGACCGTCACCATCCTCGGCTGGTCGGCTATCTGCGGGCCGAAGTGGGCTCCCAGACGACGGCGGAGGAGTTGGCGATGGAAGTCTTTGTCCGGCTTCACCGGGCGGCGGCCCGGTGGCGGCCCGAGGCTAAACTCAGCACTTACCTGATCCACATCGCCCATAACCTCGTCCTGAACGAGTGGCGCCGTAAGTCCCGCAAGCCAACCAGTACCTTGGAGTCCGCCCCCGAGCCAGGGGATGCCAGCCACGAGTCCGCCCGCAAGGTGGTCGAGCTCGAGGAATCCTTTCAGCGGGCCGTCTCCCAACTCCCCCCCGAGCAACGGACGGCCATCCTCTTGCTGGTGCAACAGGACCTGCCTTATGAGGACATCGCTTTGGCCATGGATGCCCCGGTTTCCTCGGTGAAAACGTGGATTCATCGGGCCCGCACCCGTTTACGAGAACTTTTAAAGGACTATTATGAAAAAATCTAACCCCTGCAACCTGCCGCCCTTGGCGGGGTTTCATTCCTTGAACTGACCCATGGAAAAGCCTTCCAACAGTAACTTCGACCGTGACCTCGCCGCCGCCTTGGCGCCGGGCCAGCGTGCGTTCGTCCCTGGGTTCACGGAGCGCGTCTTGGGCGCGGTCCACGCCGACCGTTTTCGCCGTAAAGTCATCCGCTGGAGCTCGGTCGCCTCGACCCTGGCGGCTTGCCTCGTCGCGGCCTTCGTCTTGACCAGCCCGTCGTCTGACGACGTCTTGGTCCAGCAGACCCACGCGCTCCTCGCGAGCGACGAGTCCGCCAAACTGAACGCCATCCTCGGCGTAGCGGATGATTTGACCATCCTGACTCCCGTGGTCGATAACCCCTCGGCGGTGGTCGATGCCCTCGCCTCCACCGAGTTCTAAGCATATGCGTTTACGCCATCTGCTGCCGGTCTGCTTGAGTGCGCTCGTTTGGGCCGCGGACACCCCGACGCCCCCGTCCAGCCGTCCGCCCGTGCCCGAGCCTTCCGCGGAAGAAATTCAGACGATCCGCAAGATCATGGAGCTCACGCCGGAGCGTATTCGCGGGATGCGCGAGGCCATCGAGCACATCGAACACATGTCCGGCGATGATCGCCGTGAATTCGCCCAAAAGCTGGCGGAGCTCGAGAACGCCAGCCCTGAAGAGCGCCGTAAGGCCTTTAAGGAATTGCGTGAGCGGAGCGGGGCCAGTGGCTACGGTTTCGCCACGCGTGCCCTCGAGTATCACCTCAAGCAGATGCCCGCTGACCAAGCGAAGGAAGAGCGCGAGAAGTTCCTCAAACTTTCACGGGAAGAGCGTTTCGCCTATATCCGCAAGCTGATGGAGAAGTATGGCCCCGAGTTGATGAAGGAGGCTAAGTCGAAAGGCACTAGCCAGGGTAAGGAGGGCGAAGGTAAACGCCGCACTCAGCCCGAGCGTCCGGCGGAGACCACCCCAGCGCCCGTCGCTCAGTAAGCCACTTAGGCTTGCAGTGGCTTGATGCCTGGGGCTTGCCCGTGCTTCCAGCGGTCGTGCGCCCAGAGCCAATCGGCGCAGGCGTCGTCGCTCGAGCGAAGGCGGGCTTCGAGCCAAGCGTTCGACTCAAGGGTCAGGCCGACGGAGTCGGTGGCCCTGAGGGTGTGGGTGCGAAGCTGGCAGCGCCAGAAGCCCGTCCGTTCCGCCCAGAAGATGCGTGCCGGGGCCTTGAAGCGTTGGGCGATGATGCCTGGCAGGTCGGTGGTTGCCACCGGTCGGCCTAGGAAATCCATCTGTGCCCCGAGGTGGGTGCTTTGGTCGAAGAGGATGGCGGCAATCTGGCCGCTGCGTACCGCTTGCATCGTTTGGCCGAAACCCTCGCGCCGTGAGACGAGTCGCATGCCGAAGCGCTCGCGCGAAGCCTTCACCCAGACCTCGGCCGCGGCGAGGTCGAGCGGGCGGTAAAGGGTGACCCACTCCCGGCGGCCTAAATCGGCGTCGAGGAACTTCACGGCCGTCATCATCTCCATTAAGGAGAAGTGCGGGACGAAGAGAACTTGGCCACTGGACCCGCGCAGGCTGTGGGGGCCGTCGCGTAACTCAGGGTGAATCTGGATACGCGCCCGGACTTCCGCTTCGCTGAGGCGGGGGGAGGCAATGGCATAGAGCCCCATCTCGGCCGTGCGTCGGCAAGAGAGCCGCCCGATGCGACGAACCCAGGCACCATCCTTATCGGGGAAACTGGCGGCGAGGTTCCGCGTGATGATCTTGCGGCGCAGGCCCCAGAGGACCCAGCTGAGGCCCCAGGCGTTGGCGCGGGCGAAGGCTTCCGGGAGGTTGGCGAGAAGCCAAGCGTAGGTGGCGATGAGGATACGCATCGCCGCGGCGCTAGCGTCCCTCGACGCGGAGCGTTTCCGCAATGTCCGGCACCGAGATTAAGCGCCGGCCATAATCATCGCGGGCGAAATACTTATCGGGCTGCCGCACCAGGTCGAACGGTTCGTCGGGCAGATTGTCCTCATCGAACTCCATCTCATCGACGGCATCGATCTCATCGAAGATGTGCGACATGCGCAGCGGCTCGCCTTCGATGACCTCGGCGGGATTGGCCAAGCTGCCATTCTTGAGCAGGTTGACGAAGAGACAGGGGTAGAATGCGTCCGTGTAGGTGGCGAGGTACTTGCTCAGCCACTGGCCAGGCACTTCCCAGCGGCGGGTCACGATGACGGCGTCGGCGAAATGGACGGCCGCGCCATACCATTCGGCCACGACCTCGTGGCGATGGGCGAGCATGCAGTCGAGGACGGTCACGATACGCTGGACCTGCCATTGCGTGGAGCCATGCAGGACCCGGTGCAGGGCTTCCATCTGATCAACCACGGAGCGGCGACCGTCGGTGACAAGGATGACGGCGTCTTCGGTGCCAGGGGCGGGGAGGACGGCCTGGCCCTCGGTCAAGGTCCAGCAATCGCCGGCTGGGTGGTCGGCAGGCGCATCGCCACTGATGCGCACCGTGCGGACTTGTTTCCCCGCCGGCCAAGCGTTTTCGATGAGTTCTTTGAGCAGGATGCTGCGGCCGGAACCAGCCGGACCGAGAACGATGATAAGAGGGGTCATGCTTTGCGTCCGCAGCGGCCGAAGGGAGCGTTCTGTCCGCGATCACGGATCCAATGGTCCACGGCGACTAAGGCCGCCATGGCTTCGACGATGGGGACCGCGCGGGGGAGAACGCAGGGGTCGTGGCGGCCCCGCGCGCTCAGCGAAGTGGCCTTACCGTCAGGGCTGACGGTCTTTTGGGGCTTGAGTACGGTCGCGGTAGGTTTGAAAGCGACGCGGAAGACGACGTCTTCACCGTTCGTGATGCCGCCTTGCGTGCCGCCCGAACGGTTGGTCACGGTCCGGATGCGGCCGCCTTTTTTTACGAAGAGGTCGTTATGCTCGCTGCCCTTGAGCAACGTGCCCGCAAAGCCGCTCCCCAGCTCGAAGCCTTTAGTGGCGGGCAGGGAGAGCATGGCTTTGGCCAGTTCGGCTTCGAAGCGATCGAAGACCGGGGAGCCTAGGCCGGCGGGGAGGCCGGAAACGACGCAACAGATGACGCCGCCCACGGAATCACCGTCCGCGCGCGCCGCGTGGATGCGGGCCTCGATGCGTTGGGCGGTCGCGGGGTGTGGGCAGCGCGTGGGCGAGGCTTCGACCTGTTTCAGCGAAGGCGTCTTGGTCGGCGCGGGCATGCGGATGTCCGCGACGCTTTCGACCCAGGCGGTGATGGTCGCCCCGCAGGCATGCTTCAAGACAGTCTTCGCGAGGGCACCGGCCGCGACGCGTGCCGCGGTCTCGCGGGCGGAGGAGCGCCCGCCCCCTTCGACGGCGCGGATACCGTATTTGGCATCGTAAGTGAAATCCGCATGCGAAGGACGGTAGGCGCTTTTCATCTCCGTGTAGGCGGAGGAGCGTTGGTCGACGTTGCGGATGACGATGGCAATCGGTGAGCCGAGCGTGAGACCGTCGGGCGAAAGTCCGGAGAGAATTTCCGGCACGTCGCCTTCTTGGCGCTGTGTCGTCAGTTTACTCTGGCCCGGGCGGCGGCGGGCGAGCTCGCTGCGGAGGAAGGCGAGGTCGAACGGGACGCGCGGGGGACAGCCATCGATGACGACGCCGAGTGCCGGGCCGTGGCTTTCCCCGAAGGTCGCGATGCGGAAGTTATGTCCGTGAATGTTGCCCATGTCTTGGTAAATGCTGGTTTAAAAAAAGAACGCCGCCGAGCCGAAAGGCCAGGCGGCGTCCGATGGCGGTTCCGCCCGACGCAATTAGCGGCGGAGGTTCTGCGTGATGCGGGAGACGATCTGCTGGCTCTGCTCGCAATTGCCGAAGAAGCCGTACTTGACGGTCACCTGCGTGAAGTTCTCCTTGGTCACCGGATCTTCGACCTTGGCGACTTCAATTTTGATTTCGAGGTCACCGATGGCGCGCGCGAAGACGGTCACTTCCTGGAGCTCGTTGTTCACGCGCTTGTCGGATTCGCCCATGCGCTTCATCGTGTCGCTCTGCGAGTCGACGGCGCGCTTGACGGCGTTGAAGACGGCTTCCGGCGAGGCCTTGTAGCGGGTCACGAGCGAACCAGTGACGTTGGAGTACGTCGAGCTGGCCTGATCGGGATTGTCGACACCCACGTAGGTGTTGCAGCCGGTGAAGGCGAGCGTGGCGGCGAGGAGGGCGAAGGGAACGGCGTGCTTCATGAGAGGAGGGATGCGGTAGCCACAACGAAACACAGTGGACGCGGGTTGGCAACCGATTTCGGGGCGGTCGGGTGGGGGGAGGCCAGTCAAATGTAAGTTAAAAACCATTACAAAAAGCCGCGGCAGCGCGGGGGGCGCGGCCGGCCCGATCGGGTCCAGGTAGAGGGGGCCGGGGGAAGCAAGGGCAGGAATTGGGCAGATTTTATACTTAAACCAATCAACAACAGTGACTTACGTTATTTAAAGACTGAATTCTTTCATTAAAGCCTCCCAGGACTCCGGATCGCGCCTGTGGATAACAAAATGGGGCATATTTCTTGACGAGTGGGGGAGAGTGGGGAAAAGTGGGTGAAATGGGGGTGCTCCCCCAGCCCATGTCTATTGGTTCCAACAGTCTCTTCACCGGCATCCATCATGGAAAATTGGATGAGAAGAATCGTGTCACGATTCCGGCGGCCTGGCGTTTCGAGAGCGCGGTGGAATCGGGTTTTCTCGCGATGTACCATCCCGCCCTCGGCGCGATTGTCGTCTTCCCTCCTTTGATGGTGAAACGCATTTCGGATGCGGCCCAACAGGTGACGGTGAGTGATCCAGACAAGATGAACGCGCTGAGCTTGCTGGCGTCGAACAGCATTCAGGTCGCCTGCGACAAAGCCGGCCGCATCACGCTCAACGAGCACGTCGTCAAGGAAGCGCAGCTCGGCCGCGACGTCGTCTTCAAGGGCGGCTTCACCACCTTCCAGATCCTCTCGAAGAATCCGCCAGTCGTCGACCGCACGTCTGCGCACACCCAGACCATCCTGCGTGCCCTCGGGGCGCTCGGGCTCTGAACTGGTATCCAAAAGTTACTTACACAACTCACACGTTATTCACAGCCCCCCTGCCATGACCAACCACGTTCCCGTTCTGCTGGAGGAGTGCCTGGCGCTCCTCGCCCCGCAGGACGGCCGTGCTTACATGGATTGCACGTTCGGGGGCGGTGGGCATACGGCGGCGTTGCTCGAGCGTGCGCTCGGGGCCACGGTGGACGCACTCGATCGCGATCCCCAAGCCGGCGAACGCGCCGCGCCCTTGCTGGCCAAGTACGGCTCCCGGCTCCGTTTCCATGCCGAAAATTTCCGTGACCTTGACCGCGTTCAGGGTCGTTTTGCTGGAGTGCTGATGGACATTGGGGTGTCCTCGCATCAGCTGGACGACGCTGGACGCGGTTTCTCTTTCCGCTTCGACGCCCCGAACGATATGCGCATGGACACGCGCCGGGGGCGGACCGCCGCCGAATTCCTCGAAGGCGCCGACCGCCGCGAGTTGGAGCAAGCCGTCCGTGATTTCGGCGAGGAGCCGCGCTGGTACCGCATCGTCAACGCCATCGAGGCTGCCCGCGGTACTGGTCGCCTCGCCCGCACGGCGTCCTTCGCCGAACTGGTCGCCGAAGCCGCCCCCCCGGCCCCCGGCCCCCGGGGGCCGCACCCAGCGACCAAGACGTTCCAAGGGGTGCGCATTGCCATCAACGACGAGCTCGGGGCCCTCGCCACCGCTTTACCCAAGGCCTTTGCCAAACTCGAGCAGGGTGGGGTGCTCGCGGTCATCTCCTTCCACTCCCTCGAAGACCGGATGGTTAAGCGCTACATGAACGAGGTCGCCGGCCGACCGGTGGACCGCGACGACAATCGGCTGCAGGACGAGCGCGTCAGCCATGCGGAACTGCTGACCCGGAAGGCCGTCCAGCCTTCCGACGAGGAACAATTCCGTAACCCGCGGAGCCGCTCGGCCCGCCTCCGCGCCCTGCGCCGCACCGACGCATGAGTCCACGTCGTTTCCTGATTGGCACCTTAGTCGCCGCGAGCTTTGCCGCCGCGGCGGTCGGTGCTATCCATATCATGAAGCTGCGCCTGCGGAGCGATGATGTGGGGGCCCGGATTCAGCGCCTCGAACGCAGCATCACCGAGTCTAAGAAGGAGCTCGATGCGTTGAAGCGTGCCCGCGACCAGACGCAGGATAGCCTGCAGCTGAAGCAAATCGCGGGTGAAGACCTCAAACCGCCGGTGCCCGAACAGGTCACCTTTGTCCGCCTTTCTCCCACGGTCACCGCCGTGGTCCCTCTTAAGAATACTGCGAGCCCACGGGTGACGGCTCTCAACATCGCGTTCCGTCCGACGACGGGGCAGGGAGGAAACGGCTCGCGATGACCCTTCCGCACGCCAGGCGACTGCGCTTCCGTTCGCTCGCCTGGGTCGTGTCCGCTTGTTTCCTCGTTGTCGTTGGTCGCCTGGTTTGGCTCCATTGGATCGACGCCCCTAGCCTCCGGGCGGAGGCGCTCCAACGGCGTTATGTGTTCCAGGAGAAGGCTTGCCGCCGGGGGGAAATTCGGGACTCGCAGGACAACCTGCTCGCCGTGTCCGAGGATGTCTGGGACATCGGCGTTGACCCAGAGTCGCTCCAGAAGGACGACCATCAGCGGGCCGCGGAGGTCGCGGCAATCCTGCGGTTACCTTTGCTGACGGTGAAGGCGGCCTTCAGTCCCGCTCCCCGCGTGGATGATGAAGGCGTCGAACGCCGCGTCCGCTGGGTCGTCCTCGCGCGCGAGTGCGATGAGGCGACGATGAAGAAGGTCCAGGAGTTGAAGCTGAAAGCGCTACGAGCGGATCTCAAGTATCGGCGTAACTATCCCAAAGGCCAGCTGGCCGCCCACGTCGTGGGTTATGTGAACAAAGAGATGGTCCCGTCGGTCGGCATCGAGAAATCCCTCGACGGTTTCCTGCAGGGGCAGAAGGGCTGGATTGAATCCGAGCGGGACGGGCATCGTCGCGAGATTGCCAGCAACCGCCTCCGCGAAGTCGCGCCCGTCGACGGCAGCACGGTCGTACTCACGATTAACAGTCTCGTCCAAAACGCCTGTGAGGTCGCCTTAGAGAAAGCCGCCAACCAGTATACTCCGAAGTCGGGCATCATCATCGTCAGCGAACCGAAGACCGGTCGCATCTTGGGTTTGGCGAATTGGCCGACCTTCGACTTGAATAAGTTCTTTGACCCCAAACTGGCGCCGATGGATAGCCAGCGCAACCGCGCGGTCTCCGATATCTATGAGCCGGGTTCGGTCTTCAAGATTGTCTCCATTTCGGGGGCCCTCGAGGAGCGTCTGATCACGCCTAACTCCGTCTACGACTGTGGGCTCTCGTCCGTGCCCTACAAAGGTCGGATGGTCTCGTTGCCGGCGGATTCGCACCCGCTGGGCGCGGTCGATGTCCGGCATATCGTCCGTGAATCGTCGAACCGTGGTACGGTGCAGATTGGGATGCTCTATGCGGAGCGCCTGGGCGAAGAGCGTTTTGATAAGCTGATTCGTGCCTTCGGCTTTGGCGCGAACACTGGGCTGCTGACGGGCGCCGAGTCGGGCGGCATGCTCATTCCGCCGTCGCGGTGGGATGGGTTGACGGTGTCGCGCGTGCCGATGGGCCACTCGGTCAGCGTGACCGCCATGCAGATGCACTACGCGATGTCGGTCGTCGCCGCCGATGGCTTGCTCATGCAGCCGCAGCTGGTCCTGCGCATCGACGACCCGAAGACGAAGCAGGTCGTGCTCAACTACCCGCCCCGCTCTAAGGGCCGCGCCATCTCTTCCAGCACCGCCGCGTCCATGGCGACGTTGCTCCGGGCCGTCTGTGGTAAGGGCGGCACCGCCCCGATTGCCGATATCGCCGACTACGAAGTCGCCGGTAAGACGGGTACGACGCAGAAGATCATCAACGGGAAGTACTCGACCTCGCACCACGTGGCGTCGTTCTCGGGGTTCTTCCCCGTCAACGACCCGAAGCTGGCGATTACGGTCATCATCGATGAACCCCATGGTGAAGGTGTGGCGTACGGCGGGAAGGTATCCGCCCCGATTTTTCGCGAAGTCGCCCTCGAGTGCATCAAGTGGCTCAACATTCCGAAGGCCAACGCCGGCGTCGTCGCTACGGCCACGGGTAATCCCAACTCTGCCGCGGCGCCGGCCACGCTCCTCGGTCAATGAACCGCGCGCTCAGCCAGCCCCACTTCGCCCCGATGGAACGCCCTTCTTTCCAGACCTTGCTCCAAGGCCTACCCATTTTGGGTCGGTCGGGGGATTGGACGGCGAAGATTACCGGGCTCGTGACCGACAGCCGTCGCGTCTTGCCGGGCTCGTTGTTCTTTGCCTTGCCCGGGCTGCGTTCGGACGGGCACGAATACCTCGATGATGTCATCGCCCGCGGCGCGGCGGCGGTCATTTCGGCTCGGCCCGTCACCGGCTTGCCGGCGGTCGCAGCCGCGCAAGTCGCCGATCCGCGGAAGGTCTTGGCCGAAGTCGCCCGCCGTTTCCACGGCCATCCCGAAGCGGCCCTTCAATTGGTTGGTGTGACCGGTACTAACGGTAAGACGACCGTGACGACACTGTTGCGTCACCTCCTGCAGGCTGACGGTAGTAACTGGGGGCTGGTAGGTACGGTCCGTTATCACCTAGGCCGCCGCTCGATTCCTTCTTATAAGACGACACCAGAATCGGCGGACCTCGCCGCCTTCTTCCGCCAGATGGCCGATGCCGAGTGCACGGGGGCGTGCCTCGAAGTGAGTTCTCATGCACTGCATCAGGACCGCGTCCATGGGTTCCAGTTTGCGGCCGCCGCTTTCACGAACCTGACGCGTGATCACGTGGACTATCACGGCGACCTCGCGACCTACTTGGATGCCAAGACGGCTTTATTCGACGGGCGGAACGGTTCGGTTCCTGGGGTGAGCGTCTTTAACCTCGATGACCCCGCGGGCGATGTTCTCGCCGAGGCCTGCCGGCGTCGTGGGGCCGTGCTGACTTTCGGGATGTCGGCCGCCGCCGATCTCCGCGCAACCGACATCCGTTATACCTTGGCCGGCACGGAATTTACCGTCGTCTGGCAGGGCCATGCCGCCCGTTTCTCCTCACCGCTGCCGGGCGACTATAACGTCTCTAATGTGCTCTGCGCTTTGGCATTGGCTGCGGCCTTGGGGCGGGAGCCGTTGACGTTAGTCGCCGCCGTCGCGTCGTTTCCTGGAGTGGCCGGTCGCATGGAACGCGTCGAGGCTGGCCAAGCTTTCCCGGTCTTTGTCGACTACGCCCATACCGACGACGCTTTACGCAATGCGTTGCGGATGCTGCGTGCCATCACGCCCGGTCGCGTACTCTGCGTCTTCGGCTGTGGCGGTAACCGTGACCGCGGTAAGCGTCCCGCCATGACTCAAGCGGTGGCCGAGCTCGCGCACCTCGCGTGGGCAACTTCCGACAACCCGCGCAAGGAAAGCATCGACAGTATTTTCACGGACATGCGGACGGGTCTTGGCCCCTTGCCGACCGTGGAGTTCGTCGCCGATCGCCGGGAGGCCATTGGCCGCGTCCTTGCCGCCGCCCGTCCGGGCGATTGCGTCGTCGTCACGGGGAAGGGGCACGAGTCGACCCAGGAATTTGCCGACACCGTGGTGCCGTTTGACGACCGTCAAGTGGTCCGCGAATTACTCGCGCTCCGGAGGGGCACCGTGTTGTGACCGTGGCGTTTGTACCCGCTGACCTCGCGGCTTGGTCGCAAGGGACTTGGACGACGGAGCCCGTGGCGCCCGTTACGGGATTCGGCACGGACACCCGGGCTGTGCGCGTGGGGGATACGTTTGTGGCGCTGAAGACGGCGCGCCGCGACGGCCATGATTTCGTGGGCGATGCCCGCGCCCGTGGGGCCGCCTGTGCCGTGGTGGCACATCCCGTGGCGGATACGCTTCCACAGTTGGTGGTGGCTGATCCGCAAACGGGCCTCCAGCGCATCGCTGCGGCTTGGCGGAAGCGTTTTCCGGGGCCGGTCATCGGCGTCACCGGGAGCGTCGGCAAGACCTCGACCAAGGACCTACTCGGCGCCTTGTTGGGCCCGACGGCCTTCATCACCGAGGCCAACCTGAATAACCTTTTAGGGGTACCGTTGATGCTCCTACGGCTCCGCGCCGACCAGCATCGCTTTGCGGTGATTGAAGCCGGCATGAGTGTGCCGGGCGAACTCGGCGTCAGCGCGGCGGTCATTCAGCCAGATGTGGCCATTGTGACCGCGGTCGCGCCCGTTCATCTCGAAGGCGTTGGTTCGCTCGCGGCGGTGGCGCGGGAGAAGGCGACATTGGTGGCCGCCCTCGCGGTGGGTGGTCGCGCCATCTTGCCTGCCGCGCTCTTGGCTTGGCCAGAGTTCGCAGCCTTGGCCGACCGGTGCATCGCCGTGCGTTTTGCTGGCGAAGCGAATCCGCCCGTGCGCCCCGCGCGCTTGGTCGAAGCGGTGCTCGGTCAGTCCGCTGGCCGCCGGACCTTGAGCCTCGATGGCGAAGTCTTTGGGCTGGGCCCGGTTTCGGATGGGTTAGCCCGGAACGCTGCGCTGGCAATCCTCGCGGCCAAGGCAGTCGGCGTCGATGGGCCCGCTTTGTGCACGGCGCTGGCCAGTTGGTCGCCGCCGGTCGGGCGGGGTAGTCTGCACCCGCTGGCCGCACAGACCTTCTACGTCGATTGCTACAATTCCAGTCCAGCTTCGTTACTCGACGCGGCTCACTGCTTCGATCGGCTCAGCCAGGCTTCCGCTCAGCCGCGCCTTTGGGTGATTGGCGGCATGGCCGAACTCGGGGTGAATTCCGCCTCGCTGCATCGTGATTGTGGCGCCGCCTTACCAATCCGCGCGGGGGATGCGGTCGTTACCTTCGGGGGTGACGCCGCCCAAGTCTTGGCGGGTCTGCCGACTGGGTCCGGCCTGCGCCATGCTGCGGCCACGCTGGCCGACGTCCAGGCTGCTGTCAGCGCCCATGCGGGCTTCATTTTCGTCAAAGGCAGTCGCTCCTTCGCTTTGGAGCGCACGCTGCCCGCCGACCTTTCCGCGCAACTTTCGTTCCACTAGGATATGCTTTACCTGCTCAACCAACTCGAATCCTTCTGGGGACCTTTCCGTCTCTTCGAGTATATTTCTGTCCGCGCGATTCTGGCCGGTTTCACGGCGTTAGCCTTGGGGATGCTGTTATCGGGCCCGATCATCCGGAAGCTCAGCCAGCTTCGTCAGCCGGAGCGCTCGAAGGCACTCATGGGTGACCTCGCCAAGGAAGGCGGCAAGGTCCCGACGATGGGCGGCCTGCTCATTGGCGCGGCGATGATCCCATCGGTGCTTCTTTGGGCTAAGCCCAATGTCCTCGTCCTCGCTTCGCTCTTTTGCCTCCTCGGCATGGGGCTCGTGGGTTTCGTCGACGATTGGCTGAAGGTTCGCCACGGTAGTTCTGATGGTATCTCGGCCCGCACCAAGCTTGCTGGCCAGGCGGTCGTCGCGTTGCTGGCGCTCGGTATTGTGCTCCTCGACCCCGCTTACCGGAGCAGCCTCTGCGAAATCTGGCTGCCCGTCCTCAATGGCCCGATTTGGTCGGACCATTCGTTCGGCTTACCCTTCGCCGTTTGTCTGGCCGTGGCCGTCGTTTTTATCGCGCTCGTCTGCATGGGTTGCTCCAATGCGGTGAACCTCACGGACGGCTTAGATGGGCTCGCCATCGGCTGCGTCATTATCACGACGACCATCTTCGGGGCGGTCGCCTACTTAGCGGGTCACCATGATTTTGCCCTGTACCTGCGCATCAGCTATGTGCCCGGCGCGGGCGAACTCGCCGTTTTCTGTTCGGCCTTGGTTGGTGGGAGCCTCGTTTTCCTTTGGCACAATGCAGCTCCCGCGGAGGTCTATATGGGCGATGTCGGTGCGCTGGGTATTGGCGGTGCCCTCGGTTGCATGGCTTGCCTCATGCATCAGCCCTTCCTCCTCGCGATTGTGGGCGGAGTGTTCGTCATCGAGGCTGTCTCGGTTATCCTGCAAGTTGCCTACTTTAAGCGCACGGGCGGTCAGCGGTTGTTCCTGATGACGCCCATCCATCACCATTTCCAGAAGAAGGGTTGGCCCGCGACTAAAGTCGTGGCGCGCTTCTGGATTCTTTCCTTTCTCTGCGGCCTCCTCGGCCTGCTGACGTTGAAGCTTCGATGACCGAAATTCCTGACAGCCTCCGTCGTCGTCTGACCCGCCCCGCCGCTATCCTGGGCGCTGGGGTGAGCGGCCGTGCCGTGGCCGAAGCGTTGGGCTTGGCGGGCTTTGCGTCCGTCATCTACGATGAGAAAGGCGACAACGCGGTCTTTGGTCCGGAAGAAGCCGCTCGTCATGACCTCATGGTCTACAGTCCCGGCTTCGCGCAGCCGCACCCGTGGATGTTGGCGGCCCGTCGCGCCGGTTTACTCTGTCTTGCCGAACTGGATTTTGGTGCCTTGCTCTGGTCGGGAGTTTCCATCGCCATCACTGGGACGAACGGGAAGACAACGCTGACGGACTTCCTTTCGTTCGCGCACAAGCGGGCCGGCCTCAATGCGATTGCCTGTGGGAACGTCGGCCTGCCCTTAACCTCCTTAGCCAACACTTCCTCCAACGCCGCTTTCCTTGCCGTCGTCGAGGTCAGCTCCTTCCAGGCCGAGGACCTGCGTCACTTCACGCCCGAGACCGTCCTCTGGACGAATTTCGACGAAGACCATCTCGATCGCCATGGCGATTTGGAGAGTTATTTCCGGGCTAAGTTCAAACTCGTCGAGCGGATGGTCGTCGGCGGTACACTGATTGTCGGCGAGTCGGTGCAGGCGGCGGCCAAGCAGTTCGGCATCGAGATGCCCGAAGGCACGATGGTCGCCACCCGCGCTGAAGTGGCTGACTCGATTCCAGCCGGTTCGGTCTTTGAGTCTTGGCCGCAACGCGAAAACTGGGCGTTGGCGGTCCGCTATTGGCAGTCCCGCGGCATCCCACTGCGTCACCTCGAAGAATCCGCTAAACTCTTCCGGCCGGCTCCCCATCGACTCCGCAAGGTGGCCGAAGCCCGCGGTATCGAATTTTGGAATGACTCGAAGGGCACTAATTTCCACGCCGTCTACGCGGCCCTCGAGCAGTTCACCATCCCCGTTCGCTGGGTTGGGGGCGGCAAGTGGAAGGGCGGCGATCTCGCGCGTTTTGCCGCGACTCTCGCCCCCCGCATCGATGCGGCGTACCTCATCGGCGAGACCGGGGTCGAACTGCAGCGTGCGCTCACCGCGCTCGGTAAGCCCGCGCGCTATTTCCCGTCCTTACAGGACGCCGTGGTTGCTGCCGCCAAGGACGCCCAAGGCCCCGTGGCCATTCTTTTGAGCCCTGGCTTCTCCAGCTTCGATCAATTCAAAGGCTATGCCGAACGCGGCATCGTCTTCGAGCGGGCCGCGACCGCTTTGGCCAATCGCGTCTAATTTTTCGTTGACCCAATCTTCCAACCCAAACCCAAAAACAAACACACATCATGCGACCCATCATCACCGTCAGCGCCGTCGTGCTCCTGCACCTCTGCGTCATCGCCGTCCTCGTCGGAGTCAACGGCTGTCGTAGCACCAGCGGCTACGAGAAAGAACCCGACCTCTCCGCGTACTCCGCGGGGGCTCGCGCGGGCACGCCCGCGACGGCGTTAACGCCTCCGGGCACCCCCGGCCTCGCGCCCCTGCCCGTGGCGACGTTGCCAACCCCGAAGCCGACCAAGGTCACCCCAGTGACGCCAGTCGGCGTGGGTGGTACGCACACCGTGCTCAAGGGCGAAAGCCTCTCGCTCGTCGCTTCCCGTGAAAAGGTCAGCATCGATGACCTCGCGGCCGCTAACGGTATCTCCCGTAGCTCGATAATCCGCGAAGGCCAAAAGCTGAAGATTCCCGCTCCTGGTGCTGCCAAGAAGGCTGCCTCGAAGGCTCCGTCGACCGCTCCCAAGGCTGCGGGCAGTGCTCCCGCCACTCCCGCTGCTCCCGCGGGTCCGGCGATCGAGCCGCTGAAGATCATCCGCTTCACGGCTGAGCCTGCCCCGGCTGCCGATGCGGGTGCCCCTGCTCCCGCCCCGGCTAAGAAGTAAACTTCGGTTAGTCCCGTCCCGTCGCCATGATCATCGCGCCCAAACAGGAGAGCCCCCGTTTTCTCGGGAGCCACGCCTTTTGGATCGCGGTGATCGCGGCGGTGTTGGTCGGTTTTGGGCTCGTCAATCAATACAGTGCCGGCATTTCGCTCAGCGCCAAGAATCGTACTGCGGCGTTCGACCGCCAGTTGATGTACGTGCCGTTCGCACTGCTGGCTGGTTGGCTCGCCTTCCGCGTTAACCTCGAGCGTCTCCGCGAGTTCCGCTGGTGGATTCTCGGGGCGGCCATGCTTGCGATGTTCGCGGCGCGTATTCCGGGTATCGGCGTCACCGTCAACGGTTCCTGGCGCTGGATCGACTTTGGCTTCTTCCGCCTGCAAGCGTCGGACCTCGGGAAACTCGCCCTCGTCATTGTCCTTGCCGACATGTTGTCGCGCATCCAGCGACACACCATCGACCTGCGGCAACCTGTCTTCCGCTTAAGTACACGGGAGCCCTATCTTTTTACTCCGAACGGCTGGTTGGATTGCCGCGAAGGCTTCGTGAAGCCCGCCCTCCTGATTGGTTGTATTTGCTTCGGCATCGCGCTGGGGCCCGACCTCGGCACCATCGTGCTTTGCGCCACGGTCGGGGCGACGATGATGTTCATTTCAGGCGTCCGCTGGAAATACATCCTGCCCACTTTCGCGGTGTGTGCCGTCGGTTTCACGATTCTCATCCTGAACTGGGGTAACCGCTTCCGCCGCTTCACCTCGTTCATGGATCCGTGGGGTCACCGTGATAACGAGGCCTACCAGTTATTCGAAGGCATGGTTGCCTTCGGCGTGGGGGGCGTGACAGGGAAGGGTGCGGCCAATGGGCTCCAAGTCCGCGCTTACTTGCCCGAAGCGCATACCGACTTCGTCTTGGCAAATATCGGTGAAGAACATGGCCTCATTGGTACCGTGCTCGTGGCCTTGGCTTATCTGACGATTTTCTGGTTAGCCTACCGAGCGATGCAGTTCTCGAACGACCTCTATCGTCTCAACGTTTGCCTCGGTGCGACCCTCTTCCTGGTGTTACAGGCACTCGTGAACATGGGTGTCGTGACCGGCTTGTTGCCGACCAAAGGCATCTCGCTGCCCTTCCTTAGTTACGGTGGTACCAATTTAGTCATCATGTCCTGTATGGTCGGGCTCGTCCTTAACTGCATCCGTGAGGCTTCGCAGTCTCCGTTCACACCCAAGGAGGCGCGCGCATGAGCCGTGTGCTGCTTGCCTGTGGCGGTACCGGTGGCCATCTCGCCCCCGGCATTGCCTTGGCCCAGCGGCTCACGGATGAAGGCCACACCTGCGTTTTAGTCGTGAGCCGCAAGTCGGTGGATGCGCGGATGACAGCGGATTACCCCCGCCTAACTTTTGTGGCTGGCCGCGGTCGCGGCTTTGGTCCCGGGTGGATAAACCGGCTCCTCTTTTTGCCAGCGCTCTTCGCCTCGATTGGTTCATCTTTGCGTTTACTCCGTGGCTTTCGCCCGGACGTGCTCGTTTGCTTCGGTGGCTTTATGAGCGTAGGACCTGCCATCGCCTGCTGGCTGCGCAGGATTCCGGTCATCGTCCATGAATCTAATCGCCGCCCAGGCAAAGCCGTTCGCCTGATTGCGCGTTTCGCCCGCTCCTTGCATTTGCCGGCAGGAGTGCGCCTTGAAGGTGTCCCGCTTGCCCGTCAGCATGATTCGGGCTTCCCGGTGCGGAAAGAGATTCGGCCTTCCGCGAAGGAGGTCGCCCGGAAAGCTTTAGGCTTCCCGACCACGGGCAAGTTGTTGCTGGTCGCGGGCGGGAGCCAGGGTTCGCGCGCCCTCACGAAATGGGTCGAGTCACAGTTGGAGGAAATTACGCTGCGAGGTCACCATGTACTTTGTTTGACAGGTCCAGGTGGGCGGGGTGGGGAAGTACGTACCGGGAATTCGGTCGTCCGCTTCTTGCCATTTTGCAACCAGATGGGCCTTGCCTATTCGTCCTGTGATTTGGCGATGACGCGGGCCGGCGCCGGCACCTTGGCCGAACTGGCGGCGTGTCGGACGCCCGCTATTTTGGTGCCATTCCCTTTTGCGGCGGACGACCATCAGACGGCCAATGCACAACATTTTGCCCAAGCTGGGGCTGCGCTGCTGGTGCCGGAAGAAAACCTGTTAGACGCCACGGCGGTCATTTACGACCGTCTCTCTAGTAACGCGGCTTTAGCCGAAATGCGCGACGCCTTGGCCCTCGCTGATGCGGCGAACCGCTGGGAAGAACTCTTCCAAGAAACCGTTCAACTCGCGCGGGACCCGCGCGCCCCGACCGCATGAGCGTCCCTGCTTCGGCTTGGATGCTTGGCGCTTGCGGCATGGGCGTGGGGCCGTTGGCCATCTACTTGAAAGGGGAGGGGTGTGATGTTTCGGGCTGGGATGATGCCACCGGCAGTCCCATGGAAGCCCATCTGGCGACGGCCGAAATCCCTTTGCTCCGCAATCCTTGGGCCGCGGGCCGGACGCCGGTCGTCGTCGGTCGTTCTAGTGCCGTCAAGCTAGGCCATCCCGCCCTTGACCTCGCCACCCAGCATACGGCGCGCGTCCTCCGCCGTGGTGAGTTGCTCGCCGAGAGCGTGGCGGGCCGTCGTTTCGTCGCCGTTTGCGGTAGCCATGGTAAGACCACCACTTGTGGCATGCTAGTCTCCGCCTTGGCTTCGGCGGGTGCGGATTTCGGTTACGTCCTGGGGGGGCTTTTTCGCGACCCGGATTTCCCGCCGGCGCGCGCGTCGGCCGCTTCGCCTTGGGTGGTCGCCGAGGTCGACGAAAGCGATGGCACCATCGGCGCCTTTTCGCCCGACGTCACCGTTGCCGTGAATCTGGATTGGGATCACCCTGATTATTACCGCGACGAAGCGGCCCTTGAGGGTGTCTTCCGTGCCTTGTTTGAGCGCACTCGGACCGCCGTAATCATTCCAGCAGGCAACGAACGCCTCGAGCGCCTCACGCAAGGCCTGCAGGCTCAAGTACTCCGCGTGGGGCCCGCGGGCGACTACGCCGCCGTATTCTTATCGGGCGACCATACGAACTCTCGGCTGCACCTCGGCGGTCGCTTCCCTAACGTGGAGATGACTTTGCCGGTGGCTGGCGCTTTTAATCGCGCGAATGCGACGATGGCTTTGGCGGTGACCCACCTGATCACCGGTGGGCTGGTGGCGGCGCCGTTGGCGCGGTGGAGCGGTATCCGTCGTCGGCAAGATGTCTTGTTTGAGCGCAGTGGGCTGCGGGTCTTGGCGGACTACGCGCATCACCCAACGGAAATCGCGGCCTTGCTGCATTGGATCCGCGACACGCATGCTGGCCGCCTGATTGTAGTCTTCCAGCCGCATCGCCATACCCGCACGCGCCAATACGCCACGGAGTTCCGCCAAGCCTTGCAGGTTGCCGATCACGCCATCGTACTACCGGTTTATGCCGCGGGTGAAGCCGCCGTCGAAGGTGGCCGTTCCGACGCGGTCGTCGCCGGATCCTCCCTTCGCTTAGTGGAAGATCGGGCGAGTTTACCGGCCTTATTGTCGGGCCTATCGGTCGGCGCCGATACCGTCGTCGCTTTTGTTGGGGCTGGGGATATCGAGCGAGACGCCGAGCAGTTTGCCAAGGTGCTCCGCGAGGAAGGTCTGCCTGCCTTGACCCAGGATCTCGGCGAACTCGTGGCGGGCAAGGTTTCGACCGCTTGCATCGTGCGGGCTGGCGAACCTTTGGCGCGTCGCACGACCCTCGGGGTCGGCGGAGCTGCCCGCTGGTACGCGGAGCCTGCGACCGTGGATGACGTCGTCGTGCTGCTGCGGGCCGCCGGTCGGCTGGGTTTACCTTACTTTGTGCTGGGCCGCGGTTCGAACCTGTTGGTTCCGGACGATGGTTACGATGGCCTGATCCTGCATCTCCCGACTGAGGCCTGGGGGCAGGTGACCGACCTCGGCGCCGGCCGCCTCCGCGTCGGCGGTGGTGCGAAACTCAAGGAACTCTGCGGCTTCGCCGCCAAGGCGGGCCTCACTGGTTTCGAATTTCTGGAAGGCATTCCGGGGACCGTCGGTGGTTCTTTGCGCATGAACGCTGGAGCGATGGGCGGCTGGATTTTTGACGTCGTTGAGTCGGTCGAATGGCTCTCGCCGCGTGGGGTCGTGCGAGCCGCCCGGCGCGATTGCTTTGATGCCCTTTATCGTGACTGTCCGCAGCTCCACGGTGCAGTAGTATTATCGGCGGTCCTCCGCGCTCGCGGGACGGCGAATTCTGAGGTCATTCGCCAAACGATGGATGAAATGGGACAGAAACGCCGGGCCTCCCAGCCACGAGACCCGAGCGCTGGGTGCGTCTTCCGCAATCCTGACGACGATAAGGCGGGCCGACTCATCGAAGCCAGCGGTTTGAAGGGTGCGCACGTTGGAGCGGCGACCGTCTCGCCCCTCCACGCCAATTTCATCGTCAACCTCGGCGACGCTCAAGCGGCCGATATCCTCGCCCTGATGCGCGAAGTCCGTCGGACGGTGCAAGAGCGTCAGGGCCGCCTCCTTCAACCCGAAATCATCGCCCTGGGGCGTGAATGGAAAGATTTGCTATGAGTTTACCTTTACAGCCTGTCGTGCTCTGTGGAGCCGTTTCTCCGGAACGCGACGTTTCGCTCCGCTCGGGTCGCGCCGTGGCCGGTGCCTTGCCCGGTTGCCGTTTGGTTGAGCTCGACCGTAATGAGCTGCCCGAGTGGTTGGACGCTTCCCGCCATCTCGTCATCCCAGTCATCCACGGCGACTATGGTGAGGACGGCACCGTCCAAGCCGAACTTGACGCGCGGGGGGTTGCCTACGCGGGCTGCGAAGCGGCGGCCAGCCGTCTCTGCCTCGACAAAGTCGCCACCAAGCAGGCGATGCGCCGCGCCGGTGTCCCGGCCATCCCCGAGGTCGCCTTCGCGGGCGGCGTCAAGCCCACCGCTGCGGCCCTCGTTGCCCAGCTTGGTCCGCAGGTCGTGCTTAAGCCCGCTGATAAGGGTAGCAGTGTCGGCCTTTACGTGGTCGAGGGGGAGGAAGCGATTACCGCCGCCTTGGCCCTAATACCAGCGACGGGTCAGTGGATGGCGGAGCGTCGCCTGCAGGGTCGCGAGATGTCCATCGGCATCTTGGGCGGTCAAGCCATGGGCCTCGTCGAAATTGTCCCCCGCAAGGGTGTCTACGATTACCAGAGTAAGTACACCAAGGGCTCTTCGGACTACATCTACCCAGCGGTGGTCCCCGCCGAACTCACGGCACGAATCCAGGCCGCGGCCGAAGCGCTCTTTCAAGCCTGTGGTTGTCGCGACTTTGCCCGGGCCGACCTCTTTCTTGAACCCGACGGCCAATTCTATTTCTTGGAGATCAATACGATGCCCGGCATGACCGAAACCAGCTTGATGCCCAAGAGCGCTTCCTGCGCGGGCCTTGATTTCCCCGCGCTCGTCCAGCGGATGACCGCTCCCGTTTTTGCCCGCGCCGCCGCGCGCGTCACCCGTTAAACATGAACCTCTTTACCCGCATTCGACAGTTCTTTAGCCCCCGCCGCGATGCGTTCATGGGCCCCGCTGATCGCGAATGGCGCCAGTTAATTCCGCAGGATGTCCGCCGGGTGCCGGGTGATGAACTCGGTCGCAAGCGCGCCGCTCGTTCGCGTCTACCGCTTGTTTTGGCGGTGATTTTCTTCACGACCCTAGGGGGCATCGTGTGGGTGTCGATTGACGATACGACCACGGTGGTCGTGGGGAATGGCTCCTTGCGCTACAAGACAGACGGTTTTTTCCCGGCCACGGACTTACAGCGCCTCGTCGCTCAAGGTAAAGATGGGGCGGCGAAAGACGTCGCGGTAATTAAGGTAGAACTGGAAGCCGATACGCAGATCGCCAGTGCGGACGTCCGTCGGCGCGGGGATGGTTCTTTAGAAATCGTTTTACGTGAGCGGAAGGCGGTCGCAAAGATCGCGAGCCTGCCGGGCTCTGGCCCGATGGTCGTGCGACTCGTCAGCCCCGAAGGCGTGCAGTTCTCCGGCGCGGGTTACCCGTCGGAAGCTATTCGGAACCTGCCGGAAATCATTGACTACCGGACCAGTGGCAGCGGCGATAAAGTGACCATCGAGGGCATCGAAGTCGCGGGGCCGTTCTTGCTCGCCGCCCAATCGGCTTATCCCAATCAGTACCGCGAGTGGAGCGCCCTTTCGCTGCGCGACTGCTTCGGTGCGCAGGAAGACTCGCCGGGTTCTAATTTGCGCGTTGCCGTCCGCCGTGGGTCGCAACCCGCCGATCGGCCGGTTCTGACCGAAATTGTCTTCTCGACGGCAAATTGGCGTAACGAACTCGCCATCCTCGCGCGCCTCGACCTCGACGGCCTGCTCCGTCGCCCTGGCAGCACCGCGCCGGCGTATGTGCTCAAACTTTCCATCCAGAACCGCACCTCTGCGCGTCCTGTCCCTGAACCCCGCCTCGTGCCTGCCACCCCCCGATGACTAAATCCAAGCCACTTCCCTCCCTCATTGCCGTCATCGACATCGGGACCCATAAGACCGTCGGCCTCGTCGGCCAGGTCATCGACGGCAAGGCCCGCATGCTCAGCTTTAGCGAACGCCGCACGGAAGGCGTCGTGAAAGGCACGGTCGTCGACCTCGAGAAGCTTCATAACTGTGTCCATGAAGTCGTGAATGACCTCGAGCGCGTTGCGCAGCGTGGCATCGAGGAAGTCTACCTGACCATTTCGGGACCCTCCGTGGCCGGCGAGCGCGTTAAGGGCTTCGTCGCCGTCCCCGCACACGATGGCAAGGTCACGGCCAAGGATTTCAAAGAGGCGATGCAGTCCGCTAAGCGGCTCGAGCCGCCGGCGGGTCGTGCCACGATTCTCTACATGCGCCAGCCGACGATGCTCGACGGCAAAGGCGTTGAGAATCCCGTGGGCCTGCAGGGGAAGCGTCTCGAGGTGAACTTCTGGCGGGTGACCATGGAGGAAGGCAACGTGCGCTTCCGGGTGAACATGATTAACGCGATGAGTATCCACGTCCGCGACTTCATCCTCGCGGCGCATGCGGCGGCCTGTGCGTTGATTAGCGAAGCCGAGAAGCAGGGCGGGGTCTTAGTCGTCGATTTCGGTGCCGGCACCGCCGATTGGATTCTTTACTTTAAAGGCCATATTCTGTGCGCGGGCTCGATTCCGGTGGGCGGCGAGCATCTCACGAACGACCTCAGCGTGGCGTTACGGATTAGCCGCGATACCGCCGAGGACCTCAAGGTGCGCTTCGGTTCGGCACTCCACCGCGAGGCGGACGCCAACCAAACGATTTGGAAGGACGGCGATAAGGGCGTGGGCGACCAGCAGTTCAACCGTGGTACCATCACGCAGGTGGCCTCTTTACGCTTCCAGGAAACGCTGGAGTTCGTTCGCAAGGACGTGCTCCATCAACTGGAGCAAATCTTCCCGGGCCACGCCGTGAAGCTCGATCAGAACTTCCTGCCTTCCGGCGCCATCTTGACTGGCGGCACCGCTAACCTTGCGGATGCGGCGGAGGCCGCGACGAATGTTCTCGGCCTGCCGACGCGCGTGGGTATTCCGCAGTTCGAGAAGGAGACTTACCGAAAGCCTGAATACGCCGGCGTCATCGGGATGATGAAAGCCGCCATCGAGGATGCCCCTCCGCCCGTCCGTCGCCCGCAGGGTGCGCTCGCTTGGCTGAAGGACATGTTCCGCTTCTAAGATGGAACCGCATCGCGCTATCTTGCTGGTCGGCCTCGGTGGGGCGGGTTGCTCCATTGTCGCGCGGCTTGCGCCGAGCTTACCGGCTGAGGTCAAGGTCGCCTTGATCGACACGGACGCGGCGGCTTTAGCGCAGGCGAATGGCCGCGAAACGCTCCAGCTCGGCCGCGCCCAGACGCGCGGGATGGGCACCGGTGGCGAGGTCTCCGTGGGCGCGGCTGCGGCGGAGTCCGAGGAGCCCCAACTTCGCCGGCTTTTCACGGGCTATGCGCTCGTTGTTTTGGTCACGGGTCTGGGCGGCGGGACGGGGAGTGGCGCCGCCGCTTTTCTCGCTACTGTCGCCACGGATGCGGGCGCGACGGTCTTAGCTTATGCGACGATCCCATTTTCCCATGAGGGGGAACGTCGCAAACGCCAAGCCAGCGAAGCCCTCGATAAGTTGGGTGCGAAGGCGCATGGCTTGGTTGCGGTGCAGAACGACCTCTTACTTCTGCAGGTTTCCAAGGACGCTCCTTTATCCGAATCTTTTGCGGCCGCCGATGAATGGGTCGGTGGGGCTTTGCGCGCCTTGGCGGGGACCTTCGTTCCGGGCGCTTTGGTGCCAGCCGATCCAGCTGCCGTCCGTTCGATCTTATCGACCCCTGGTTCGCCCACGCTCTTTACCTACGGTCGTGGCGAAGGCCTTGGTGCCGCCCTCGCCGCTGCTCGCGCCGCCAACGAGTGTCCCTTGGCACACGCTCCGGGGGCGACGACGAAAGCCGCCTCGCTCTTCGTGGTGGTGACCGGTGGTCCGACGCTTTCGGCGACCGAAGCCTTTGAAGCCGTGGCCGCGGTGCGCATGCGTTTCGGTGGAGAGACCTCGACCTTGCTTTGTGCCCGGGTGGTCCCCGATTTTGGCGATCGCGTTGAAGTGGCCGTCTTAGGGGCCTCGACCCCGGCACCTAAGCCTGTAAAAAAAGGGAAGGGCACGAAGCCCGGCGAGGAGAACCAGCAGATCTTTGGTTTTGCGACCGAGGATTCGATGCGTCGTGGTCTGTTCGGCGGGACCCCGTTGACCTTCATCGACGGGCAGGACGTCGACGTGCCGACCTACATCCGTCGCGCGGTGCGGCTGCCGGCCAGCCCTTAATCCTCGCTTCCCTGTTGCGCCCCGCAGGGTCCCTCCTACGTTCGGCGACATGGCTTTCGACGTCGCTACCTTGCGCCAAGACTTCCCGATTCTTGGGCGGTCCGTGCATGGGCGTCCGCTGACCTACCTCGATAATGCGGCGACCTCCCAGAAGCCCCAGGTCGTTATCCAGGCCTTGGTTGATTATTATTCCAACGGGAATGCGAACGTCCATCGCGGCGTCCACCTGCTCAGTGAAGAAGCCACGCAGGCCTTTGAGCACTCACGTGAGGTTGTGGCCCGTTTTCTTGGTCTGAAGGACTCCCGTGGCTGCGTCTTTGTGCGCGGCGCTACGGAAGGCATTAACCTCGTCGCCGAGACCTGGGGTCGGACCCATCTACGCGCGGGCGACGAGATTCTCCTCACGGCGTTGGAGCACCATGCGAATATCGTGCCGTGGCAGGTCGCCGCCGAACGCAGTGGGGCCAAGGTCGTGGTTGTGCCCGTGACCCCCCGCGGCGAAGTGGACCTCGACGCCTATCGTCGCTTGCTCTCTCCTCGGACGAAGCTGGTGGCCTTCGCGCATGTCTCGAATGCCCTCGGCACGGTCAACCCGGCGGTCGAAATGACCCGACTCGCCAAGGCGGTTGGTGCCACGGTGCTCATCGACGGCTGTCAGGCCGCTGCGCACTTTAAGGTCGATATCCCCGGGCTCGGTTGCGATTTCTACGCCTTCTCTGGCCATAAAACCTTTGGCCCGACTGGCATTGGTGTCTTGTGGGGTCGACCCGAAATCCTCGATGCCTTGCCGCCTTACCAGTTCGGCGGGGATATGATTCGGAAGGTCGACTTCGACGGGACGACTTTCCGGGAGGCCCCCGAACGTTTCGAGGCGGGCACGCCGGACATCTCCGGCGCCATCGCCTTGGCCGTCGCGTTGGAGTATTTCATGCCGCGACAGGCGGACGCACATGCGCACGAGCAGAAATTGCTCGCTGCGGCCACCGAACGCCTGCGTGCGATCAAGGGCCTCCGCCTCATTGGCGAAGCGCCCGAGAAAGTGGCGGTGATCTCCTTCCTGATTGAAGGCGGCCACCCGCATGACATCGGCACGTTGCTGGACGCCGATGGCATCGCGATTCGCACCGGCCATCATTGTTGTATGCCGCTGATGAAGCACCTCGGCATCCCAGGGACGGCCCGGGCCTCCTTTGCCTTCTATAACTCGTTCGAAGAAGTCGATCGCCTAGCTGTCTCGTTGGAAAAGATTCGGAAGATGATGGCCTAAGGTTGCGTGGCGTGAGGCGCGCTGCGGCGGATGACGTCGAGGATGCCTTGCACTTCGAAGTTACGCGACGAGCCCACGAGCCCGAGGACCCGCCGAGCCTCTTCGATGTCTTCCGGGTGGTTACCTGGTGGCCACTCAATCCACGTCCGTTCACAGTCCTGACCAGACGCATGGAGTAAGGGGAGTAAGGCATTGATGCAGAGCGTGTCGGCCCGACCATCGGGAAAGACGCACCCGAGGATGCCATCGTGCAGTCGGCGCCGGTGACTGGTCAGTACGGCTTGTTCCAGCTCGGTGCCCCAGCGGCGGACCCGCTCGCGCCAATCGGGCTGTCGTCGGTTCAGTTCCAAGTATTGGGCGAGCCGCCGGTAGGGATGTCCGGCGGGACGTAAGCCCCGCAGTCGCCAGCGGCCGCACTTTTCCATATAGAGCGCATCGAGGCCGAGTAGGACCATCTCGGCGGGGGAGTGCGCGCGGGCTAGTTCGGACATCGGAGCGCGGTTGCCACCATGGCCGAGGGATTCCACGACCAGCTCGTGGCAGGCCGCTTCCCAGCCGATGGCTTTGGCCCGGGCCTTTGCATGTTTGGCCTTACGGCGGAAACGTTCGAGCGCCCGACGGCGCAAGCCCGGGAGGAGGTGCGTCTCGGAGGCCTGTACTTTGCGAGCCACCTCGCCGGCTCGACCGCGTAGTTCGAGTAGGGCGTCTTCCTCGGCGAGGTCCTCGAGGTCGCGCGGCAGGTAGGGGAGGAGTACGACCGTTTCGGGCTGATGGCCTGAAGCCGTGGTCACATCCTTGACGCCGGGCAGTAGGACCGCGTGGAGGACGACGCCGGAAAAATTAGGGTCGCGGTCATGTTGGTGGGCCTGCCAGTCGCTGGAGCGTAGGTGGATTTCCACGTCCCCGCGGATACGACGTTCATTGAGGCGTAGTTCGGCTCCGAGGAAATCGGGCCCCGCCCCGCGGTTCCAGTCGCCGGGGGAGAGCACTTCAATGGTCTTACCACTGGCCGTGGCCATGGGGCCCGTGACTTCGCCGGAAGCCCAGAGACGTTGAATGGCCCGCTCACCAATAGCGAAGGGGCCATAAGGACCTTCTAGTTCTTCGACGCGATCGCAGGTGCTCATGCCCGTCTTCATAGATGAAGTCGGTTCGCGAAGGGAAACTCGCCGATAACCCAAGGGTATCACACCGAATCCGCTTGAGGCGAATCCGAGCCTCGCCTCTAATCCCTTGCACGGAGAGGTGGCAGAGTGGTCGATTGCACCTGACTTGAAATCAGGCGAGCCGCAAGGCTCCGAGGGTTCGAATCCCTCCCTCTCCGCGCGTTAGCGCGTGCGGAGGGATGAGAACCCTTGGGTTCGGCGAAGGCCGCTAGGCCGAGCAGGCGATGCCGCAGGCATCGGGGCGGAGCCCTGGAGCGCAGCGTAGTCAATCCCTCCCTCTCCGCGCGTCAGCGCGTGCGGAGGGATGAGAACCCTTGGGTTCGGCGAAGGCCGCTAGGCCGAGCAGGCGATGCCGCAGGCATCGGGCCGCTAGGCTTGGAGCGGAGTCAGTTACAAAGTAGGAACCAGACCTTTACTTTAGAGTATGTCTGATGGGTGTGCTAACAATTTGTTCAGGTCGGATTACTTAACGAGCCTCTTTTCGGCGTCCTTCTTCGCCGCGCTCTCCTCTTCGGTTTGGATCGCTTTGTCATACTTACGCTTCCACTCCATCGCCTCACCATCTTCCGCCACTACTCCTTTAATGTCGTATTCCCTGTTATAATAGATGACCCACAATTCACGCAGGGCTTCGCTATACCCTTGGTCGGCGGCCTTGCGATACCACATAACCTTCTCAACTCCATCCCGAGCTTTACTCCCCATTTCGCATTGAGCGGCGGCATGTCCTTGTTCGGCTGCCGTGCGAAACCACTTCATGGACTCGATCGCATCATTTTTCTTATGACTTTTGCGGTAACTTGTTGAACTTAGTTGGGTCACGTCGGTGCCTTTCGCGTAAAGAAGCCCCAGATTATATTGGGCTTCTGCATGACCTTGGTCAGCAGCCGTGCGAAACCACTTCATGGACTCGAAAAAATGTAACTGAAAGTGATGAATAGACCCGTCCGCTATGTCGCGGCAATAGCTCCCTAGCTTGTATTGGGCGGAGGTATCTCCGGATTCCGCAGCATTAACCAGCTTCCTGTCTGGGAAATAAAAGCAAATCCTCAAACTCCCGAGACGAGGCGTAAGCAGGGCTAAGCATGCCGATAAGATCAGGATAGCCCAGAATACAGGTAGCCCATAAGTGAGTGGCTTAGAATTCTCCGCTTCCTTGGGATTTACCCCGTACTTATTTTCCTGAGTAACGCTGTCTGCGAACAAAAGCCAGAGGCCATAGAATGGAATCAACACCCAGAAGCCATTTCTGCCAAGGTCGTGGCTGCGTTTGACGGCGGAAGCCAGCGCGAACCAGAAAAAGGCAATCCACTGAACGGACCAGATTACGAACCACATACCTAAAGACGGATGCACCCCTAAAGACGGATGCACCAATAATCTTAGGAGCAACTCGAGGATTAATAATATGTCGTAGCTAAGCACAGACCAGATCAAGTATTCGCTCCTGCGAATACGTCCCTTAAATGAAAAAATCCTCACGAGGTAGGTTGTCTGGGTCAGGATGGGTTGTGTCATTGTAGATAACTATAACATGATTTCTGCCCTAGATAGTATCGTTAATATTGATGAGGGGTATTGGGATAAGTGCGTGGTGGAGTAGTCGGCTTACTAGCCTCGCCGCTAATCCATCCTGCGGAGAGTCGGCGGGCTATCGATTAGACTGATAGGGTGTATCGGTTTTATCGACATACGCTAAGACCCGCGGTGTGGTACAGTTGTGAATTGAACTTGGCGCCGGCTTTCGCGGCCGCTGTCCGTTCTAAATGATTAACATTTAATTTCACTTCACCCCACCGACCCCACCCCAATAATATAAATATGTCCCAAAAACCCTCAGTAGCATTCGTCGGAGCCTCCTGGATGGCTCTATTCATCGGTTCGCTTGGCTATTTAATCGGACTTTGGCGAGCCGACTCCAAGGCTATGCTCCTTAATGAAAAAGGGTTTTATTTCGTCATTCTCATGTTTGGCCTTTTTTCCGTGGTCTCCTTGCAGAAAAGCGTTCGAGATCGCTTGGATAACATTCCCGTTAGCGATATCTATTACAGCATCTGCTGGGGAGCGATGATGATGTCCATTCTCTTACTCGTGGTCGGCTTATGGAATGCCGATCAACTTCTACCTAGCGAAAAGGGTTATTACGCCTTCGGCTTCATGTTTGCCCTTTTCGGTGCCGTCGCCGTTCAAAAGAATACCCGCGACAGCGCTTAAGTGGGTCAGCAGCCGCTGCCGAGGCGGCGGTTGGATACGCTAGAGGCAGTGTGCGTAGGCATACTGCCTCTCGTTTTTGGGGAGTTGAGCTAACGGCCGAAGGCCTAGAGCGCAGCGTAGTCAATCCCTCCCTCTCCGCGCGTCAGCGCGTGCGGAGGGATGAGAACCCTTGGGTTCGGCGAAGGCCGCTAGGCCGAGGAGGCGACGCCGTTAGGGCCCCCTTGCGCATCGATCATAAGTGGGCACATGGAGGGCATGCCTAAAAAGAAGAACTACCCCAAGACCGTGCCGGCCGCGGTCGAGTATTGCCTGAAGACTTTGAACGTCGGGACGCTGAAGCAGGTGGCCCAACTGGAGGATGATGCCGGCACCCACTTTGGATTAGGGATGTGGATCCGGAACAACCTCGGGCTCTGGAGCGGTAACCGCGAGTTAGTAGAGGCCCTGGGCTGGTGTCACCCCGACGATGCTTCTGGGCCGATTGTCACGGCTTTGATTGAATACCTCCGGCAGCATCCCGATTGGCAGGCCCGCCGACGGGCCTTACGGGCGAAGAAAACTTCGGCGGAAGAATGAGCTCTTAGGTGTAAGACTCTAGGGTGTATGGTTAATGGACGGCCCCAATAGGTTCTGGCGCTCAAGGCAGATGGCCTTCCTCGCTATCCTGCCCGTCGTGGAATCGACTTCGGTCAAGTAACGAGCCTTACTTCTTCGCCGGCTTCGCCGCACGGTTCACGTACTGCGAGGCCGTCAGGGTCGTCCAACCGTCTTTTTTAAGGAGCGCGGCGATTTTAACGAAATCTTGGAAGGACTCGTCGGACCACATGCCAGCGTGGCCCTGCAGCAACATGAGCCCCGTCGGTTTCTTGGCTGTATAGTCTTGGGCGAACTTTTCGTAACTCACCTTCCCTGTCGCCACTTCGATGTTGAGGGACCGACCAAGCACCTGGCGCTTGGGGTCATTTTTGGGGCCATACATCCAGATGGACAATGCGGGGACGGCGTCCATGGCGGCGATGGTGGCATCATCGTTTTGGTTGTAGGGAGCGCCGAAGACATGGAACGACAGGCCGGTTGTTTTCGTAAAGAGGTCAGCGGCGTCTTTCAGGTGCTTGGCTTGGGTGGCTTGGTCGGGCCCTTTGAATTCCCAGGCGGTCTTCCCGGCCGCGTCAGTCCAGCTCTTGTGGTCCCAGCCGTGGTGCCAGAACTCAATCACCCCACCATTCTCGATGGCATTCGCTTTGATCCAGGCGACGTCGGCGGCGTTGGGTTGAGCAAGGGAGTCGCAGATGACGCCCATGGTGACGACGGTTTTCTCTGCCTTGGCCCACTCCGCCACGCGTTTGAAGCCCGGGGCTAACCGCTTCTGCTCGCCCGCCTTCACGTCATCGAGTTTCCAGACGACGCACTTCTCCTCTGCGGCGGATAAGCCGGTGAGGGTAAGGAGGCAAAGGAAGGCGAGGGGACGCATAGAATGGAAGGTGGGGTTGCTTCTGGGGGTGGGGTGAGTATGCTCTGGGTATGTCCCCTGGCGAGCCTTTGCAAGTGACCCCGCAACCAGCGCCGGGGCTCGTCCGTCTGCTGGTGGGTGAAGTGAAGATTGTGGGTAGTCTGCCCGCCGGCGCCGTGCTGCTCTGCTCGAATCACCCGAGCTATCGGGATGTTTTTCTATTCGGTTTTTTGTGCCCCAAGGTCCGTCTCTTGGTCGACGCCAAGGTCTTCACGTTCCCCTTCTTGAAACGTTGGGCGATCCGCTGGGGCTTTGTGCAGGTCGCCATTCCGACGGCCGTCGGCCTCTTACGAGCGGGTGAACCCGTGGCGATTTGTCCGACGGGCGTGGTGGAAGCCCTCGGTGAAGACCTGCAGCCTTATAAGACTGGAGCGGTGCGCATGGCCGCTCAGGCGGGTGTTCCCTTGGTCCCGATGCGTATCCGCTATGGTAACTACCCGGGTCCTTGGGTGAACCGATTTTCGATTACGACGCAGAACGTACTGCTCTTCCTTCTTTGGCCGTTTTACCGCCGGGGAGCGACCATCACCTTGGGCGAGCCTTACCAAGTGGCGGGGGATGATGTGCGGGCAGAAACCGCCGAACTCCGCCGGCGGATGTTGGCGTTGTAGGCAGCGCTAATTGACCGACAATTGACCTAACTTTTTCAGGCCCAGGGCGAAACCGGCTGGAACAATACCGCTCAGAGTTTAGTCCTCTATAACCCATGAGTCCTACCCCAACACCCCGTTGGCTCGCGTACGGTTCGGTCCTGCTCTACGCACTATCGGCGTGGGCGCAGACGCCACCGCCCGCTAAGCCCATCCCTGTCCTACCGCCGGAGCCTCCGCAAGAAGCGGTGACGAAGCTCATCAACCTCCTCGACCACGTGCGCGAGGGGAAGATGGACTACCACATCAATCCGAAGGCGGACATCCATGGCGACCCCAAGGAAGTTTACAAGCTGCAGCCGGATGGCTCACTCCGTGTGAGCGGTGAAGGCTACGGGAGCATGGTGACGAAGGGTGCCTACAAGGACTACCACCTCGTCTGTGAATTCCAGTGGGGCGAACTCACGTGGGGTAACCGTGCGAAGCGCTCCCGCGATAACGGTATTCTCGTGCACTGCTTCGGGCCCATTGGTGCCCAAGGCGGTGCTTGGATGGCCAGCATTGAAGCGCAGATTATCGAAGGCGGCGTCGGCGATATCCTCGTCCTCAGTGCGAAGACCGCCGACGGCATTCCCTTGCCGGTATCCATCAGCGCAGAGCTCGGTCGCGATCGGGATAAAGAAGCCATCTGGACCCCGGGTGCTCCCCGCGTGACCATGACGGGCGGGCGCCTTAATTGGCAGCACCGCGACGTCGATTGGAAGGACAACAAAGGTTACCGTGGGCGGGAAGACGTCGAATCGCCCTCGGGCGAATGGACGCGCTTCGAGGTCATTGCGAAGGGCGATACGCTGGAGTACTTCACCAACGGTGTCCTCGTGAATCGTGCCTATGAGTGTAAGCCCAGCGGTGGCCGTATCCTCTTGCAGACCGAGGCCGCTGAGATGTTCGTGCGCCGTTACGAGCTCCACCCGCTCGGTGCTTTCACCGAAAAGTGGACACCCGCCCCCGCGGCGCCCAAGAAAACCACCGCGGCGCCCGTGGGCGAGCCTGTGCGCCCGAAAGGGGTACCAGCCTATGTGGCTCGGCCAGTCGAAATGACCTTGGCTAAGGGCCAGGGCGCCGGCGTGGCTCCCGTGGCTAAGCTCCCCGCAGGCTTTGAACTCATCAATGCCGTCCCCGCTGGGATGGTCGCACACCCCACCTTAGGTTGCGTCGATGCGCAGGGCCGGCTCTTTGTCGGGGACTCACCCGGCGTGACTTGGGGCGTGGCCCAGCACGAAAAAGAGCAGGCGGGTCGTATCGTCATGCTGGAAGATCGCGATGGCGATGGCGTCTATGATCGTAGTACGGTCTTTGCCGACCGTCTCACGGTCCCGAAAGGTGCCTGCTGGGCGAATGGGGCGCTCTACGTTGCTTCGCCGCCAGGCATTTGGAAGTTCACGGATGCGAATGGCGACGGTGTCGCGGAGAAGCGCGAACTGCTCGTCGGCGGCTTCCAGTGGAGTGCTAATGGTGCTGACGTCCATGGCCCGTGGTTGCACCCAGATGGCCGCCTCTATTGGACCCACGGCCGCAAAGGTCACGACGTGAAGCAGCAGGATGGGACGTTGGTCCACAAAGGCATGGCCAGCGGGGTGTGGTCGATGCGCCTCGATGGCTCGGATGTCCGCTGGCACTCGCTGATTTGCGGGGATAACCCGACGGGCCTAGCCTTCGCGCCGACGGGGGAGATCTTCGGCACCTGCAATTTGTATAACGGCGTCCCGCGGCACGACACCATCGGCCAGTGGCAGCTCGGCGGCATCTACACCCGTCCAGATTGGTTGCACATCGTCGCCGACCAGCTCCGCACGCACGAGAAGATGCCCTTAGTCGCCAACCTCGGACACATGGTCCCGAGTGGTTGTGCCCTGTGGTCGCGCGCCAATGAACTCGCGCCAGCTCTCGCCGCTGCTTCCGAAAACCTCCACCTCATGGTGTCGCTTTACAACTCGCAGAAGGTCATCCGTCTTGAACTCCAGAAGGAAGGCGCTGGTTACCGCGCCTCCGAACACGAATTTCTTAGCCTCACCAAGACGGGCGCCCACCTCACCGACGTTGTCGAAGCTCCGGACGGTTCTTTGCTCGTGCTGGATACTGGCACGTGGTATCCGCATTGTCCCTCCAGTCTCCTCAACTCCGCCAACGTGCCCGGAGGCATTTATCGTGTCCGTCCCATCAAGCCCGTGGCCTTGGCAGCCGCGAAGCCTTCCCCTTATCGCGTGCTCAGCGACGAGGATATCGCCCGCGACTTGGCGTCGGCTGATCCCGCCGTGGCCCGGCGGGCCTGCGAGCAGCTCACCTTCCGCATGGTCGGCACGCCGGCTGCGCGCGCCGCGTTGCTGGAGCTATTGGATAAGCCCCTCGATGCTTTTCTCGAACATGCGGCCGAATACGCCGCGATGAAGACGCAGGCTTTTGGCGTGGGGCAGCTCAAGGCCGCCCAGACTCCGCGGCAACAGGCCCGCCTGCTACGGATTCTTTCGCAGGTCGCGACCAAGCCCGAAGACCTGGCGGCGGTCTACGATTTCGCGGCGACAGTTTTAGACGCGGCGGAGCCCGCCTTGGCGACAAATGCCGCCGCTGCTATCGGCAAGGCGCCGGATGCCGATGCCCGGGTCGCCAACGTTTTTACGGATTGGCTGGCGGCATCGGTGCTGTCCGACCGCCGCCTCCTGGCTTTTGAACGTCTGGGGACCGCGCTGGCCAGCGGCCCGGAGGTCGCGAAGGCCTTGGCGACGGCGCTCACCAAGCAAGGGCCCGTGCGACAGGTGGCACTGAAGGCCATCGCCAACTCCACCGGTAAATTGCCGGACCAGCAGTGGCGGCCGGTCTTGCTTGGCCTTCTGGATACGGAGGTGACCCCCGGGCTCTTCGAGGCCATCACCCGCGTGAAGCATCGGAGTTTTGACGCTCGTCTCAACGTGTTCGCCGCCGACCAGGCACGCCCCGCTCCTTTGCGCCTACGGGCGCTCTTGGCCCTATCGGATGCTGGCAGCAAACTGAGTCCAGCCGCCTTTGACTTACTCTTGGCATTAGTTGCGGACGCTGGACAAGCCGGCCCACGGATTGAAGCCGCTCGCCGCCTGTCGGAAGCGCCGCTCTCGGCGGCCCAATTGGAACGCTATCTCCCTGTGCTCATGCAGGCCGGACCGATTGAGCAAGGGGACTTCTTGCGGAATCAGCGAAAGTACACTCCCGAGCAAGGGAAGCAGATCGCGGCGGCCTTCGCGCAGTCGCCGCAGCTCGGCACGCTCCAGCCCGATGAGGTGCGCGTCGCCTTCGCCAAGTGGCCCCGCCCCGTCTTCGAAGTCATGGAGCCAGCGTTTAACGCGGCCCTGGCTGCCACCGCGGCCAAGAAGTCTCAGCTCGATGCCTGGGCCCAAGAAGCGGCTCGGAGTGGCCGCCCGGAAGCTGGGGCCCGAAATTTCGCGGCAGGGAAGGGCGCTTGCGTCGCCTGCCACCAGGTGGGTGAGGTGGGCCGGGCCATCGGGCCGAACCTCTCGCGCATCGGGGCGATTCGTACGGAACGCGAACTCGTCGAAAGCATTCTTTTCCCCAGTAATACGATCGCGCGGGATTATGAGCTTCATGCCGTTGTCACCGCCGATGGTGCGAACCACCTGGGCTTGATTAAGTCCCGTGGGGCCGAAGGGCTCGTGCTGATGGACGCCGCTGGCCAGCTCCAGACCTTGCCCGTAACCAGCGTGATGAGCGATACCCAGCTCGAAGCCAGCTTGATGCCGGGTGGCCTCGATGCCGCTTTTTCGCCAGCCGAGTTGGCGGACCTCGTCGCCTGGCTCCGTTCGCTGCGGTAAGATTTATCCTTGTAAGACTCTATAATACGAGACGCTTGACCTACGGGTCGGGGTGGTTAGTTTCGGGACGTCGCTACCCCCGACAACCCCTATGATTCAGGATGTCATCATCCTTGGCGGTGGAACCGCAGGCTTCTTTATGGCTGCCAGCCTGAAGACCCACCAACCACGCCTGCGTGTCCGGGTGGTGCGTAGTCCGACGTTGGGGATCATCGGGGTCGGCGAGGGGAGTACGACGGATCTCTTGCGTTTTATTCACGGCTTCTTGCGCGTTTCTCCTACCGAGTTCTATCGGGCAGTGAAGCCCTCGCTCAAACTCGGTATCAAGTTCGTTTGGGGGCAAGAAGACTACCACTATACGTTCACCGGCGCCCTACGGCAGAAGTTCGAGCCCTCGGGCGTGCCGATTGGCTTCGCTTGCACGGAGACGCTAGCCGACGTGGACATCTTTACCTCGATGATGGCGGCGGGGAAAGTTTTTCCGCGCAGCCCAGAGGGTCCGTGGCCGCTGGTGAATCCCACGGTCGGTTATCATCTCGAGAACGCTGAGCTCGTTGCTTGGTTGGAGCGTCACGCGGCTAAGCTGGGTATCGAAGTGATTGATGGGGACCTCGCCTCGGTTGAACAGGCTGGCGGGGAGATCCAAGCCTTACACCTGAAAGATGGCCAACGTTTGGCGGCGGACTTCTTTGTCGATGCCTCTGGCTTCCGTGCCGAGCTCATCGGTAAGGCGCTGGGGACGCCTTTCATGAGTTACGCCGACTCGCTCTTCTGTGATAAAGCCATCGTTGGCGGTTGGGCGCGGACGACGGAGCCGATTCTACCGTACACCACGGCGGAGACCATGGATGCAGGCTGGGCTTGGCAGATTGAGCATCCGGGACGCATCAACCGCGGTTATGTTTATAGCTCAAAGTTTATTTCGGATGCGGCAGCGGAGGCCGAGTTTAGGGCCAAGAACCCTAAGGTGGGTCCGACCCGCATTGTGCCCTTTGTCCCTGGGCGCTATGCCCACCAATGGGTCGGCAACGTCTTCGCCGTCGGCAATGCGGCTGGCTTCGTGGAACCCCTCGAGGCGACCTCCCTGCTGTGCATCGCCCACGAGTGTCGCTTCCTTACGATTGCGCTCACCGAGGGCGGCTTTAAGAAGAACCACTGCATGCGGGAATCGACGGATCGCTTGTGTGGTCGGCTCTGGGACGAGATCCGCGATTTCTTGGCCGTCCATTACCGTTTTAACCGTCGGGCGGATACGCCTTTCTGGCGGCATTGTCGCGAGCACGTCGCGTTGCATGGCGCCCAACGCCTCGTCGATTTCTACCAAGAGAACGGCCCGACCTTTTGTCTGGAAGTGGAGCTCCTGACTCCTGCCCAGAGTATCTTCCAGCTCGAAGGCTTCTGGCTCCATCTGGTGGCCATGGGCGTGCCGCATGGGCGGATGGATCGGTTGACGCCCGCCGAGCGGCAGCAGTGGGTGAGCACACGGGCGAATAATCGCGCCAGTGCGGCGACGGGCCTGACGGTCGAAGAGTCGTTACGCGTCCTGCATGACCCCCGCTGGACTTGGCGGCCAGATTTTTATAAGGACGTGCTCTGAAGCTTGGGCCTTTACCAGAGCAACGCCAGTAGGCCGGCGGCGGGCAGTGCGAAGAGCACGAGCAAGCAGCTCCCACGGCGTGCGTCATCATCATTTTTGTCCCAGATGTACTGTTCTTCGTAGAAACTGCCGGCCTCGTGGTCACGGTCGCCGTCCTCGCCGTGGCCGTGGTTGTTCGTTGGGTCGCCGCCGTCGTCGGGGGTGTAGTCGTCGTCGCTCATGCCGAGCACTTTACCCCAAAGCGGCTGGTCTGCAAGGGGCGGAAAGCTCGGTTGGGGGAGCGGTTTACTCTGGAGGACGGGCGATTCCTCGCCCACGATGGGAACCTCGCATGGCTACCGTCCTTTGCATGAAGTGGGGCACCAAGTATGGTCCCGAATACGTCAACCGTCTCCACTCGATGGTCCAGCGGCATCTCACGATGCCGCATCGCTTCGTTTGTCTCACCGATAATAAGGATGGCCTCAATCCCGGCATCGAGACCTTCCCCATTCCGAGTCTCAAGCTCCCCGCGGGCGCCCCGGAGCGTGGCTGGACGAAGCTGGTGTCTTTCTCGCCCGACCTCAGTGCTCCGGGCGGCCCTGAGCTGAAGGGGGAAGTCCTCTTCCTCGACATCGACATCGTCATCGTCGGCAACATGGATTCCTTCTTCCAGCAGCCGGGTGAATTCCTGATTATCCGTGACTGGCAGAAGGGCGATTACACCGGCAACTCTTCCGTCTACCGCTGGACCGCCGGCGCGCATCCCGACGTCCTGGAGTATTTCCGGGAGAACTTGGAAGCCGTCCGCCAGCGTCACCGTAATGAACAGGAATTTCTGACAGCGCACTTAAGTTCGCAGGGCAAGGTCGGCTATTGGCCCGAGACTTGGTGCCGCAGCTTCAAGCGCCACTGCGTGAAGTATTTCCCCTTCTCCTTTTTCCAGACGCCCGCGATTCCCGAAGGCGCCAAGATCATCGTCTTCCACGGCGTGCCCAATCCGCCAGACGCCTTGGTGGGCCGCAGCGGTAAGTGGTATCGGCGGGTCCTCCCGACCCCTTGGATTGCGGATAATTGGAAATAAGGGAGAGTCGGGGAAGAGTCGGGGAAGGGTAGGAGGAGAGTGGGGGAGAGTCGGGTAGGGGCGCGACTGCGTCGCGTCCGTGGGCATCCAGCCGTGTGGTATCTTGTGGCAGAGCCCAATCCCGATGAGTGCCGTCTACGGTTTCGAGCGGATGCCACGTCGTGGCGCCCCTACCTCGAGGCCTAGCTGACCAAGGCAAGAAACAAGAAGGGCAGCACCTGGTGCTGCCCTTGCCTTTCGAAAGCTCGCCTAGCTCGCGCTTACTTCTCTTCGGAGGCGTCCTCGTTAGCCGCTTCTTCCTTGGCCTGCGCCTGGGTGCTGAGCACGGGCTGGGCAAAGAGACGACCATCGTGGAGCTTGGCGATGTAGCCTTCTCCGATGAGGAAGTTCAGGTCGGCCAGCACGCGGGCCTTGGCGGCGTCATCCGCGGTTTCCCCGGCGACGGCGAGGGCGACGTCCTTGCCTTGGATGCCGGACGTCTTGTCGAGGCAGTCGAAGATCTTCTGCATCGAGTCGCTGAAGCTAGACTTCGGGTCACGGCACTTGCGGCGCACGCCACAAGCGTAGGTGATACCCTTGGAGCCCTTCTTGTAGAGGTGGAAGCCTTCCTTGCGGAGGCGGCCGCGGATGCCGTTGGCGGTATCGAGCGGGAAGTCGCGCTGGCGGTCGAGGGCGTAGCGGACGCAATCGCGGAGCGGGCCCGGGGGCATCTCGGCAAGGAGACGGCCGGGGAAGCGGACCTGATTGCGGGAGATGACGGTGGCTTCGCGGCGGAAGGCCAGCAGGAAGCCGCGGGCGGCGTCCATGCTTTCCAGGCGCTCTGGTTCGCCTTCCTGGCGGTCCTTCGGGGCGTATTCCGTGCGGGTGGACATGGACTTCTTCCACGCCTCGATGGCTTCGGGTTCGCGGACCATTTCGAGGTCAGCCTTGAAGCGGTCAAACGCGGCGTTCGGGCAGGTGCGCGCGTGGTGTTCGCGGAGGGCCTTCTGGTAACTGTGGTGCGTCGGCGAGCCGAGAATCGCCCCCGTGCGCTTGCAGCGGGCGACCATTAAGAAGGAGCCCTTCGGCGCTTCGGTTTCGACCTCGACCGTATCGAAGAACTTGTCGAGGTGGCGGTTGAGCACGTGGCTCACGGCTTCGGCTTCGGTCAAGAACGGGACGCTGTCTGGCACGGAAATGGAGAGCGTCGCATCGGGGCGCTTTTCGGCGTCGGCCGGTCTGATGACAATCGAAAGACGATCTTCCTTGTCCAAAATCAGCAGCGCGACGCTGAAGAGCTCGTACGTGATTTGGCTCTTCTTCATCGCATCGCCGAGTAACTCAAATTTGGCGTCGTCGGGGAAGAAGCCGGACGTTACGACCATCTGCGGAATCGCTGGCTCGTCTTGGAAGCGATCGCCACGGTCGTCACGCGAGGGTCCGCGACGATCGTCGCGCGGGCCACGGGACGGGCCACCGGGACCACCGGGGCCACGCGAGGGACCACCGGGTCCGCGGGACGGACCGCCGGGGCCGCGGGACGGACCGCCGGGGCCACGGGAGGGACCACGGTTACCACCCTCACGGAAGGAAGGACGGTCGCCGCCTTCGCGGCGGGAACCTCGACTGGCGCCGATGTTTTCGTTCGGGCCGTCCACCCAGGAAGGGCCAAAACCAAGCGAAGAAAGGTCTATCGGTTTGATAGAATCTTCGGGGGGGCGGGACGAATCGGCCGGATCGGGAGACATTGCGGGTCGAGAGTTGGCAAAGATACCTCGCTTGGCAAGCGTGGGCACAAACGCTTTTTTCTTGCACTGATGCCCGGGTGTTCCACTTTCCACCTTCCTTAGATTGCTCAGGTGGTGGACTGGCAGACACGCATGCTTGAGGTGCATGTGCCGCAAGGTGTCCGGGTTCAAGTCCCGTCATGATCACCAATTTAGGCTGGGTCGGTCCGGAAACGGGCCGGCCCTGTTTTTGGTTCACATCAAACCCGACTCCCCGCAGTAGTAGGGACATGGCTACGCAGGGAAAACTCGACGT
>CAIYEN010000180.1 GCA_903925205.1 uncultured Opitutia bacterium | reverse complement strand
GGGCCGATGGACTTGCGGCGCTTGTAGCAGATGGCGCGGGCGACCTTCACCTTGCCATACTTGCCAGCGTGGACGTCCTTGACGGCGGCGATGATGCCGGCGCCAGAGCGGCTTTGCGTGCCGGCCTGAACGATGAGCTTGCTGAAGTGCTCCGAGGCGGCAACGAGCTGCTGGCCTTCGAAGATATTATGCGAGAGGGGCTTTTCGACGTAGAGGTGCTTGCCGGCCTGGAGGGACCAGATGCCTTGGATGGAGTGCTGGTGGTTCGGTGAAGCAATGGAGACGGCGTCGATGTCTTTGTCTTCGAGCATCTTTCGGATGTCGGAGTAACCCTTGGCACCAGGGATGGCCTTGAGGCCCTTCGCGACGACGGTGGAGTCCACGTCGCAGAGAGCGACGATGCGGACGCCCTTGATCTTCTGGAGCTCCTTGATGTGCTCCATGCCGCGGCTACGGAAGCCGACGACGGCGACGCGGAGGTCACCGTTGGCACCCGTGGATTGGGCGAAGGAGCGGGCGCTGAGGCCAGCCACCGCGGTAGCGATGGCCGTGTTCTTGATGAACGTTCGACGATTGAGTTGGGACATAAGAGAGGGCTTGGGGTGGAGTCCGAGCATAAGGAGTTTCGGTTACAGTCGAGTAACTTCAGAAGCGAAGCACGGACGCTTCGGGGTCGGGTGGGGAAGTTTTTGCCGTCTCACGCTGCGAATAGCCTGCGAATAGAAGGTGCCAGGCCCGGAAAGGCCCGGTTTAAAGTGCTGCTAACCATTGAAGGCCAGCGACTTATATTGTTTATAAGTCTAAGCTGGCCGGGCCGGGACTACTTCACCGTCCGGAGGTATTCGCGAATGGCTTCGAATTGCTCGGCGCCCTTGCCGTCCAAGGGGTCCGTGAGTTGGGTCATCCCCTCGGGGTCGGCGTACTTCGGCATCTTGGTTTCGGGGTCGATACGGGTCGGGGCCATCACCCAGCGGGCGAAGTAGCCTTTGCGGAGTCGCTCGATGGATTGCACGAAGTTGATTGCCGGTGCTTCGAAGACGGCGGTCGCGGCTTGGTCGCCTAAGCCGTGGCATTGGATGCAGTTAAAGCCACCGCTATTTCCGAGCAGGGTTTCGCCGAACTTGACCTTGGTTTCGTTCGGGGCCGCTTCGGCGACTTCCTGCTGCGGCAGGCCGTGTTGGTGTGCGAAGCCGAGCGCAAGGCCCTCGGCGCGGTGTGCGAAGCCGGGCATCCGCCCGATCAGCCACGGCCGGGGCTTGGGTTCGACTTGGCCGGAGAGGAATTTCACCAGCCAATCATGACGCAACTTCTCGCCGGTCCAAGTGAGCGCGGGGACGGGAGCGTCGGGCACCGGTTCACCTTCGACGTGATCCTTGGCGGGCAGGGCGGCACGGAGTTTCCGGGACTCGGCATCGACCTTCGCCCAAGTGCTACTGGCGTTATCGCGCGCGTGGCAGGCGACGCAGTTCAGGTCCTTGACTTGGCGCGTGGCAAATTCAGCGGCGACGTCCTGCTTTAGCGAGGCGAGGTCGGTGTGCAGGAAGGCTTTAAGGGCGGCGCGTTGCTCAGTGTTGAGGGTGTAGTCCGGGGCCGTGCCGCGCGTGGCGGGCGTGCTCGCCAAACAGCCTTTATCATTTGCTTTCTGGATAATCGCCAAGGCGGGCTGCGTGGTGGCGGGCATGCCGGCGTGGCAATTCAGGCAGCCAGCGCTGACGAGCAACTGCGCCCCACGGGTGGCGTCGCCCTGGATGGCCTTGCGTTTAATCATGCGGCCATTGAGTAAGAGGTACGTCGCGAGCTGCGTGCTTTCCTCGTCGTTGAGGCGGAAGTGCGGCATCCGCGTCGCGGCGTAGTTGGCACTGGGGTCCTTCAGGAAAGCGGCGAGGGCTTCGACACGCAGGTGATACTTATCCGTGAGGTGGGCGAGTGGGATACGACCAAGGCTCGGACTGCCCGCCACTTCCGCGTCGGGGCGCTGGTGGCAACCGATGCAACCGAGGTTCGCGAAGAGGGCGCCGCCCGCGAGGCCGTCTTCGGCCTTCGGTTTCGTGCCGGGCTTGGGCGCTTCGCCTTGCGTGAGGGCGGCGGCGAGGTCGGCGGCTTTCTGGCCGGCGTCGGGGCCTGTGAAAATCTTGGGCATGTGCGTACCGGGGCGGATGGAGTGCGGGTCAGCAATCCACTCGGTGAGGAAGTCCGGATTATATTTCGTGCTAAAGCCGCTCAGTAGCGGCGCGAGCTGACCGAGCTCTGGCATGCCTTGGCCCTTGGCGGGGATGCGCTGAGCATCGGCGTGGCAAGCGGCGCAATTCAGTTGGGCGAAGAGGAGACGGCCCTGACGCAGCTGCTGGCCAGCCTGCTCGGCCGGGGTGGGTTCATGCGCGAGGGCCATCGGCGGCACAGGCTCGAGCGGGAACTCCTTCGACTGCCAGAAGAAGCGGACGAAGCTGTCGCCCTGGGCGGCGCTCGTGAACTCAGCGGAGATCTTGTTGGCACCTTGGTTAATCTGGATGGTTTTTGGGCCCGTGCCGTCCCAAGCAACCTGGCCGTTGATCGTGCACTTGAAGTTCCCCGAAGTCTCCGCGCTGAACGTGAAGCTCCCGCGAATGGAGGACTCAATCTGGCCTTCCCATTTCGCGGTAAAGGGGCCGGCTTTGAGGAAGGGGGTGACTGGTTGCCCCGCGGGCACATACAAGGCGAGCAGACGGTCGACGCGTGTGTCAGTCTGGCCGCCCGCGGAGAAGGTCGTGCTTAGGCCGGGTTCGCTGGCGAGGAGACTCGTCGCCAAGGCGAGCAGCCATAGGCAGGGGAGGGCAAGGAGGCGACGGAATGGCATGGCTTCGGGACGCTGCTTATTGCGTCAGTTCGCCCGCCCATGGCAAGCGTCCAGCAACAAAAAGGCCCGGCGTTTAGCCGGGCCTTGGTTCGGAGACGCTGCGGTGGATTACTTAGCGAAGCTACGGTAGTCTTCGCCCTGCTTTTCCGGCACCACGTTAATGGTGTTGCAGACCTCATCAGGCACGCGCGAACCATCCGCAGCCTTGAGGTTCATCTTGATGCGCATCTGCTCGACTGGCTTAAGGCCTGGGACTTCGAGGAAGATGGACTTACCGTCGGCGGAGACCGTCACCGACTTGATGGCGACGGGGTCCGTGCCTTTCTCGCCCGGCTTGCTGACCTTGTAATCCGCAGAGCCGTAAGCGCCCGAGTACAGGTAGTTGTACTGCTCGATGGAGTAGTTCTGGACGTCGCCAGCGGACTTCTTGTCCAGCGCGCCCGAGAAGCCGATCGTAATGCCCTTGGTGGTGACGTGCAGGGTTTCCTGCATGGTGACGGACTTACCGGTGTAGCGCACGCGGTGGATGGCGCCGTCCTTCACGCCGTTCGTCTGCCAACCCTTGAGGCCAGAGGTGTAGAGCTGACCGTCGATCGGGCTGAAGCGCCCGCGCATCTGGCCCGTGGTGAACTTCAGCGGGAACTTGACCACGCCCCCTTGAGCGACGTCGCCGACGCGTTCCTGGAGGACGCCGAAGAGCGAGGACTTGCCGTACGAGAGGTAGAGCATGCGGCCTTCGAAGGGACCCCACTTCTTGCTGGTGACCCAAGTCTGACCGCCGTTGGAGTTGTCGACGTCATAGGGGATCCAGCAGAGGTGCGTGCCGTACTTGGTGGGCGCTGGCTCTTTGTGCGCGAGGTCAGGGACTTCGATGAAGTCTCCCGGCTTCGAGAGGTGGATGTAGTCGGCGGGCACCCAAGTGCCTTGGTTGTCGCCGTTGGAGATTTCGCCGTTGGGGCCGACGCCCATGCCGTTCGGGGCGCGGATGCCCGTGGCATAGACTTCGAACTTCTTGCCATCCGGGGAGACCTTGAAGATGCAACCATGGTGGTCGCTGAGCGGACCCCAGCCGCGACCACCTGGATTCACGGGGCCACCCTTTAGGAAGTAGAAGTTACCCTGGGAGTCGGTCTGGAGGTCGAAGGTGAACTCGTGGAAGTTCGAGGTGACCTGGACGTCGTTGTTGAAGTTTTCGTAGAAGTCCGCTTCACCGTCGCCGTTGAGGTCATGCAGGCGGGTGATCTGGTCGCGGCCGAGGACGTAGAGCTGCTCGTTGACGACCGTCAGGCCGAGGGCGTGGAAGATGCCAGTGGCGTAGCGGTGCCAAGTGATCTTGCTCAGCTTCTCATCGGCGACCTTACCGACCCAGACGTCGCCGCTCCAGGTGGAGAAGGCGATGCGGCCGTCCTGGAAGAAGGCGAGGGCCCCGACCCGCATCCAAGACTTATAAGGGTTATTTTCGGGGATGGTGACGTTGTCGACGAGGTACGGGGCGTTGAGGATTTCGGCGAGCTTGTCCTGGAGCGCGGCCTTCTTGTTCGCGTCGGTGGCCTTCGCGAGTTGTTCCTTGACGGCGTCGGCCTGCTTCGTCTGGTCGACTTCGCCGAGGACGCCTTCGGTGACGACGTCCTGCTTCCAATGCGATTCGCTGCCCTTGGTGAAGGCGCGGAGGTCGACTGGCTTGGCACTGCCGGCGGCGGCCTTGGTCAGGGCGCCGACGTCCTTGCCACCATGGGCGAAGGAGACCTTGAAGCTGGTACCAGCGGCGACCTTGCCAAGCTTGAGCACCAGCACGTTGCCGTCGGTGGTGAGCATGCCGTTGACGCCGTGGACGGCGACTTCGGTCGGGAGTTCGTCGCCAGCCTTGCCCTTGCTGAGCGTGAGCGAAGCGGTGAGGCCGTTGGCCTTCATGCTGCCGCCATAAGGGAGGTCAGCGAGGCGGACGGATTCGTTGAGTTCTCCGGAGACGACGGTGAAAGAGCGGCTGAGGACCTTGACGCCGCCGATGGTTTCGAGTTCCGCACTTTCGAGGAGGCTGGCGCCACCGACGGTGTAGGCGAAGGTGACGCGATCACCAGCGAGGTAGAGGCCGAGGTACTTGGAGTGTTCGCGTGGGAGCGGGCCGAGTGGAATCGGCGACATGACGTTCGCCGGGCCGACAGGGAGTTTACGTGGGTCCGCGAAGCTGCCGTTCTGGCTCCAGCCAGGACCTGGGTTGGTTTCGGTGAAGAGGTCGGCGCCTTCGGCCGGAGCCGGGTTGGGGCCGTGCGCACCGTCGAAGGCAACGCCCTTGCGCTTGAACCAGCCGCCGGACCAAAGGCCAGCGCCTCGGAGGGTTTCGGTGTCAAAGGCATAGCCGGCATCTTCGGCGCCGAGGTTCACTAGGATGGCCTTATTGGCCGCACAGCCCTTCTTCTCGAAAGGGTTCTTGCCTTGGGTATTGTCGATGGAGGCGCTGAAGAAGCGACCGTAGTCCATCTCCATGTATTTGCCGGTTGGCTTAGCGGCGGCTTTCTTCGGAGCATCCGCCTTCTTAGGGGCATCCGCGGCCGGGGCCGTAAGGGCCGAGAGCGCGAGTGCGGTCAGGGCCACGAGGGTACGTGTATGGGTGAACATAGAGGGGGGAGGGTGGGGAGCCCAGGGGTCTAACAGGATTGAACCTGACCCTTGGGGCTGTCGATGGGATTTATGAGTCTAAACGAGGGGAAAGGTTCCCGAATGATAGGGGGATGGGGGATAGGGGATAGGGGATAGGGGATGGGGGATAGGGGATGGGGGATAGGGGATGGGGGCTGAAAAGATGCAGCGCAAAAGTGCAACGGTGCAAAAGTGCAGAGGTGGCTGCATGGGTGGGAGGTAGGGACAGCACCACGTGCTGTCCTAGTTGCCGTAAGTTAGGGGCGCGACTGCGTCGCATCCGACCCCCTTTATCGGTACTCTGTACTCCGAACGCTCGTCCACCTTTGCACTTTTGCACAGGTCACCGGCCGATTGTCACCTTTGCACCTTACCCATCCCCCATCCCCAATCCCCTACTTCCTTCCGTACTTCCAGCACCCCGGGAGGTGATCCTGGTAAACCCCGATGGCTTGGAGGGTGGCGTGCATGATGGAAGGGCCGACGAATTTCATGCCGCGCTGGCGGAGTTCTTGGGAGAGGTGTTCGGCTAAGGGCGAGGTCGAGGCCATACGGTCACGCTTGGCGGGGAAGGCTTTCGCTTGGGCCCAGAGCCAAGCATCGTAGCTCCCATACTCGGTTTGAATCGTCAAGAAGGCCCGCGCGTTACCGACGGCGGCTGCGAGTGTGCCGCGATGGCGGACGAGGCCGGCATTCTGCATTAGCCCATCGATTTTCTTCGCGTCAAAGCGGGCGACTTTCTTGGGGTCAAACTGAGCAAAGGCTTTGCGGTAGTGCTCACGCTTGCGCAGCACGGTCAGCCAGGAGAGGCCGGCTTGGGCGCCTTCGAGGATGAGTTGCTCGAAGTGTTGCCTGTCGTCATGCACGGGCACGCCCCATTCGTCGTCATGGTAGGCGACGTACAGCGGGTCATCCCCGCACCAAAAGCAACGGGCCTTGGGCTTCGCCACGGTCAACCTTTGGCGGAAAGCCCGCGCAACCAAGTGACCCAGCCCGCGGGAAGCCCGCGCGCTAAAGCCCCGCGTACGATCTTTTCGTGGTAAAGCTTGGAGGGGAGGTGCGGGCCAGTGACATCGATCACCTTGAAGGCATCGCATTCGAGCGGGCAGTCTTCGACGCCAGCTTCCCAGACGGTGACGGTGACGCGCTTGTAGGGCGCACCCTCGGCTTCGACGAGGCGTTTCCAGTCCTCCAGTGTGAGTTCGTAGACGGCACCCCAGACGCCCGGGGAATCCGCATCTTCCAGGATGTCGGCCGACCCGCCGCCCCAGGTCGTGCTCATGTGGGTGAACGCCAGTCGGTGCTTCGGCAGGAAGGCTTTGCCGCGGTACTGCAGGCCTGGGCAGCGTCGTTCCATCTGAGCGGCGTCAAGGTTGGAGGCGTAGGCGAAATAATACCGGCTCATTAGGAAGGAAGATGAACTTTGCCCTAAACCGTGCGGGAGGCAAGAGGGGACGGCGGTGCGAGGGGATTGGTTGGCAGGAGTATGGTGGGCTTGGGGATTGTGAGGTAGGGACAGCACCACGTGCTGTCCTGCTTACTGGTAGGGGCGCGACTGCGTCGCGTCCGTTGACCAGAGCGAGGTGGGGACGGAAGGGAAGTGGAACTCTCCCGTCTCCTGATGAACAGAGGTCGCGACGCAGTCGCGCCCCTAACCCAGTGCATCGGGTAGGGTTGGCACTGCGTGCCAACCTAGTCCGTCTGTCGATTCCCCTAGGTCAGCACGCAGTGCTGACCCTACCTCGAGGCAGGGAAAAGACCCGACGTAGTCGCAACCCTACCAGCCCCCCTCTGTTCTTTAGAACTTCTTGGCCACGCCGACGTAGATTGAACGGGGTTGGGCGCCATAGCCCAAGGCCGCGGGTGGGGCGGTTTCGCCCCCGATGTTTTCCAGGCGCATCGTCAGGTCCGTTGAGTCATCCCAGGCGAAGCGTGCCCAGCCACGCCAGACTAAGGCATTCGGAAGATTGACGCGCTGGAAGTTATCCCAGTCGAAGTCTACGCGACCATGCAGCAGGGTGACGCCAGCGCCGAAGCTCCAGCGTTCGGTGGGCGTGAGCTCCGCGCCGGCGGAGAGGGTGAAGGTCGGACGGCGCAGCAGGGACTGTCCGGTGGCGACGACGCCGAGGTAGTCGGTCAAGGCCTTGGTCTGGAGGGACGTCGCGGCTCCGAAGAGGCGGACGCCTTTGGTCGGTCGGGCTTCGACGCCAAGTTCGAGCCCACGGGTGCGCGCTTTTGCGATGTTGAAGGTTTTATAGTTATCGTTCGGGTCGTAGTCGATCAGGTCGGTCAGGTTGTTTTCGAAAGCGACGAGGGTCCAATGAGGGCAGCGTGCGTCGGTGTTGTTGAAACGCAGGCCAGCCTCGAAGGCCCGGTTGGCTTCGGGGCGCAGGATGAGGTTCTGCGACGTGCCGTAAGCGAGGTCGTTAGCCGAGGG